>JABGYE010000122.1:0-8068 GCA_018675395.1 Akkermansiaceae bacterium
AAGATACCAAACCTACTCCCGAGCCTACTCCCGAGCCTACTCCCGAGCCTACTCCCGAGCCTACTCCCGAGCCTACTCCCGAGCCTACTCCCGAGCCTACTCCCGAGCCTACTCCCGATGGCTCTTCCCTATCCGGAAATGATATATGGGCAGCAGTCATTGAGCATATTAGCAAAGTAAAACCTTTAGCAGCTGATTCAGCCGCAAAGGGAATATTCGAAAAAGATGATGGTAAGAAATTCACCGTTGCGATGTCCCCTGATGAAAGCATTGCCCATGCAATGATTACCAGTGACCGCATTAGACCCGTCATCGAGAAGTGCCTCGGAGCAATGCTTGGCATCAGAAAATTTCAGGCCATCCTCAAAGAAGGAGTAAATCCTCCAGACTCTCCACCACACATTGCCGAGTTCGAGGAACCTCCAGAAGATCACCAAGAACCTGCAAACTCCAAAGAACCGGAAGATGCCAATAAAAAAACTCAAGAAGAGGAAAATATTCACGATGACCCGCTCATCAAAGAAGCTCTTGAAGTCTTTGAAGCCGTCATTAAAGAAGACTAGTCTTATTAACGAATTTAGAAAAATATACCAACTAAAAGCAAATCAATGAATATCGCTAAAATGATGAAACAAGCCCAGCAGATGCAGGGCAAAATGAAAAAAGTTCAAGCCGAGCTAGCCGAACAGGAAGTAGAAGCTTCTGTAGGTGGAGGCAAAGTCACGGTCACAGCCACTTGCTCAGGCGACATCCGATCAATCAAAATTGATCCGCAAATCATTGATCCAGAAGATTCTGAAATTCTGGAAGATCTCATCCTATCAGGTGTCACTCAGGCCATTGAACAGGGCCGCAAAGTAATGGAAGAGGAAATGTCCAAAATTACTGGTGGACTCGGAATGGGAGGCGGAGGCCTTCCCGGTGGCCTCATGTAATCGGACTCTTAGGCAAATGCTCCGCAAAAAAACTACGTACATTTTCACCCATCAATAATTGAATATCCTCTTCAGAAATACCTGATTCTAGGAGCATCTCTGTGATCTGGTGCCAACCAGAAGAATCAATCACTGTCCTGACCGCACCATCAAAGTCAGATCCAAAGGCCACATGACGGGCACCTTCAAGTCCGGCCTTATTCAGGATTCCAATCAGGTGCAACACGACTTCCCCAACGGCTTTGACTGAATTGCGAGGCAGTGCAGGCCTGAAAAATGTCACTCCTATAAGACCCCCAGCCCTGGCCACAGCAATGGCCTGTTCATCAGAAATGTTACGTCGGTGATTATGCACTCCCTTGATCCCGGTATGTGAAACGATAGGAGGCCTAGTCAAATCGCCTTTATCATACATATCGATAACATCACTGATCAATTGCTCTGAGCAGTGAGCCAAATCAATGATGATACCATTGTTATCAAGATCCTTCACAAGGTCATGCCCCGCTGATGTGAGCCCGGACCGACGCCATCCGTGAGCCGAATCTCCAAACCTAGTATCATTAAAATGCGTAATTCCAACTACCCTGAACCCCTGCTCGACGAGCCAACTCACATTGAACCTACCTCGCAATACGTGAGCTCCTTCCAGACCGAGCATGATCCCGATGCCCTGACGACCGGCACTTTGATCTTCAGATAGGCTCTGAAGGTCATTGGAATTCCTTATTAATTTTAAGGAGCCTCGAGAGTTTTTAATCCAAGAGCTGACTCTTTCCAACTGCAATTCAGCACGCGCAGAAACAAAGAACCATGTTCTAATCCTTTGTAAACTCATCATCGCACTCCAGAAAAAAAGATCAGTTAAAAAAAAACGTGGCAACCTACGGGTCAAAACAAGCTTCGTTGGAATCGTCACAAACTGTAAAGATACGTTCCCCTCGATGAGCCGAGGCAAGTCCACGTGCCCTCTTTTGTTTTTTCCCATGTGATTGCGTCTCCACAGACAAACGTCAGCGTGCAGATCAGCAATAAACAATTCGCCATGAAAATCTGAAACTTCTTCTTTCAGATTCCTATCAGATCCTTTAACTACCCGGTTCGTGTAACGATCAAAGAACCAGTATCCGAACGCAGAGAATAAAAGAAAAAAGCCAAATAATGGCCTTCCACTCAGGAGAAGATAAACACCTGCCAAAAGAACAACTGACTGGGCAACTCTATACATAAAAAGTTACTCTTTTTCTGGTAATGGATCAGGCACCTTGCGACGCCAATAGGCAGCCAAGAAACTACCAATAATGCAATGATAAACGGCCGAAATCGCACAAGGGGCCGCAGCCGTCACTGAGATGTGTTTTTTTGCAAGTTCCCTCCCGAGCCCCGAATTCTGCATGCCTACCTCAATGGAAACCGTTCTCCGGTAATCTTCCGGATAACCTAAGAGTTTTACGAGCAGGTAACCAAGAACGAACCCGCCCAAATGGAGGAGAAGGACGGCAATAAATAAAGAGATCCCAGCGCTCTGAATCTTTTCTTTGTTCAGTCCAATGATACAACTCACAATCAAAACAATGACGATCACGGAAACTAAAGGAGCCGCGTCCTTGGCAGCCCTGACCTTATTTGGGAAATATTGATTGAGAAGTATTCCAACACCGATAGGAATCAGAACAATCTGTACCGTGGTCAGAAGCATCTTAGTTGCCGATACTTCCATGTACTGGCTTGCCAAAGTATCAGTCAGTAATGGGGTCATAAAGATAGCCATGAACGTGGAACACATAGTCATGAGAACCGAAAGGGGTAAGTTTGCACGACCAAGAAAAGCAATCACATTGGACGCCGTGCCACCGGGGCAGCAACTTACTAGGATCAAACCAACAGCTAGATCACGCTCCAGTTTAAACAATGTTGCTAATGACCATCCCAGTAATGGCATAATGATAAACTGTGCCCCGACACCAACCCCAATGGCCCCTGGCCGTTTGAAAATTTCCTTGAAATCCTTAAAACTCAATGTGATCCCCATGCCCAGCATAATGACTCCAAGACCAGGCCCAATGTATGGTGTGAACCAAGTGAACAGATCGGGGTTCATCCAGGCCAGAACAGCGCCAAGAGTAACCCACAAGGCGAATCCATTCGTAAATAACTGAAGTTTTCGTGACAAGGTAGCAATGTAATACAGAACCAATGACTTTGACAACTACCTCTAAATTGATCTCTTTTGGACCGAGATTAGAAAAGGAGCATTGTCTGGAGCACTCGCGTCCCGGTAATTCTTCGTTAGAAATTGAGACTGATCCAAGGATTCCAGAAAAGTCGAAACTTTCACAGATTCCTCAAGTCCCTCGTCATGACCCGGATAGCAAAGGGTAGCCAAAAATCCGTCTTCCTTAAGACATTCAAGAGCCTTTCCAAGAGCGGTTAACGTTGTTGCCTCTAGCGTTGTTATGGAATGATCACCTCCTGGAAGGTACCCAAGATTAAACATGATCGCGGAAACATTTCCCCAGTCCGATGCACTGATGACTTCATCCATATTCTCATGGCCGGTATTGCACATAATGACTCTATCAGATACCTTTGCCTCTTCGAGCCTCGACCCGGTTATTCGGATTGCTTCTTCCTGCACATCGAAGGAATATACGGTCCCGGACGCTCCTACCTGCTGGGCAAGGAACAGGGTGTCGTGCCCGTTCCCCGCAGTGGCATCAATCACTACCTCGCCTCCCCCGAGCTGATCACTGACGAGCTGATGAGCTAAATGTATTGATTTCATTTATCAATGATCATTTTTACTTTATAGATTCCCACGCAGATTAGCCTCTTCATCAATTTCTGCTTCTCCGCAAAGATGCGCTGCAAAGTTCTCCGCAAAGAAGGGCGCTAACAAAACACCTTTCGAACCTAATCCATTAAAGAAGCCAACGTGTTCATGGCCAGGATGAATGCCTATTAAAATTTCTCTTGTTCCGATCACGGGCCTGACCGCTGCCCGCTGATCCAAGACTTCATGAGGAACCTTAATAAGGCCCTTGAGGCGTGCCTCTATGAATTCCCTCCCCTCTGCAGTGATATTACAATCATTTGAATCCCAGTCATAGGTTGCGCCGGCACGAAAAACACCATCACCAATCGGCAATAGCCATACTCTCCCACGGTTCACTATGCGGTCCTCATTGAGATCATTGATCCGGACCGTTAATATTTCTCCTTTAGCAGGCCTAAAATGGACCCAATCAAATAGAGGGTTATGCAAGCCGTTCACTCCCTCACAAAAAATAGTGACCCCTTCAGATTCGGGCTCGAGGACTTCCCCAACCTGCCACTGATCACCCATAAACCTTTTTGTTGCATCAATGAAGTCAGAGGTGAGTAAATGACCGGCACATTCAACTGTAAAACCTCCAAATTCTGAATGAAACTCATCCCCTATATGAAAAGAATCATCCGTTAGACATTCTTGATAGGAGGGAGACTTGAGTCGGCTCTGCCATTTAGTCACCTGCTGCTCAGAGTCCAAGAGTCGAACCATTCTCATTTCGCGAAACAAAGTCCTCCCCACTAAACCTTCAAAGGACCTGTAGAATTTTAATGCATGTGACCAGTACTCATTGAATCGTAGCCCCTTGGTGAGATACGGACCGGTGATGGGATTAACGATGCCGGCTGCCACCTTAGTGGAAGTCACTGAGTCACCACGATCTACGACTCTTACATCTTTTCCCCTCTTATGGAGGGCAATAGCCAGACTGCAACCGGCTAAACCACCGCCAACTATAGTAAAATCAGCCATCACTGCCCACGATAATTGAAAAGCTCATTCATTTCCCTCTTCTCTCCAGTAAGGTCATTCCATGCGCATAGAATCTTTTTTTGCATTCTTTGTGTAATCCTACGACCTTTCCTTGCCTTAGAAACCTGCTTATGTGTTAAACCCTCCTTAGAACACTTAACTAAATCATTATTCTTTAAATCAGCCTCATCCATAAACCGGTCCAAGGGCTGCTGACCGGCTTCCATTTTCATTTTATCGTTCACTTTACTTGACTGAAGACTAAAAATCGAAACTGAATATAGCCTACACTATGCGAATACTGTTAACCACTACATCTTATCAAGACACTCCAGGGCCACACCATGACCTTCTATCCTCAACTGGCTGGGAAATTGCCAGAGAACGCGGGCCTCTACCCGAAGAAAAAATGCTTGAGCTGGCGGGAGAATTTGATGGTTTCCTTTGTGGTGATGACGCGATAACTGAAGAGGTCATTAATAAATCCCTGCCACGGCTCAAGGTAATTAGCAAATACGGAATCGGACTCGATAAAATTAATGTCGAACATGCCACCGCAAAAAAAATACCAGTACTATTCACTCCAGGAGTCAATCACACAACAGTCGCGGAACACTGCTTCGGCCTCCTACTCGGCCTAACAAAAAAAATTCACTCGAACGCGAATGAAGTCTCTTCAGGTGCCTGGAAATCGGGTTGGAAAAAACCGATCGGAAATGAAATACTTGGTAAAACGATAGGTATCATCGGGCTCGGAAGGATCGGCAAAGAAGTCGCTATCCGTGCAAGTGCTTTCGGATTAAATATCATTGCTTATGATCCCTTCTTTGATGAGGATTTTGCTAATGATCACGGAATAAGAAAATGTTCAAACATGGACGAGGTCCTTTGCGGTTCTGATATTGTTTCTTTGCACTGTTTTCTTAACGATGAAACGCACGGAATGATCAACTCCTCAAAGATAGAGCAAATGAAGGATAACGTGATTGTGATCAACTGCGCGCGAGGTGAACTAGTCGAAGCTGAAGCCATGAAGGAAGGGTTGTTGAGTGGGAGAGTCGGGGGATATGGGACTGATGTCTTGGACAGCGAACCACCTCAGGAAAATCATCCACTTCTAGATGCCCCTAACTGTATTATCACTTCACACATTGCCTCTAGAACTCATGAGTCTGTAGAAAGACAGGCCGGAATGGCCACTCGAAACCTGATATCATTCTTAAACGGAAAAGATGATTACACTCAGGCCAACAAATTTGATTCATAAAAATATGAAAGAAGAATTCTATATTGTCCAAGAAAGTGACCACAATTCACTAGTCAGTAAAGCCTACCAACAAAGGGGCTTCACTGAATCAGAATCGAATGACGCTGCCAGGTTCTGTTCCTTTGCTTCGACTCACGGCGTTCGAACTCACAACGCACTGAAGGCAATTCATCTGGACGAACTGTTCGGTTCAGGAAATGATGGATGCACCCCAGGGGCCGAGATCGAAACAATAGAAAAAAACTTTAAGGCTAGTGAAATTTGGAACTGTAACAAAAAACTAGGACAGAGCGTCGCTTACCAAGCCATCGAAAGGTGCATCGAGCTTGCCGACAAGTATGGGATCGGGCAAGTGTCCGTGGACAATGCCTTTCATTATCTCTGGGGAGGAGGATACGTTCTGGACGCAGCAAATAGAGGATACATCGCTTATACGAACTGCACGGCAGGACTGGCCGAAGTCGTGCCATTCATGGGCAAGCATCCCACTCTCGGAACCAATCCTCACAGTTGGGGATTTCCTACATCTGATTCAATTGGATTCCCCATCGTCATTGACTGGGCCACTTCAGTCGTCGCCATGGGAAGGGTCCAACAACTCAAAAGAGAAGGTCAGCCATTGCCGAAAAATGCAGCCGTCGATGAGAACGGGGATCCAACCACTGATCCTGAAAAGGCCACTTACCTTGTCCCTTTCGGTGCGCACAAAGGTTACGGCATGGCACTCATTAATGAGATACTGGCCTCATTCATTGGAGGATCTCTACCAACGCTCAGGTCTCGAGAAATTCCTGAAGGAGAAAAGCGAACTCCTAGTTTTTATTTTCAGGTCATTCATCCTGATGCAGTCAGTAGTGGAGCCTTCGCTTGTGGACGAAACCAACAAGAAAATATCAGAGCTGTGATCGAAGACATCAAAGGGCACGGCAATGAAAATATTTTCCTGCCCGGACAGGACTTTGCTGAGGCAGCCACCCAAACCAAAGAGGCCGGAGGATTGCTTTTTTCTGCCGCAGAAATTGCCGAATTTAATGATCTCGCAAAACAGATCAATGCGGATCCCTGGGACATTGAAGCATTACCTAATTTCGATAAATAGTCCCATATTTTCATAATAATGACGCTTCTTGATGAAGAAGCAGTTTACATAGGGAACTGACACGTTATTATCGGCGCCCCATGGCACTCGATATAAAATCACCTTCTGAATGCAAATACACTGAGATTTCACTCGGTGAAATCATGCTTAGACTCGACCCCGGGGAAGGCAGAGTAAGAACGGCCAGGAAATTCAATGCCTGGGAAGGGGGAGGAGAATATAATGTGGCCCGTGGCCTGAGACGTTGCTTTGGAATGAAAACAGCAGTCGTCACAGCGTTCGCAGAAAATGAAATGGGCAGGCTCATTGAAGATTTCATTCTGCAAGGTGGTGTCGACACTGAATTTGTGCAGTGGATTGATTTTGATGGAATCGGTCGCGAAGTGAGGAACGGGATAAATTTTACGGAGAGAGGATTCGGCATACGCGGAGCGAAGGGAACCTCTGACCGTAGTCACACAGCAGCCTCACAAATGAAGCCCGGAGACATTGACTGGGATCACATTTTTGGAGAGCAGGGCTCACAGTGGTTCCATACCGGAGGCATCTTCGCAGCGCTCTCTGAAACGACTGCCGAATTGGTCATTGAAGCATGCAAGAAAGCGAAGGAGCATGGAACCATCATCAGCTACGACCTTAACTACAGACCATCGCTATGGAAATCGATTGGGGGTCAGGAGAGGGCACAGGAGGTAAACCGGGAAATTGCGAAGTCCGTAGACGTAATGATCGGCAACGAGGAAGACTTCACTGCGTGTCTTGGTTTTGAAGTGGAGGGAGTCGATGCGAATATTTCTGGCCTGAACGTTGAAAACTTCAAACAGATGATCGGTCAGGCCGTGACCGAATTCCCAAATTTCAAGGCGACTGCAACGACGCTTCGTGAAGTGAAAACCGCGTCAGTGAATGATTGGGGAGCTATCGCATGGCATGACGGGGAATTTTACGAAGCTTCGCACAGACCG
>JABGYE010000071.1:0-10209 GCA_018675395.1 Akkermansiaceae bacterium
CTCGTAAACTTCTTCGATCGTTGAGGAGTCCTCGCCGACCGCGACGGCCAATGAATTTAGACCCACGGGTCCGCCATCAAACTTGTAGATCAGGGACTCGAGTATTCTCTTATCCATTTCATCGAGACCATCATCATCAATGTCGATCATTTTGAGGCCCCCGTCTGCGACTTCCTGAGTGATGATTCCATTCGCTTTGACTTGAGCGAAGTCTCGGACCCACCGCAATAATGAATTGGCAACTCTCGGAGTCCCTCTCGAACGGGATGCAATTTCTAATGCTCCGCCTGATTCGATTTCAACTTTGAGCAGTTCAGCTGACCTGCTCACTATCTTGGTCAGTTCTTCAGCCGTGTAGTAATCGAGACGGTTAGTCATCGTGAATCTGGATCTGAGAGGGGCAGTTAGCATTCCGGCACGAGTCGTTGCTCCTACCAAAGTGAATCTTGGCAATGAGAGTTCGATGGTCCTCGCATTGGGGCCCTGATCAATAATGATATCCAACCGATAGTCTTCCATTGCCGGGTACAGATACTCTTCGATGGCTGGGTGAAGCCTATGGATCTCATCAATGAATAGAACGTCACCCCTCTTAAGGTTAGTAAGTATTCCAGCAAGGTCCCCAGCCTTTTCAATTTGGGGTCCACTCGTTGAATGAAGTTGGGATCCGGTAGCGGAGGCGATAATATGTGCCAAAGTAGTTTTGCCTAGGCCAGGTGGCCCAGATAACAGGATATGAGCCAAAACATCTTCCCTCTGCTGAGCGGCTTCTATCATTAGGGAAATCCGCTCTTTGATTTTCTCTTGCCCAAAAAACTCCGTCAGTTCTGGTGGTCTCAAAGAGATATCAAAGTCAGTTTCTGGGGATTCAGTGGCTTCTGTGTAAAAATTCTCCTGCACGATTTATTTGATTTTTCCCATTAATATCACTTGAAGCGAACAAAAATTAATTAATATTAACGATATTTTATAAACTTTACCATTAAACCAGCTAATTATATTAAACAAATACTGAGCCATTAATATCCTAATTGGCTTATAATAAGCAAATTATATCAAATTATGGATTAGATTTACGATTCGTAAGTTAACAAAAGAAGACAAAAGAAAAACAATTAACTTTTATGTATTATCTGATAAATGGCTTGAATCAAGCCGAGCCATTTGTCCATAATTCCACTGATCTTCAATAAGATACTCTGAATACCATAATGACATTTCATATCAGGCAATTAATCTCGGCCGCGTTCATTTTCATTTTTCTAGTACTTGGGCAGTCAGTTCTGCGTGCTGAGAAAATCACTGATATTTCTATTCAGTATGCCGGAGCTCCAACAGTAGATCAGGCTGCTCTTAGTACTCAGATACGCAGCAAAGTGGGTAGCGAACTAGATGCGATGGAGGTCGAAGAGGATATCAAAAATCTGTATTCGAGTGGTTTAGTAGATAATGTTAGGGTTTTGACCGAGCCAAATGAAGGTGGTGTTCGTGTTATATTTCTGGTCCGTACACGTGCCATTTTGGGGGAGGTTTCTTTTATAGGAAATTCTTTGGCCACTAATAAATTACGCAAGGAGACGGAACTTGAAATTGGTGAAGCCTTTGATGATACGCTCCTAGAGACGGCCCGAGTGAATTTGGAGGCATTATATAAGAAAAAGGGATTTTCCAATGTGGGTATTACCTATAAGGTTGGAGGTGCCGAGAGGCCTGGATTTTCGAGAGTCACATTTGTCGTTGATGAGGGAGTTTTGGAAAGGCTCAACAAGGTTAAATTTTTTGGTAACGAATCCATTTCTGATCGGGTCCTCTCGGGACAGATGCATGTGAAGGCCAGTCGTGCGTATAATGTTTTCAAAAAGAACCGGGGCATTGATTCTGCTGAACTAGAAGAGGATGTCGTTAGGGTTGAGGAATATTATCGTAACCAAGGTTACATAAATGCACGTGTGACTGAGGTAGTACGTGAGCCTGCAGGTGATAAGGTGGATCTTGTCATCCATATTAATGAGGGGAACAGGTTCACAGTAAATAAGGTTTCTGTTTCAGGAATAAAGGCCGTGTCTCAGAAGGATATTCTGCCCCTACTAGAGATGAGGGAAGGTGCCGTATATTCTTCCGAAGGCATCAGTACTGACTTGGTCGGATTGCGGAGGTATTACTCGAACAATGGTTATTCAAATGTGCGTATTTCTCCCCGCGTTGACAGCTCTTCAGAGACCATGGTTGATATTGAATACGCAGTTTCAGAAGGCGTTCAATCAACGGTCGAATTGATCAACATCAGTGGTAATGACCGGACTCACGATAAGGTTATTCGTCGTGAACTGGCCCTCGCTCCTGGGGATGTATACAATGAAACGAGGTTAGAAGTGAGCCGCAACCGTCTCATGGGATTAGGATTCTTTGAAGGTGTCAACGTGACTCCGACTGACTCTGCAACGCCTGACCACACAGACATTAGTATTGAAGTTAGAGAGAAATCGACAGGCACGGTGAACTTTGGCGCAGGGTTCAGTTCGATTGATAACTTGGTCGGATTCATGGACATCGTTCAGACCAATTTCAAATTATTCGGCAAGCCGCACGTGGGTGGCGGTGAAAAGATTCGTCTTGGAGTGCAGTATGGTAGGAGACGGAAGGACTTTCAGTTCGATTATACTCAGCCGTGGCTCTTTGATAAGAAGCTGGCACTTGGAACGGGCCTCTATTTTAGGGATCTCCTATATCTTTCTGATAAGTACGATCAGACCATTGGGGGAGCCTATATGAGTTTGCGTAGGCCGCTCGGTGAATACACGTCACTTTCGTTTAAGGCTAGCCTAGAGAATTATGAGATTGATGTGGATTCAGATTCAAGTGATACCCTCAAGCAGGAAGAGGGCGAATATGATCGCGCGCTCTTCGCAGTGAATTATGTGATAAACACTACAGACAGTCAGTACCTGACCAGACGAGGTCACCGAATATCTCTTGGTACTGATGTTTCCTTTGGTGATGTGGAAACTTATGGAGTTCAGCTTTCAGGATCTAAATATTTCCTCTTACCCTTTGATACTATTTTAAGCATTAATGGGCAGTACCGTAGTGTTGACGGTGATGATAATGTTCCGATTTTTGAGCGTGAGTTCTTGGGAGGTGCCCGTAGCCTGCGAGGATATGAGTATCGTGAGGCGAGTAGTCCGGCGCTTCGCGACGAACAGGGAGAGCCATTAGGTGGAAGGACAGCAGCTTATTTTACTGCGGAGTACAGTTTTCCATTGCTCAATCTAAAGAAGTTTAGAGGCCATGTTTTCTATGATGGAGGAATCCTTTCCAACGATGCTTGGGACTTTGGAGGAGACTATTTGTCTGATTATGGTATTGGACTGGACCTTTACCTGCCGATGGGCCCGATCCGGTTAGATGTGGCCTGGCCTATGCAAACAAACGAATGGGTAGAGGATAAGATGAGGTTCCAGTTCAATATGGGTTATCAGTTCCGCTAATTTTCAGCGCGAACTTATCATACCTTTTGAAAAGGACATTGCTGAACCGAGTATTTCTCTTGAAAATCGAACTATTGTGTAGGATTCTCCTTTCATTGTTATGACCAAATCTGCCTTCTATCTTCCAGCTGTTATAATTAGTCTAGCCTTCATGATGTCCGGTGCCTTTGCGCAGGGAATGAAGATTGGGATCGTTGATATGAACCGGGTCTTTGCCGAATATTATAAGACAAAGGATGCGGATAAGGTTGTGAATGAGCAAAAAGAAGCGGCCAAGAAAGAGCTAGAGACGATCAATAACGATTATAAAAAACTATTGGATAGTTATCAGAAATTGGCAACAGAAATTAAAGATCCCGCAATCGGTGAAGAGCTTAGAAAGACGAAGCAGAAAGAGGCACAAGAGGTAGCGTCGAAGGCACGTGCTCTTGAGCGTGAGAAGAAGGAGCTCTCAGACAGGAGGCAGAGAATGCTGCTCACAGAAGTTGACAGAAAGCGCAAAGCTTTGATCGAAGAGATACAAGACGCTGTAGGCGATATGGCCAAGAAGAAGAATTATGACATCGTCTTTGATAAGTCGGGCCTTGGAACGCGAGGCATTCCTTTTCTCCTGCATTCCAAAGACGCAGTTGATTTTAGTAAAGAACTCATTGGAGTATTGAACAAGAATGCCCCTTCTCCTTGAGTGGGGTGCATCGTTAATAGAAGGAGGAAAACCTCCAACCCGTGCAGATTAAACTTTGCGACATAATAGCTAATCTTGAAGCTGAAGTCATTAACCCTGCCCAAGAGGGAATTGGGATAAGGGGTCTCGCTTCTCTTTCGGAGGCCGGCCCGGAAGAATTATCTTTTTATCATGATGGTCGTTACTTGAATGACCTGAAATCGACTAAGGCAGCTGCCGTTTTAGTTCCCTCAGGGTTTGATGAAGAGGTTGCCCATGTTCCTCTCATTAAAGTTAAGAGCCCATCCATTGCATTTAATGAAATTGCCAAGGAACTGTACGCTTCAAAATTAAATTCACATGAGAAAGGTATTCATCCTAGTGCAGTCATTGCTGAGGACGTTCAGATGGATCCTGCCACTGTCAGTGTAGGGCCGAACGTTGTGATTGGGGCGGGAACAAAAATAGGGGAAGGCGCTACGATTAGTGCCGGAGTCATTATAGGTTCCAACGTCGAAGTGGGCGAGAATGGTTACTTTTATCCAAACGTTGTGATTTATGATCGTTCACGGATCGGAAAACGTGTGATCGTGCATGGAGGGAGTATCATTGGCTCTGATGGTTTTGGGTTTGAATATGATGGATCAGCGCATCAAAAGATTGAACACTTTGGCTACGTGGTTATCGAAGATGATGTCGAAATCGGAGCAAATTGCACAATAGACCGTGGCCGTTTCGGAAAGACCTTGATAGGTCAAGGAAGCAAATTTGATAACTTAGTCCAGGTAGCGCACAACGTGATCATAGGTAAGAATTGTATTTTTGTTGCCGATACGGCCATAGGAGGAAGCTGTAAGATTGGAGATAACGTGACAATGGCAGCTCAGGTAGGTGTTGCCGGGCACATAGAGATCGGTTCCAACGTTGTGCTCGTTGCTAGGACTGGAGCGACGAAGAGTTTGGTGGGTGGAGAGCCTGGTAAGCCTGCATTCTATTCTGGATTCCCTGCTGGTCCGATTGAGAGGGTTAGAAAAGAAATGGTTTTTCCAAGGAGACTCCCAAAAATATTGTCTCGGCTAAAGGCAGTCGAGGACAAGCTCTCCGAAGAATAGAGAGGTTAGAAAATTATTCTAAGTCTATTTCTTTTCCAGGGTCAGGAATGATGACTTCTGTTTCCGGTAAACGCTGACCCAGTCTTTGCTTCATCCATTCGATGGCCCCTTGGTCACCGTGCACTAGGATAATTTTTTCAGGGCGAACTGATTCTGCATATTCAATTAAACTCTCTCTCGAGGCGTGCCCGCTGAAGTCAAAGTTTTGAACTGAGCATTGACGTTTTACGGGATCCTTTTTTGAATCCAAGAGGACCTCTTCTCCTCTTTCTGATCCAATGAGTCTTGCCATTGGTGAATCGGGATCGGCATATCCGACGCAGGCGACAAGGTTACGGGGGTTGGCGATGAACTGTTGAGCTAGTCTGTTTGACATGGTTTTCTCTGTCATCATTCCGCTAGACAATGTATAAACGTTTCCCTGTTCTAGTTTTGGAAGTTCACCCCTCGACTTTGGAGTAGATAATAAGCCTTTCACGCGCATCAGGTTGAGTCCTTTATGGTTGCGTCTAATGCGATTTGAGAATCGGTCATATATCTTAGTCATTTTTATGCTGAGCCCACCTATCAGGAATGAAGTCTTTCTTAATTTTCTGGCTCTTTGAAGTTCGTAGAGCATCATGATTGTCTCTTGGGTCCTTCCCATCGCAAATAGAGGGATCATTACTGAACCCTTCCCTTCGAGACATTCTTCCATGCTTAATGCGAGGCGTTCCGCTTCAGACCATCTGGAATATTCCGGATCACGTGCAGCTCCGCCTCGGGTACATTCTAAGATGAGAACGTCAATTTTTTCCTGCGGAAAGTCGGCCCCCTTAAGAATGCTCTGATTCTCAAAATGAACGTCCCCCGTATACATTATTTTTTTCCCGGAAAATTCAAAGAGGGATCCGACCGCACCCATGACATGGCCGGCGTCATAAAAAGTGCAGGAGGTGCCTCCGGTCTCATGTAATTCAAATTTTTTACCGTTCCTTCTCGGATGCCATTGTTTGTTTACTTTGTGAATTTCACGGTGGGTGAATAAAGGATATTCATTAATTCCAAGTTCTTCCCTTTTGGATGTCATTACATTCACCGAATTGTGCAGGAGTGCCTGGGCTAGTGCATCAGTAGCCTCACTCATGAAGACCGGCATTTCTGGGTAATGTCTTTGGATCACGGGCAAGGATCCTGAATGGTCCAGATGTGCGTGGGAAAGAATGGCCGCATCTAAGGGTTCATCTATGATTCGGTCGAACTGAGGTAAGGCATCCTTTGATTCTGCTTTGGGGTGCATTCCTGAATCAATTAGAATTCGCTTACCCCCTAAGCTAAGAAGGTAACAATTCGCTCCAATTTCTATGTTGCGAGTTAGGCTTTGAAAGCGAATCATCTAGTAGAACTTATTATCTAATGCTTCAAATTGGTTACGCCAAGTAATAAACTCACATCTTTAATACCCTTTTTATTTGGTTAAGATTTCATTCACTGAATTTGCTTCTTAAAAATTAATATCTCATGACCTATTTTATAAGAAAATTTTTCCTGCGAATTCTTCTCCTTCCTTGCTGTGCATGGGCATATATTTTAGATGCAGCTGAAAGGCCCAACATTGTTCTCATCATGGCCGATGATCTTGGATTTGCAGATCTGGGATGTTATGGAGGTGAGATTAAGACTCCAGTATTGGACAGTTTGGCAGAGAACGGTCTTCGTTTTTCTCAGTTTTATAATACGGCCAAGTGCCATTCTTCTAGGGTGGATTTATTGACAGGAAAATATTGCGGGCAGGCAGGCGCTGCAAAACTTTCCAATGGGCCGACTATTGCTGAGGTGCTAAGGCCCGCAGGATATCAGACATTGATGGTAGGGAAGTGGCACCTAGACAAGGAGCCGACTGATAAAGGGTTCAGTCGATACTTTGGTCATTTGAGTGGTGCTACTAATTTCTTCACTGGCGATGATTCGTTTCGTCTTGATGGTGAGAAATTTGACGTTCCAAAGGAAGGATTTTATACGACAGACGCGAATACGGACTATGCCGTTCGTTTTGTGAACGAAAGTCTGAAGAAGGATAAGGATAAGCCATTCTTTTTGTACCTCGCTTACAATGCACCACATTACCCGCTTCAGGCACCTAAGAAAGAAGTTATGAAATACCGGGGAAAGTACGCGGGAGGATGGGATCAGTTACGCAAGAAGCGCTATGCTAGGCAAATTGATCTAGGGTTGATAAATAAAGACTGGTCTTTAAGTTCTAGGCCTCAGACCGTTAGGCCTTGGAATGGTCTGACTGATAAAGAAAAGGACTGGGAAGATTTCCGTATGGCCGCTTATGCAGGGATGGTTGATCGAATGGATCAGGGAATTGGGAAACTCGTTGAAAAGCTCAAACAGATTGGTGTTTTTGAAAATACATTATTTATGTTCTGTTCTGACAATGGAGCTTGTCCCTTTGAGCGGACCCGAGGAGCTGATAAGATGCCGTGGGATCCTGAGAGTTATTGGACATACGATACGGGATGGGCGCACGCGGGTAATACGCCTTTTCGTTGGTACAAGCAGAACCAACACGAGGGTGGAATAAGTAGCCCGATGATAGTTCATTGGCCCAAGGGCTTAAAGACAAAGAAAGGTTCCATCACTGACCAGTTAGGACATCTCGTTGATTTTATGCCTACGTGCATTGATCTGGCAGGGGTAGATTACCCGGAGAAGAATTCGAATTCAAAATTAATGGGAAAATCATTGTTACCTATTCTTAAGGGAGAGAAGAGGGAAGGTCATGAGTTCCTTTATTTTCATTTCGGTAATAATCGTGCAATTCGGAAAGGGAAATGGAAAGTAGTTTCGGCTCGAGGCGGGCCTTGGGAGCTTTATGATATGATCGCCGACCGGACCGAACTGAAAGACCTTTCCAAGTCCGAGCCGGAAGTGAGGAATGAACTCATAAAGGTTTGGCATGATTTTGCTGAAGGGACTGATCTTCTATCTAAGAAACAGAGAAGGCCCGTATCTAAGACTTTCCAACCATGGAAAAAGCGCGGCTAAATAAGGCCAGTTAGCGCATTTCTACTTTTGCTCCGGGTCTCACTAGGTCCGAAAGGCGGACAACGTCCCAATTGGCCAGCCTCACACAGCCGGCACTTCTGGACCGGCCAATCGTGTGTGGAGAGGAGGTCCCATGCAGACCGATTCCTCCCTTGTTTAGTCCTGCCCAGAAGATTCCTATTGGGCTGTTTGGGCCCGGTGGAAGCAGGTGAGCTACGTTGCTGCGTTTCCCTGTCTCCAGCATGCTCTGATCCCATCTAAACGTTGGGGTAGTGATCATATTTTGAATGACCCAGTCGCCGCGGTGAATGAACTTTTCTTTTCCCGGAGTTATAGGAAACGTAGCAAGAATCTTCTTTTTTCCCCATATGGCTACAAGCTTTTGAGTTGTATCTACGATGACTAGTCTTTTACTAAGTTTTCTTTCCCGTTGAAATGACTTGTCTTTTTTTACGTCTTCAATTCTAAACGGAGTCACGTTAGGAACCTTAATGACGGTGTCTGTAGCTGCCTTTTCCCAATCTATTTCAGGGTTTATTTTCGTGAGATATTTTTCATCAGAGTGAAAACGTTCTGCTGCAAATTCAAGGATTGATCTGTAGTAGAGATAATCAATTTCTGCCTGCTCAGAAGGTTCGAAAGAGACTTCCCCGACAAAATTGAAATCTTTTTCTTTGATAGTGTAAGTAGTGAAGAGTTCGTCGATGGCCGCATTCGATTCATTGATCACCTTATAATAGTTATCATATTTCAGATCGTATCCGAAATTGTAATGGGCAACTGCCTTGCGGGTGAATTGTCCCATTTGGCCGTCAATCTTGCCGGGTCCGAACATTTTCCCATCAAGAAATATCTGTATACGGAGAATAATTTCCGTATTTTTTTTTGAAGGTTCAGGCAAGTACCCAATTTTCTTTTTACTGAACCCATGGGGTGCCAAATAAATTATCCCAAGGATGATTAAGAGACTCTTGTACAATGTTTTCTAGATGTGATTAGGTTAAGTGGCTGAGGTTGGGTTTTGTTGGGGGGATTATAAATTAAAAATGTATTGAGCTGATGAGCTACTAAAGGTTGAAGGCAGTGTGGACTATGTTAGCCGATTGCTCAAGGTCCTCTTCTTTGATGATGACTGCAGTTTTTATTTCTGAGGTTGATATCATTTGAATATTGATACCATTCTTTGCAAGTGCAGCAAACATTTGAGCTGCGACTCCAGAGTGAGAGCGCATTCCAATTCCGACCACGCTCAGTTTGCCAATCCCGTCAGTCGTTTCGATGGAGGATTCATTGCCAAGATCCTTAAGAATAGGTTCGATCGTTTGTTTTGCTTTTTTTAGATCGGATCGATGCAAGGTGAATGAGATGTCAGTGTGGTTCGTTTTCGAGACGTTCTGTACAATCATGTCGATCACGACACCAGAATCGGAAATGGCATGAAATATTTTTGCTGCGACTCCCGGCTCATCGGAAACATTCTCAATGGTTACCTTTGCCTGTTCTCGCTCGATACTTACTCCGCGAACAACTACGGATTCCATGTTAGGGTGTTCTTCTGTCACGATTGTTCCTGGATTTTCATTTAGACTGCTTCTTACTTCAAACTTAACGCCAAACTTTTTGGCAAACTCAACGGATCTTGACTGCATTACTTTAGAGCCGGATGAAGCCATTTCCAGCATTTCATCATACGAAATTTCATTAATTTTCCGAGCATCAGGCACTACACGCGGGTCACAGGTGTAGACCCCATCAACGTCAGTGAGTATCTGGCACAGGTCAGCATCTATAGCCGCTGCCATTGCAATAGCTGTCAGGTCCGAACCTCCACGACCGAGTGTTGTGATGCGGCCGTCTGGGCTCCTGCCCTGAAAACCAGCCAGAATGACGATGTGGTTTTCCTCGAGGAGTC
>JABGYE010000158.1:0-6153 GCA_018675395.1 Akkermansiaceae bacterium
ACAATCCTGGAAATGCAGATTTCAATCTGGAAGGATTGTACTTAACTGACAACCCTGACAATCTTACTAAGTGGGAGTTCCCTGCATCTACTATCGGAGCCGGCAAGCACCTCGTTATTTTTGCTTCGGGTAAAGGAGAAGATATACATGAAGGTGGAGGTCAACTTCATACCAATTTTGAACTTTCCAGCGGAGGTGAGTATTTGGGATTGATCGATTCAGATGGGAAGACAGTTCTTTCTGAAATAGCCCCTAAGTTTCCAAAACAAGACAAAGACCGATCATACGGTCTCGGTATTTGGGGTGAACCGACATCAACTTCCTTAGTAACTCCTAATGATATGGTGAACTACTTCATTCCTACTGATGGCTCACTCGGTAATGAGTGGCTCAATTCCGGTGACATTTTTGATGACTCGGCATGGAAGCGAGTCAAACATCCGGTTGGTTTTGAAACGAGCGCAGGCACCCTTGATCGACTCATCGAGACAAGTATTGCTGATGATATGAAGGGTACAAATGCCAGTGGATACTTCAGGTTTCCTTTTCAATTTGATAGTAGTAATAAAAAAATTGTCGGCGGAGAGGTCCGATTCACAATTGATGATGGCTTCATTGCGTACATTAACGGTACCGAGATCGGTTCGTTTAATGCCCCTGATGAAATGGTCTACAATTCACGAGCTACTGGCTCACGGTCTGATTCGATCGTTGCGTCTACTCCAATCACCATAGATCTTGCATCCAACATAAGTGCCATCAAGAATGGTGATAACGTATTTTCTGTTCAGGCCATGAACACTACCCCTGGAAGTTCAGATTTCCTGCTTGGCGTTCACTTGACTGCGGACGTTCAGGACGTTGGAGGAGGTTCCAGTTATGGTTTTTGCAAAACGCCGTCACCTGGTTTTGCTAATTCAGAACTTTCAAGCCAGGGCAAGGTAGCGGATACAAAGTTCACTCCGGACAGGGGCTTTTACGATGAATCCTTTAGATTGGAGATTACTTCCAAAACGGAAGGAGCTACTATAAGGTACACGACTGATGGTTCCGAGCCTTCGGCTACGAAGGGCAATATTTACAGCTCGCCCATAAACATAACAAAAAGCTCAGTCATTCGAGCCGCTGCATTCAAGAATGGGTACGATTCAACTAATGTTGACACGCATTCTTATCTCTTTGTTAATGACATCATCAGACAATCAACTTCAGCTCCTCCCGGTTGGCCTAGTGGGAGCGTTAATGGTCAACGTTACCAATATGGCATGAATCAATCCGTTGTTAATAGTACTAACTCTCAAATTGGAGGCGTTGAAAAAGTTAAAGACGCCCTTAAAAGCCTGCCGGCAATTTCTATAGTCACAGAACAGGCTAACCTCACCAGTGCTCAAACCGGTATCTATTCAAATCCACAAAGGGATGGTGTCGCATGGGAAAGGGAATCATCGGTGGAAATGATATTTCCTCCGAACTGGATTGATTCTTACGGTAACGAAAAAGGCTTTCAGTCACCTTGCGGTTTGCGTATTAGAGGTGGTTATTCGAGGCGCACTCAAAATCCAAAACACTCCTTTAGGCTCTTTTTTAGATCTGAGTATGGTAACGGAAGGCTTAACTACCCAATTTACGGTGACGAAGGGGCCGATGTTTTTAACAAATTTGATCTTAGGGGGCCGCAAAACTATTCTTGGGCTCAAGGAGATACTAACCGAAACAGTTTCATTAGGGATACCTGGTCAAGGGACCTTCAAGGTGAGATGGGTCAACCGTATAAAAGAGGCCGATGGATTCAATTGTTTCTTAATGGGATCTATTGGGGAATGTTCCAAATCGATGAAAGGGCCGAAGCAAGCTACGGCGAAATATACTTTGGTGGAGAGAAGGACGATTATGATGTAGTTAAATCATACGGTGGAGTCACTGATGGAAACAGAAACTCCTACCAACGTCTCTGGCAAAAGTGGCAACAAGGGTTCAGAACGAACGCTGCTTATTATGACGTTCAAGGGATGAATCCTGACGGGACAATAAATCCTGACAAAGAGAGGCTCGTTAATATAGAGAACCTCATCGACTATATGATAATCACTTATTATACGGGTGACAGAGATGGTCCAGGTTCAAGATACACTCAGCCTAGGCCGAACAATTACTTCGGTATTTATAACCGAGAAAATCCACAAGGTTATCATTTTTTTGAGCATGACAGTGAACATTCCTTGGGAACTGGCGAGAACAATATGGTTTCACCATTCACTAGGAGCAGCTCCTTAAATGATTTTAACCCTCACACGCTGCACGAACGTTTTGCGCGCGACAGTGAAGAATACAGGATGCTATTTTCTGATCGGTTAGCCATGTATTGTTATAATGGGGGTCTATTAACTCCCGAAGCCGGAATTGAGCGTGTCGACAGGAGAGCCGAACAACTTGATCCTGGTATTATTGCTCATTCAGCTCGATGGGGAAACACGTCACGTTCCCGGACTGCGTGGTTGGGGGCTGTCAGTGGAGTAAGAAACTTCATTTCTAGTCGAATTCCAACGCTCGTAAGCCAGCTTAGATCAGTAAGTTGGTATCCGGACATTGATCCCCCAATGTTCAGTAAACATGGGGGCTTCATTTCCAGCTCTCAACAGATTCTGCTAAGAGGTGGTCCTGGCCAAATTTTATACACAGTAAATGGTGAAGATCCCCGTCAGTTGGGTGGAGGTATTAATCCTCAAGCAAAGATCTTCGATGGAAATACAACTAGCGAAATGCTATTAAGAAGAGGAACGTCTTGGAAATACCTCGATAACGGAAGTAATGCAGGCTCCTCATGGAGGAGCGCCACCTTTAATGACAGTTTGTGGAAATCTGGAGTAGCTGAACTCGGTTACGGTGATGGCGGTGAAAGGACTACGGTTTCATTTGGATCAAGTTCATTAAATAAGCATGTTACAACTTACTTTCGAACTAAGTTCAATGCTACTAACGTCAACAAATTTGGAGAGCTGGAGTTGAAACTGAGAAGAGATGATGGTGCAATAGTTTATTTGAACGGGAAAGAGGTTGTTCGTTCGGGAATGCCTGGTGGAACAATTAACTACCTTACTTTTGCTAGTAATGTGTCTGGTGGTACAGATGAAACAACTTATTACTCTTTTCCAATAGAAACGACTTCACTAGTCAATGGTCTTAACGTTATAGCGGTTGAGGTTCATCAATCATCTAGGACAAGTTCTGATGTTAGCTTTGATTTGGAGTTATCTGGGGTTCAGTTCACAAATCCTAATCCTTTGTACTTAAGAGATGAGGGTCAGAACACAATTAGGGCCAGGGTAAAAAATAATAATGAATGGAGCGCATTAACTATGGCTGATTTTATTGTCGATTCCCAGCCGGCGGCTAATAGTAATCTTGCAATAAGTGAAATACACTATCGGCCAGCTGCTCCGACCCAAGAAGAAGTTAATGCCGGGTACAATGATCGTTCTGACTTTGAATTTATTGAGCTCTTAAACTTTTCACCGAGAGCAATTGATTTAGGTGAACTTAAATTCTCTGATGGCGTTGATTTCGATTTTTCAACAGCACAAACTGGTAGAACGCTGGCACCAGGAGAAAGGCTAATCATTGTCAATAACATCGATGCCTTCAATATGCGTTACGGTAAAGATCTACCTCCAAACACTAAAATTGTTGGAGAATACAAAGGGAATCTTGATAACGATGGTGAACAAATAATCATTAGTAATTCTAAGGGTGCCTCTATAATAGATTTGACATACAATGATGGAGACGAGTGGCCCGGCGGGGCTGACGGTGATGGGTACTCTCTTATCAGAATTAATCCTCAGGCTAACTCAATGAACCCTGACCCTAGTACTTGGCGCAGCAGTGCTTCTATAGGAGGCAATCCTGGCTCAAGTGACGGTTTAACTTTAGCTGGTTGGAGTGCATTAAATAATGTAACAGATCCTTTGGCTGATTCTGACAATGATGGTTTGTCGGCACTTGCAGAGTACGCCATTGGAACAGATCCAAATACGGTTTCGAGCAGTTCTGGGCTCACTGTTCGTCTTGTACCCAAAGACATTGAAGGTGTTACGGATGATTATTTTATAATTGATGTAAAAAGACGTATCGGTGCTGATGACGTTAAGCGAAGCCTACAATTGAGTAATAATCTAACAAAATGGGATGAGCTAAAGGTACCCTTTCGTGTGATCAATTCTAATAATAATAGAGACGGCACTGAAACTATTAGTTATTTGATTGATACCACAGGGCAACTAGGCCTAAACGTCTATTTTAGGGGCACAGTTTCCCTGACTCCTTAAAGCTTTTTCATAAAATTAAGATTAGTTTTGAAGTTCGAAAAAAGGACTAAACCCTTGGATTCTTGTTTATTATTGAGGCAAAAGTGTTTATTTTCATTGAGTGAAATTGTTTAAACTATTACTGACCACTCTATTATCATTGGTCTTCCTTACGGTATCAAATTCACAAATAGATTTGAAATCCAATTCTGCATTCCATTCATGGAATTTCGCAGAAGGCAATTGGATAAAAAACGTTCTCTCTGATAGAACGAATAGTGTTAAATTGGAAGCACAGAACGCTCCTAATTTTGGCTCCTCTGGCGAGCTTGTATTTTCTGGAAATTCCGGTCTTTACAATGATTCAATTTCTCCATCATCACTTCCAAAGGATCAAATAACAGCAGAGGCCATAGTAACAATTACTGAGGGTCAGCAATGGGGTTCAATAATTGGATACGCTCAGGACAATGGCTCTTATGAGAGGGGTTGGATATTGGGTTACAATGAGGATTCCTTTTTGTTCTGGGTCTCTACTGGCGGTCCTTTAATTCAAGCCACTTCCAAGACCAAGTTTGAAAGGGGAATGAGATATCACGTCGTTGGGACTTACGATGGATCAGTAGTTAAAATTTATGTTAATGGAAAACTTTCAGGTCAGACAACCGCCTCAGGTCCCATTGCCTATCCAAAGTCCGCATTTTATACAGTGGGTATTTACAAAGACGATGATGAGAGTTATCCAATGAGCGGTTCTATTTTGGCTGCGCAAATACATAACACTGCAGTCAATCCTTCGTCGATACTGGCTCAGGCCAACAAACTAGGATTAACTCCCATTAAATTTTCCGTTCAGCCTTCATTGAGATTCATCTCTGGAGATAAGGCTCGAATCACATGGACCTCTACTAGCGTTAAGGACATGTCTGTCCATTTTGGTAACACGAGAAGGCTAGGCGCTATCATAAAGGCTCAAAAAGAGAATGATCAATATTTTGCGGATCTTTCACAACTCGAACCTGATACAGAATACTTCTATAAATTAGTCGAATCTAAAAGGGGTCAGTCAGGACCTACGCACAACTTCAATACGAATCTTAACTTTTCGGTACCCAGTGTGCCTGCGGAAATTAACGATGAGCATAAACGGAGCGCCCAAAAAATCATCGACGCATCAGGATGTAGAAACGGTTATTGTTTAGTTCTCGGCACGACTGATCCCGAACTACTCGTAGAGTTGGCCAGATCGAGTCGCTTTTCAGTCATTTCCCTGCAAAGCGATCAATCTGTAATAACTAAATTAAGGAGTCAACTTTACAAGTCAGGCGTCCAAGGGTCTCGCGTCAATGTCCTTAAAGCTGATGATTTGAATGGAAAGATTCCTCTCACAAGCTGCATGGTAAATTTAGTAGTATCAATTAACCGCGCAGAAGATGATGAAATTCGCAGAGTCTTAGTCCCCGGCAGAGGCAGAGCCATATTTCTTTCAGAAGGTCATAGGCTTTACGCGAGGCCAAAGCTACCTGGTTCAGGTGACTGGACTCACCAATACGGAGACGCTGGTAACACCACGTCAACGAAGGAAACTCTGGCCGGAGCCACTGGCACGCATGAATTCTCTATACAATGGGTAGGTAGGCCAGGTGCAGATTTCGGGATTGACCGTAATCCAAGGATGCCGGCGCCACTCTCAGCTGGTGGAAGATTGTTTCATCAGGGAATGAACAGGCTAGTGGCACTAGATGCCCACAATGGTTCAGTTCTATGGAGCATCGAAGCCCCGGATTTGAGGAGAGTTAATATTCCGCGTGACTGTGGTACTTGGTGCGCGGATCAAGATCAGCTTTAC
>JABGYE010000353.1:0-11692 GCA_018675395.1 Akkermansiaceae bacterium
ATCAACATTGCGGAAAATCATCCTATACTCACTCTTGTGAGGTTCCTTTCCTTTTATGTATTTCGGGACTGCCATTAATCGTATTTTTCAATAATTTCAGCCACATTGTCAGCCTTCACAGATTCATGAAACTCATCACCTATCAAACATACAGGCCCCGTACCACAGCTCGCTAAACACTCCGCAAACTCAATACTAAATTTACCATCCTCAGAAACTGCTATCGGATTATGATGCGAAACCTCAGACCTATCGATTCCAGCGACCTCGCAAAATTTTTCCATCGTTTCATAACAACCAGCCATCGCGCATGAAAGGGTACGGCACACTCGGATATGATATTTTCCAGGAGCAGTCTGCCTGAATCCTGGATAGAAAGTCACGAGTTCGAGAACATGAATCGGTTCAACGTCTAGTTTTTCAGCGACCCAATTGACACTCTCTTCATTAATGTGGCCGTATTCTTGTTGCAACAAATGCAAAAGGGGTAAAGACGCACTCCTCTTCTGATCGTTCGGATAGTGGCTAATGTACTCGTTCGCCTGGTTATTTAATTCTCTAGAAACTTCCATATTGTTTACTAGCGGTCACATTCCCCCATCACAAAATCCAAACTGCCAAGAATAGACACCACATCACTAATCATGTGACCCGGTAGAAGTTTGGGAAGAATGCTTAAATTCACAAATGAGGGACTCCTAATCTTGAGGCGATGAGGAACTCCTCCTCCCTTTGAATTAATATAAAACCCAAGCTCTCCTTTGGGATTTTCTGCGCCAAAATAAACCTCACCCTCAGGAGCATCAATGCCCTGCGTCGCCACAATGAAGTGGTGAATCAACTCTTCCATGCTCATGAGTACTCGCTCCTTGTCTGGCAAGGTTGATTTTGGATCAGTAATATTCACTGGTCCTTTAGGCATTTTTTGACACACCTGGCGCAGAATACTCACGCTCTGCCTCATCTCCTCCATACGAACTAAATACCGGTCATAGCAGTCGCCTACCTTGCCCACAGGAACGTCAAAATCATATTTTTCATATCCAAGGTAAGGATGATTCTTTCTCATATCAAAGTCGACCCCTGAGCCTCTTAAGTTCGGGCCCGTCAAACCATACCCGATCGCATCATCCTTAGATATGAATCCAACATCTTGAGTCCGTCCAATGAAGATAGGATTCCTTGAAAGTAATTTATCCACTTCTTCAATGACCTCACTGACCTCGTCACAGAACTTCAATACACCCTGTATCGTATCTTCTGTCATGTCCCTTGTCTGACCTCCTACCCTAGTATAGCTAGTCGTGAAACGGGCCCCTGATATCTGCTCGCAGAGATCATAAACTGTTTCCCTCTGCGTGAACGTGTAAAGAAACACAGTCATGGCTCCTACGTCCATTGCGTAGCAGCCAACACCTAATAAGTGTGCAGAAATTCTGGCAAGCTCACAACAAAGGACTCTAACTGCTTGTCCTCGAGGAGGCAATTCCCAGCCCATTAATTTTTCAACTGCACAAGCGTAAGCAACGTTATTTGCTAATGGGGCAAGGTAATCAAGGCGGTCAGTGTATGGAACGAACTGATTGTATTGCATATTTTCAGCAAGTTTTTCATCACCTCTATGCAAGTATCCAACGTCAGGGTCTGCTTTACTAATGACTTCTCCGTCCAGTTCAAGAATGAGTCGTAATACCCCATGAGTCGCAGGGTGAGAAGGACCCATATTAAGTGTCAGCTTCTCGCCAACTAGATCATCCGTTTTTTGTTGATAGGTCTCGAGAGCCTGTGCCGCCTTAGTGGCCGCATCGGGCGTCTCAAATTCTTGCAAAGTGTCTGCCATTTGGGCTTACTAGGAACTCAGGTAAAGTCTTAGGATTACTGCTTACCGACCTTAATTATTAAGCCGCTGGAACATCCCGCAAGCGCTATTTGTGAAATTTTTCACAAGCTCTTAACTTGTTGATTTTAAATAAGTTACTCGGCAACTGAAATTGAGAGAATTGGGAGGCTTTCGTAAACTCTAATAATGACTAGTTATTCCAAATTTCAACCTCATCATAACTCATTGAAAATGAAAGAATTGTAGTTCATTCCGAATCTAACTAGAACCAAAGATTTAAAATTTACGATCTACTTAAAGAAGTCAAATATCAAAATCAAAGTACTCCGCAGCATTATTATAGCAGATGTTTTTAACTATAGACCCAACCAAGTTCACATCATTTGGAAGAATTCCCCCCTCAATCTCTTTCCCTAGCTTGTTACAAAGAATGCGGCGGAAATATTCGTGCCTAGTAAAACTTAAGAATGATCTCGAATCGGTAAGCATACCCACAAAACAGGAGAGCAGCCCTAACTGGGACAATGATTCGATCTGACGAATCATCCCATCCATTTGATCATTAAACCACCAGCCACTGCCAAACTGCATTTTCCCGGCCACGCTACCATCCTGAAAATTGCCAACCATTGCACCGACCAATTCATTGTCTCTCGGATTAATAGGATACAGAATTGTTTTTGCGAGCTTCTCTTCCTTATCTAACCTAGAAAAAAGTTTAGACATTGGCTCTGCCACGGACCAATCACCTATAGAATCGCAACCAATGTCAGGCCCTAACTTGTCAAAGAGTCGGGAAGAATTATTCCGGAGAGCGCCGAAGTGATATTGTTGAACCCAATTCCGCTCCGCATCCATCACTCCAAAAAGATACAGCATGTGCGATTTGAACTTATTAATTTCAACTGAACTGAGCTGAACTCTTCCCCGCGCCTTATCAAAAATTGAAGAAATCTCTCTTTCCGTATATTCTTCTGCATAGAAAGTTTCGATCCCATGGTCAGACAAGCGACAGCCTCTGTCATGAAAGAACTGATGTCTGGACGATAGCGCATCAACAAAATTATCAAACGTTGATATATCAATATTGGAAACTGAGGACAATTGATTAACCCACCCAGTAAAGACTTCACTATTCTCTGGCATCATTGCCTTGTCTGGTCGCCAGGCAGGCAGGACCTTACATTCAATAGAATTATCATTAGATAAAAACTCATGATGACCGAGAGAATCACATGGGTCATCAGTTGTACAGATAGCTACAACTTTAGACTCTCTTATTAGACTTCTTGATGAAATACCTTTAGCGCCAAGCCTTGAATTGCATCGATCGTAAATATCTTTGCTAGTCTCAGAGCTTAACAATTCAAAAACATCAAAATAACGCGCCAACTCAAGTTGATTCCAATGATAAAGAGGATTACCTAAAAGTTTAGGCATTGTGCTGGCCCAGGCGGAGAACTTTTCCCAATCCTCTGCGTTGCCAGTAACAATTTTCTCATTAATCCCATTCGAACGCATGGCCCGCCACTTGTAATGGTCTCCACCGAGCCAAAGCTCGGTTATCGTTTCCCAATGCTTATCTTCAGCAATTTCCTCTGGAGGCAAATGGCAGTGATAGTCAATTATCGGCATTTCTGCCGCATAATCATGATAAAGCTGACGCGCGGTATCACTGGAAAGCAAAAAATCGTCGTGTATAAAATGTTTATCAGCCATGTTTTACTTATCGAATATACATTTTGCCTCTTTATTATAAGTTTGTCAGCAGAGAATTGAATTTCTATTAATGCTCCATATATTGCCAGTACTAATGGGGAGTGATGGGTGCCTGGTGGCCTCCGCGGTCTTCAAAACCGTTGAGGGTAGTTATGCTGCCCTGGTTGGTTCGATTCCTTCCCTCTCCGCTTTTTCCATTAGTGGCTTTTTATTGGTCAATAAAGAGTAAAAAGCTAATATAACCGCAAATAACTAAATCATGCGCAGGCTTTATTATCTTTTCCTCTTATATTTAGGGGCCTTTATTCTCAACACCTTTCAACTTAATGCTCGGCCCAACATACTGATCATATTCACGGATGATCAGGGATATGCTGATATTGGCTGCTACGGGAATAAAAAAAATAAAACTCCCAGATTAGATGGCCTAGCCAAGGAAGGTACAAGGTTCACTTCTTTTTATTCTCAGACCGTATGCGGGCCTTCCCGCTCAGCGCTACTAACGGGCAGACAGCCAATAAGAAGTAAGGGTTGGAACATGCCAGCAACAGAAACCACATTTGCTGAGCTAATGCGTGAATCTGGATATCAGACAGCTTGTATCGGTAAGTGGGATGTATCAAACCGCAAACCAATACGTGAACGCATGCCCAATGCAAAGGGCTTTGATTATTACTTTGGACCATTAGGCGCCAATGATGGAGGGACCGTAGCAATTCATGAAAATAATGAACCGGCTTTACGGACAAATAAAATGGGAGACCTCATTAACCTTTACACTAACAAGTCAATAAATTATCTAAAGAAAGTCCGAGACCCTAAGAAACCATTTCTTCTATATCTTGCTCATACCATGATGCATACAATAATCGACGCATCACCAAAATTTCGAGGAAAATCAAAGGGCGGTCTATACGGTGACGTCGTTGAAGAGTTCGACCACGAAACGGGTCGATTATTGGATGCCATTGATGAGTTAGGATTAAAACAAAATACTTTAGTTATTTATACAAGTGACAATGGCCCCTGGAACCAAAAGAAATACACTACGAAGAAAAGGGGGCATCCTAAAGAATCCGTTTTCTGGGGAGAATCTGGGCCACTGAGGAATGGAAAAGGCTCCTGCTATGAAGGCGGTTATCGACTCCCCTGCATTGTCCGTTGGCCAGGAAAGATTCAAGCCGGCAATGTATCCGATGCCATATTTGCAACCATCGATTTCATGCCGACATTCGCCAACCTGTGTAAATTTAAAATGCCAGACGACCTCCACATCGACGGGATAGATCAGACCGATCTCCTTTTTGGAAAAAGAACAAAAGGAAGAGATTATTTTTATTTCAATAATGCGGGAATTCGTCAGGGAAAATGGAAATACCTTAAAGCTAATGCTCATTTTCATGGATATGCGATTGAAGATACGAGAGTAAAAGCCGAAGAACTTTACGATCTGGAAAATGATTTAGGTGAGACAAAGAACTTGGCATCACAATTTCCAGAAAAAGCAGCTAAGTTAAAAGCTTTAATGCAATCAATTGAAAAATACAAGTAAGCTCCCATCAGAATAAGATCACTGCCAATAAATTACTTCTTACAATTACACCTAAGACGAAGATGACTGGAATAATCCAATAATAGTTGCATCTTTAATCCTTAAAATGAGTAAAGCTGACCTTAGTCGACTCCCTGCAGTCGAAAAAACTCTACAAGCACTAGAGGACGTTGATCTGCCCAGACCAATTGTTTTGAGCTTGGTCAGACAATCAATTGAAGAGCTGAGAACCGATCCAGAAAAGATACCCGATTTCAATGATTATATAAATACCCTACGGACCCAACTCGCTTCTCTTTCTAGAACGAGAATAGCCTCAGTCATTAATGGTACCGGCGTATTAATTCACACGAACATGGGACGATCTCCACTACCCGACAGGGTTGCTGAAAAGTTGTGTTCGATAGCGACCAATTATAATAATCTAGAATTAGATTTAAATACCGGAGAAAGAGGCAACCGTGCTGCATATCTTGAAAAGTGCCTGGCCCTAGTGTCCGGATCCGAATCAGCGACCTCAGTCAATAATTGTGCCTCTGCACTGGTAATTATTTTAAGGCACTTCGTAAGAGGCAATAAAAAAAGAGTCATCATCTCACGGAGCCAACTAGTTGAAATTGGCGGTGGATTTAGAATACCTGACATACTGCTAGCGAGTGGGGCCGTTCTTCACGAAATCGGGACAACAAATAAGACCACCGTGAAGGACTATGAAAATGCGATCAGTGATGAGACGGCTCTAATTTTAAAAGTACATCAAAGCAATTTTTATATGGGAGGCTTTATAGAAAATGCTGAAACAGAAGAACTGGCTCAGTTAGCAAAAAAGAAAGGAGTCCCTTTCTGTGAAGACCTCGGAAGCGGAGCCGTGGTAAACACCGATGAATTCGGACCAGTAGATCATGAGCCTACGCCATCTGAAATTCTAGCAAAGGGAGTTGACCTTATTTGCTATAGTGGGGACAAATTACTTGGAGGACCGCAAGCCGGAATCATTGCGGGACGTACGGAACTTGTGAAAGGAATAAAGAAAGAGCCTTTCTTTAGAGCATTAAGATGCGACAAGCTCATACTTTCAATGTTAGAAGAAGTGACAGAGTCTTATCTAAGAGGAATCACTAAAGTCCCAATATTAGACATGCTCTCATCGACGACTGATGAATTAAACTCCAGAGCCGAAACAATCATCAAAGGCCTCAAAGGATTACCGCTGAGTGCCTGTTCAGGAAAAGGTGAATCGAGGATAGGAGGAGGAACAATGCCGAAGTCCACTGTCCCATCAGTTACTATAGACCTAAAGCCTGAAAAATTTTCAATCTCCAAACTTGCTAAAAAATTAAGATGCAACACTAACCCAGTCATGGGTTATACTGCAGACGGACTCTTCAAAATTGACTTGAGAACGGTCTTTCCTCGTCAGGACGAGAGCTTATTAGAATCAATCAAGGAAGCTCTTTCTTGATTTTGATTCAGCTAAACAAAAAAGAAAATTAATTCTTTTTTGGTATCGTCGTACGAAGCAATTTTGCGACGCCCTTAGAAATCAACGCAAGAGACTCGGCACCACTCTGAGCAGGCACGATAAAAGAATCACCACTTCTAAAATCGCAACGACCACAAGCCACTGCTCCGTCAATTACAGAGAGGATTGCAAAGTTCTCATCTATGGAAGCACAAATTGATTCCATAGGACTTAGATTCAATTGCTCAACTTCAAAATAGGGACAACGGACAAGAAAGTTGTTTTCCATTCTTCCTTTGCACGGACCAACGTCATGAAAGTCAATGGATCTGAGAGCTTTATTAATATGCAGCTCTCTAGAATTTCCGTCAGAACCTGTCCGGCCCCAATCATGGACCCTATATGTAGTATCGCTATTTTGTTGAATCTCAAATATCATGACCCCCTCACCAATCGCATGTAACCTACCGCTCGGTATAAAAATAAAATCCCCTTTGGACACTTTAATTTTATGTAGCATGTCATCACTCGCACCTCCATTAACATTTTCCATGAACTCATCAGGAGTGATTTGATGACTAAGGCCGCAATATATTTCGGCTCCATATTCCGCCTCAGCAATGTACCACATTTCAGTTTTTGGTTCGGCTCCGAGTTCCGAAGCAATACTTTCTGGAGGGTGTACCTGCAGAGATAGTTTCTCCCTCGCATCAAGAACTTTAACAAGTAATGGGAACCTTTTCACCTCTGGGAGATCAGTTCCAAAAACCAATTCTTTATGCTCAACCCACAACTCATTTAAAGTCTTACCCTGCATTTCCCCATCAACTACAAGGCTTTGGTCCCTTTCCCTATCGACAATGTCCCAGGATTCACCAACCAGATCTAACTCATTGGGTAGCTGACGATTAAAAATAGATTCTAATTTCCTCCCACCCCAAACTCGCTCCTTATAAATCGGGTCTAATCTAATGGCATGATTCATCATCACATGATTAGCCTCATAACTGGAAAAATCTAAAAGAAAATGCGCGTATGACAATTCCCCTTAATTGCTCGATAATATAATTATATTGATTGAAGTCTCACAGATCCGATTACCGCTGAACCATCAAAAATCTGAATTAGAGAAAGCGCTGTTCAGAAAATTGCGTGTATCACAAGATAAAATTTTCACCTGGAAAATTCATCGATGCTCAATCGATGCAAGGAAAAAGGGATCCCCCGACATTAGACTCGTTTACACTATTCATGTTGACGCTGGTCCCGCAGAACAAAGTATCGTCTCCAAGACCAAAAGTTCTGACATCAAAATTGCAAAAAATACAGCCTTCAAAACTGCTAAAGCCACTTCAAAATCCCGCTGTCAAAATCCACTGATCATAGGGGCAGGACCTTGTGGATACTTCGCTGCGCTTTATTTAGCCCGATTAGGTGCATGCCCAATCATTCTTGAAAGAGGCAAAGAAGCCGGGCCGAGGGCCCGGGACGTTACAAAATTCTGGCGTGAAGGGGGCGAGATTGATCCAGAATCTAATGTACAATTTGGAGAAGGGGGTGCCGGAACATTCTCCGACGGTAAGCTCTATACAGGAATAAAGGATCGGGACGGAGCTGTGCGTCTAGTCCTTGAAGAACTAGCATCACATGGGGCACCTAGTAATATTTTATTTAAAGGAAAACCTCATATCGGTACCGATAAACTCATTAAAGTTCTCAGGTCCATAAGAAAAGAAATTCTTAATCTTGGCGGTCAGATAAAGTTTCAATCGCGAGTCGATGATATCATCATAGAATCAGATTCAATAGCTGGCGTAAGAACTTCAAGTGGCGAAGAACTCAATTCTCAAAATGTAATTCTGGCTGTAGGCCATAGCGCTAGAGACACTTTTGAGATGCTACATCGGCATGGAATTCAAATGCAAAGTAAGTCATTTTCAATAGGCGCAAGAATCGAACATCCCCAAAAAATGATAGATATATCCTTGTACGGATCAGCTGCCGGTCACGAAAAATTGGGGGCAGCTCCATATAAATTTGTTCATCACCACAATAAGAAAAAAGGAAGAACCTGTTATTCTTTTTGTATGTGTCCGGGAGGATTGGTTGTTGCATCAAGTTCCGAGCCTGGACTAACTGTGACTAATGGAATGAGCAGCTATGCTCGTGCCGATGCTAACGCGAATTCCGGGTTCATGGTTGAAATTTTTCCAGAAGACTTTAAGAATGCAGAAAACCCATTGTCAGGAATTCAATTCCAACGCGAATGGGAGCAAAAAGCATTCCAAGCCGGTGACTCTGAGGGACGCGCCCCTGCACAGTTGCTCGGCGATTTCATGCAAAATATTAAATCATCCGAGATAGGCAGTGTAGTTCCTTCTTATCGTCCGGGTGTCATAATGACAGACATAAGAGAATGCTTGCCCGAGTACGTGGTAAAAGTCATGCAACAGTCAGTTCTCGGCATCAGTAAGCAAATTGACGGATTTAACCGAAAGGACGCAGTCCTGACTGCAGCAGAAACGAGGTCATCCTCACCGTTAAGAATTACACGCAATTCTTTACTGCAAAGCCCCTCACTGAAAGGGCTTTACCCCGCAGGCGAGGGTGCTGGATACGCCGGTGGAATTCTTTCCGCAGCAGTGGATGGGCTGAGGACAGCAAAAGCATTACATGCGGACGCAGTATCATCCCTGTAGAGAACTCCTCCTCAATGGCAACGCATAAACTTCTTTTCCATCAATAGCAACGGAACAGAACGTTACCTGAGGATCATCAAGGTCCAGATTAAAATCCTAACGATCTAAAAAAGTTACCTTTGTTATAAGAAAATAAAACTTCTTTTTTACTATTACTAAGCCCTAATCCGTAAGAAGATTATAGTAGCCACAATTCGGCTCAATAAAATTAAGCCACATTCTGAGTTTGGTTCCAAAAAGAAATATGGAAAAGATTAAAATAATTCGTTTAGTTTGCGGGGCTTTAATAGTGGGGGGATTCTTTTTGCCTTGGTTGGATATGGGTGAAATGATGAGTGGTTTTGCTGCTATGGCAGGTGGGGAGGTGAGTACGGCTTTTAGTGGTTATACATTAGCCACTGGTGGGACAGACATGCCTGGCTTTGAAGCTTCGGCTGCACTCTATGCAATTCCTCTTCTTGGAATACTAGTGGCATTACTTAATAATAGAGCACTTCTTTTTATTTTGCCGATTTTAGCGATTGGTATCATGATCCTATTTGCTCCTGTGCCTAACTCAATGAGTGGCGATGCAGGAATGACTGGATGGGCTTTTGGTAAAATATTATCACTTCTTGGTTTGATAGCGATTATGTTTACTGGATTCACAGGTGGGAGTAATACTCAAACTGCAATGTCCATTCCTAGATACTTCCTATTTCTTTGCGGTCAGATAGGAATTATGAGCCTCTCACGGTTCCTATATCAATGGATTCTTAAATATGGAGACCTTGACGACTCTGGAACAAAACTCTTCCCAGCCATTACCTTAGGAATAGTATTCTTCTCTTTCCGGGTATTTGATGGAATTACCGATCCTATTGCCGGTAAATTAACTGATTCCTGGGTCCGGAAAGGATTTCAAAGAAGGACCCTATTATGGACCTCATTTGCCTTGGCCCCGATCGGACTGACCTTAACGTTTCTGGCAAATCACAGCCATTCAAAACCATTTGCCTGGGCCCTTCTAACAATAGGACTACTCATTTTCTTTGTTGGTTACACTTTCTACGCCATCCCTTACTGGAGCCTCATTGATGATTACGCGAAAGGTAACATGAAAGTACGGGCAAAACTTTCCAACTTACTGGGACTCGGGATCGTTCTCGCCTCAGGAATTGGTTTCGTCGTAAGTGGAGCGCTAATTGAAAAACTCAGTGCCTTACCCAATGAACCCGATCCTCTGGGTTACTCAATGGCTGCATTAAGCTTTGGTGGGGTATCAGTTTTTCTGATGATCCTTCCATTCTTTGCTAGCCCAAAGAAAACTAATAAAATAACCAAACAAGATAATCTAAATCAAATTCAGACCAACCCATCTTCACTCTGGTCAGGGATCATTCAAGCATTAAGACATAAGCGGTTCTTAGCTCTCATTGCTCTTTTCGGAGGGTCGCAAATGTCTTTCACAGTAATGACAACCGCGGCGCCATTCATTGCTACCGAATTACTTGGCGGTTCGGTAGGAGATGTGGCTCTACTACTTGGGCCCTTACTTGGAGTGGCCGTTATATGTTTTCTCTTAGTTCCGAAGATCCAACAGAGGTTCGGCTGGCTACGCAGCATGCTATACGCTTCGATTGCCCTCTCTATTGTTTATGCTTGCTGTGGATTGCTAGGTAAAAGCTTAATTATTAGCCCTTTAATGACAGCTTCTGTGGTATTTGGTTTAGGAGGTCCGATGGTCGCTGTGCTCCTAGGAGTCGAAGCCGAAGGCGTTGTCGACTGCGCAAAAGAAAGGGGCGGAGAGAGCCTCGTTGGAATTTATTGGGGAGCATTCAACTTTGTAGTTAAAATACTAAACGGAATTGCAATTTTATTGGCATCCATTCTAATTCAATTACATCAATCACAAGAAGGTTGGGAAAGTCTAGCAATACGATCGATGGGATTCCTGGCAGGAGCATGTCTCATCGCTGGTGTCGGATTTTATTATATAATAAGTCCAAATAAAAAACTAAGACACCGGCTCTCTAATTAATGAATCCGCTCAAAAAGAAGTGGTTCTTGGCAAGCATAGCAGCCATCATCATTATCCTTTGCCAATTCCAATTTGATCTACTCCAAACCACGCCCAAACTAATTCAATACATAGAATCCATTGGCATTATCGGAAAATTCTTATTTGTATTAATTTACATTCTCGCTTGCGCACTTCTTATACCTGGATCACCTCTGACAATTGGAGGCGGTGCAACTTTCGGCTTTTGGAATGGTTTACTACTTGTTTCGATCGGATCAACTTTAGGGGCAGCGGCAGCTTTTCTTATCTCACGCTATCTAGCCAGAGAATTCATCGAAAGAAAACTGAACCGAAGTCACAAATTCTCCGCAATAGACTCAGCCATTACAAAGGAAGGATGGAAAATTGTATTTTGGGC
>JABGYE010000354.1:0-11410 GCA_018675395.1 Akkermansiaceae bacterium
AACTTTAACGTAACTATGTTTGATGGGTAAAGGAGCACGCCTCGAGCTTGGAGATTTTACAAAAGTACGCATGGATCCACCCTTGCCGGCGCTGCCACCAAAAACAAAATAGCGCTCCTCTTTATTACCCGCACTCAAGAGCCAACTATTAATCTTGCTGTCCCCGGGTCTACTCAGCACCGGAACTTCAGGCCCCTTCCCCGAGGCCGTTCCGTACCCCGCATCCTCTAACACTGTTTTCAAACCCTGGCCATCGGACACCTTGACCTGCCCAAGAATCGACGCATACCCCTGATCCTTTTTCTGAAGATAAGAAACGGTATGAATGACCTCAGTCCGTACCCTCGGATGCTGATCCGATGCCATTTTCTTTAGCAATGACATAGGATCCTTTAAATTACTCTCCTGAAAACGAATGAGTGATGTGGCTGCGGCCCTGATCCTCTGGTCAGGTGAACCGAGTAACCTCTTAAGGTGATTCTCGCGAACCTGACCCTGATCATGAAGGACCCACAACCCTTCAAGAATATTTGCATTAGTCAATTGACCAGCCAACCATCCGTCCAGTTCAGGAACGATCCCGTCAATGCTTCGCAATTCTCTTCTGGCATGGTTCCGGACAAGGTTCTGAGGATGCTTGAGCAAATCAAGTAACTGCACAACGCTGGCCCCCTCAATCTTTGGCCAGTTCTTTAGCGTGGGCTTCCCCTTATACACGATCCTCCACACGCGACCCGTGTAAGGATCCCAACGAGGATCCCTCATCGAATTCTGTGCATGACCTATGATCCGGGTACAGAAGTCAGACACATACATGGCTCCGTCAAAACCAAATGCAATATCAACTGGCCTGAAGATAGGATCCGGCGATGACAAAACATCCAACCTGTCACTGGCCTTATAATAAGCTCCTTCAGCAGTGTGCTTTGAGATTGAAACAAAGCACTTGCGAAGGAGGACCGCCGAAGCCATCCCTTGCTGATACTCTGCTGGAAAGTTTGGACTCGATATGACACAGGCAGCCGAACCTTTCCCATAAGCAATACTGATGGCACGCTTGAAAGGATGATAGATTCCGAAAGGGGTCCAAGGTATAGCATTAGAGTCCTGAACGAAACCATCCCCATACATTTGAAATAGATTTCCCCAACGGTCCCAGGTAATTTTCCATGGATTAGGAGTCAGTGTCTGGTACTCACGCTCTACAGTTCCTTTCCTTAAGTCGAACCGATACGTCGTCGCATCAACGCCACGCGTGACTCCATAAGGCGTTTCTAGCTGCGATCGGTGAAAGACTCCATCACAAAACATCACGTGCCCCATAGGGCCCATAGCAATCATCCCACCATGATGAGCATCCGTAACATCAATTCCCCTCAATATTTCCTTCTGATAGTCGGCCCGACCGTCCCCGTCAGAATCTCTCATAAACACTAGCCTAGGCTGGTGCGAAATGATGACTCCGTCCTTATGGAAAGCCAGGCCGTCCGGCACTGTCAGATGATCTGCAAAGACCGTTGATTTGTCTGCGCGCCCGTCACGGTTTGTATCCTCAAGAATAATGACCTTGTCTTGGGGCACGTCCCCAGGAATGGTCCCCGGAAATGACGGCATCGTAACGACCCATAGCCTTCCCAGCGAATCAAAGGCTATCTGCTCCGGATTACGGAGCTCGGGAAATTCCTTCTCAGAGGCAAAGAGGTTCACTTCGTATCCGTCAGCCACTTTAAAAGATTTCAGCATCTCTTCAGGCGAAGGTAATTTGGCCGGCTCTCTCTCAAAGAGAGGTTCAAGGGTCAGGGGCGAAGAATCAAAATTAAGCGTTTTGTCCCTAACAATGGCATGAATGCGTTCATCGGAACCCTTGATCAGTTCATGGTACCGCGGGATCTCGGTATTATACTCATTGGCCCGTCCCCGGACTCCAAAATAAAGGACCGTATTGACTGGCCGAACGATCGTAGAGACGTATTGGGCCTTACGCGAAACAGCCCGGGCAACGGAACTGATCCGCTCCTTATTGATCCCATCATATGCCCGATCACCTAGAATGTTTCTGGACAAATGGCCCGCGATTAACTCATGGCCATAAGAGTTAAGATGAACACCATTATCAGTTAGTGATTTTTTATGGCCCGCGTACTCGGACTTACTAAAATCAAATAAATCAATGAATTGAATTTCCCTACTCTCAGCAATCGTAGACATAGCATCGACGTAAGATTTAATTTCCCCATTCCTTTGTGCCGGGTCAGGATAATAAGGATGGTTCAGATCCTCATTAGCAATGGGCGAAAGGAGAATTATTTTGGCCTCAGAATGCCTTCTCTTCATTTCATCTAAGTAACCATTCAGATCGGCCTTGAAACTTTCGATTCCGGAGGTTCCGGCAAAGGATTCATATAATCCAAACCCTAAAATGACATAATCCGCTGGCCACTTGTCCAGCAGCTTCTTGAGATGATTCACATAACGTTCGGGGCGAAGCCGATGGCCCAACTCATCACCGGTCCAGGCCAGACTGCGTAATTCGATTCCCTTTCCTGGATTCGCCAGTTGCACCGCTGCCTCAAAGAAACCGTTCTGCTGCATCCGCTCAATGAATGAGTTTCCATAAAGAAGGATCCTGTCTCCTTCATTGAATTTAATTTCAGCCCTTGCCTGGACACAAAAGAAGAATAAAAATAATAAAGCGGGCCAATTTTTCCTCATATTCTTTTGTAACTTAACAGCTAAGGGAAAAGCACAGCAACAAGATTGATTAAAGTTAGTTGTTTGGTTTTCATCATGCCAAGGAGCTGTTATAGATTGGGTATTAAATACAAAAATAAATAATGAAACACTTATTAATAATATGCTTTTTATTTTGGGCCGGATCGGCTCATGGAGAAGAAAAGAAAAACCAATTCAAAGTGGCCGGAAAGACCTTTGAAACTCCAGTGACCTGGAAATCAGAGAAACCGAGCTCAAAGATGAGAAAAGCCCAGTACAAAAATGGCAAAGCTGAAATTGTTGTCTTTTATTTTGGAGCAGGCAGCGGAGGAAGCGTCGAAGCCAATGTGAATCGATGGATTGGTCAATTCAAAGAACCTAAAGAGGAGCTATCAACGAAAGTGGAAAAGGCGGAGATTAAAAAAAGCAAAATCACCACTGTCTCTGCAAAAGGCACATACATGAGTGGCTCACCCTTTGGTCAAAAGGTTCCAATGCCTAACTACGCAATGCGAGGGGCAATCATCGAATGCGAAGGCGGGCCCATATTCATCAAAATGACCGGACCAATGAATGAGGTCTTATCCTTTGCAAAGGACTTCGATAAGACAGTACGTTCAGGACTCTGAGATTTCCTCATCCAATTCCTGAGAGTCTGAATCCTCAGAATTCTCATTCCCGGAGAGGGACTTGAACATATTGCGTATGTCAGCGACTCCTCCAAGAGAAACATAAAGTACGAGTACCGTGTATATGACTAGTGTCACGAGCAGTAAAGCTCCCCAAAAATTAATCCATCCTTCCATAATCAGTCTTAGTTAAAATTTTCAGTCCTTTCTTTTTTGTCAGGAATTGTCAAAGACACAACCATCATCGCAAGGACTGCGATAAAAGAAACTGTCAAGCCAATATGATGACTCCCTATTCCTTTCTCCTGAAAATAATCCACAAGATTTAATTTTTCCTGGACCGGCTTAAGCCCGATCACAGCTAACGTGCCAATAAAGAGAGCCGAGAAGGCCCCAGCAGTGCTGGCCCTTTCCCAATAAAGGCCCAGTAAGAGTATTGCAAAAGCTCCAGTGAAATAAATTGCTCCGGACACTGCCATGTAGTCCCAGAGGTCCTGACCCAGATCGTACCAGAGACCCCAAATCACCAGAAAGATCGCTATCATGACAAGAAATGCTCTAGTCAGAACGATCCTTGCCCTCTGTGACATTCTTTTCGAGGCTAACGGATTAACAACATCCTCAGTCAAAACTGAGGACCAGCACAAAAGATAAGTGTCATGCGTTGACATGAAAGCAGCGATCATCCCGGCAGCAACAATTCCCAAGAGCCCAACAGGGAGGAGCTTACCAAGAAAGATAGGCATCGCCTTCATTGTCACGTCCGGATTAGTGCTCACTTTTCCCTGCCCATCAAAGAAAGGTTCTACAGCACCCATATCATAAAAATAGACCAGAGCACAAATTCCAATGAACTGAGGAATCAGGAACCTGATCATGAAACCCAGAGAGGACCACAAATACATTTTCTTTACAACAGCAACACTCTCAGCCGCACAGGCCCTCATGACTGCTGTCTGCCAGACAGCACACGAAATGACTCCAAGGAAAAACATCCAACTCACGTAAGAACCACCGACTCCTTCCGCTACTAAGGGATTAAATCCCTGATCCGAATAGATCTTATCAACACCATTCACCAATGTCGACCAGCCAATCTTCTTTACCGCAATGACACAAGTGAGAAGGAGGCCAAAAGAAAGCACCACGAATTGAACGAAATCCGTAATGATAACAGAAACCATTCCCCCAAGACAGGTATAAAAGAGCACCAACACGATCATCACTGTCATTACCCATTTCACTGCATTATCATCAATCCCGGTAATGCCAGACACGAACACGGCTCCTGCCTTAAGGAACAGTCCCATGTTCAAAATTCCGGCCGTAGCCAGAATGAAACCACCCACGATCCGCAAAGGACGGCTATGGAACCTCTTCTCATAAAATTCAGGAATTGTCATGACCCCCATCCGTCTCAACGGAACTACAATGAATCCCGTCACACCAACAATGAGCGTGGCTATTCCTGCCATAAGTCCAATATGAAAGGCAGAAAATCCTGTCGTAAAACCCTTCTGAGCCGCGAACATTGCCGTGACCAGACCAAGCTCTGAGCCGATCATAGTTGCTATTCCTAATCGCGTGCGGAGTGACCTGCCGGCGACAAGGAAATCCCCCATCCCTTTAATGTACCGGTTCACCCACAGCCCAATGACTACGGTGCCCGCCAAATAAGCGGCCACAATGAACCAGTCAATGTTGGAGAAGTTCGTCTCGAGCATCTTTCTTTAATACATTCATTTAAAGTTCACTAAAACCCATGAAATAATAAATCAATTAACAGTGAACTGCAGAATTCGCGCCGCAGTTCCCTTACCGGACCGGTTCGATTTATCACTTATTCTCAATCGGACCGTATGCTCTTTTTTCTCGAGGTCAGTAACAAGCATCACAGTTCGGGGATAGTGAAGGCCTCGACTGTGCCGATGATAAAGGTCACGGGCCTTCCATGGACCATTGTCTAGGCTATACTCAAGAGTCCCCGCATCAGGACCAGCCAAGACATAGGCTCCGAGAGCCATCCCATTGAAACGGACAGTCGTCTCTTTGCCGGACTCATCACAACTGAGGAGTTTCATTCCGGCGAAAGTGTTACGGAAATTGCCAGAGATCTTCTTCCATTCAGGAACACTCCATGACCAGGAATCGTTCGAGGACCCTTCGGGAGAAAGAAAAATTCCCTGACAATAGCTTCCCGAATCAATCAACTTTGCTGGGAGAGGGTGAGGAACTTTCTCCTTGGCACTGTTCTTATCCCAGGCACTACTAAGGAGTTGCCCAATCATTTCCGCAGCGATTGCATTGCCGGCCGGCTTGGGATGAGTCCCACCGAACTGGGCCCATGTCAACTCCCCAGCACCGATGCGATCAGCCACTTCACGAGCAAGAAATATCGCGGAAACACCATAATGTTCGAGGACCTCCTCATGCGCTGCTATGGGCATGGGAATTTTTCCCGCCTTCAACTGATTCAGCATCCCGGGATTCACAAAATACGTTACAACAATGTCCATTTCGGGTTGTGCTGTCCTAGCGTGCCGAATGATCCCCTCCATTCCCCTCACGCATTCTCTCTTCTCATGCCCAGCGTCCTGATCATCATTCACCGCAAACTCAATAAAGAACAGATCAATGCGACCCTTATCCAAGACATGTTCTTTCAAACGAAAGGCACCGGTCGTGGAACAGGTAGATGAAATACCGGCATTAATAAATTCAAATTTAGTTTGAGAAAACCGCGCCTTGAGCCAATCAGCAACCATTGGGCGGTACCCGTTCATCTGAGTAATTGATCCTCCAATGAACGCTACTCTTCCCTCTTTCTTTCCCAAAAACTGAATCAACGAATTGTTATACTGATCACGCAAAATTATATTGCGTTCTCCTGAGAAAGATAAAGAAATCAGAAAACAAAAAGCGGCCAAACAAAGAAATACCCTCATAAGAAAACTGATAACACATGATCACATGAAATTACCAGTAACTCTTCAACTACTATGAAACTTCACCAATGAGCCGCATTAATTTTCAATCAGAACAGGAAACTTTTCCCTGCAATGCAGCGATCTGAGCACATAATCTCTGACGCGTCAGCTTCGCGTTAATTTTCTCACTCAGTGAACTTGATAACATCAGAAAACATTCTACCCCAGCATCATCACGAAATTCATTAGCACTAAATGAAATGAGAGCCTCTCTTCGTAATTTCGTAACTTCATCAAGAAGTTCTTCAAGTTTCAGAACTTCATTTCCATCTGAACCTCCCTCATCAAGGTCTACCTGCTCTTGTTCAATTTCCAGCAACCTTCGAACATACTTATCAAGATGATGCTCCTCACGCATTCGACTCTTGTTCCTCAGCCATCTAAAGACAAGATAAAGAGCAATTAGAATAGAAACAAAAAAGGATCTCAAGCTTTCAGTAGAATCAACAAAATCAGGATTCAGGAAAGGCTTGATCTCTGGGTCGTAAAAATGATTTGCACCTGAATGAAATGGGATTGACGGGTTGGATCTCGCATAATCCTTGCCGCCTCCTCTCAGATCATTGAGCCGATTACTTGAAAGGAATTTCGGATCCATTAGAGCTTCAGCTACTGCCGTGACCATCGAAGCGCTGACTGATGAATTCGTAATCAATTGTGCGTTCACCGCTATCGTTGTCGTTTTTTGAACGGGGTAAGGGTCAGGAAAGATCCCATAAAATCCACTCGGTATCTCATGGAGATAAAACTCAGGATTCTTAGCAACGAAAGACTCAGCGAAAGGCAATCCCATCAGCTTAGTCTTACCCGTTGCTGCAATCTTTTTTTGTATCGAAGCGTTCTGTTCTGTTGTGATAATTGCCATGTCAATGTTTCCTGACTCAAAGCCTGTTATTACTTCGTCATAACTTCTTGTGACTCGACTCCCAATCAATGAGCTATCATCGAAATGATTAAGGATCATCTCACTGTTAACAGCGGATCCAGACCCCTCCTCTCCGATAGCAATTATCGTATTTTCTCTTTCCTTCAATTTTCCGATAAAAGGATCATATCCAAGGTCCTTTTTGACGTGAGTCAAAATGACCTCTGGGAAAACATTCGCAACCATTCTGACATCAGAATAATCCGAAGTATCTTTAATTACATTTGGCTGAAAAAAAGCAAAATCAGCCTCACCGTTCTGAATGAAATTTATATTCTTTTGAGAGCCTGGAGAATCAATGTACTTAACTTTGATGCCATGTTCCGCCTCTATCTTACGTCCAAGCGCGTCCGCAACGTCCTTATATCTACCTCCCTCTTTACCAGTAACAATGGTAATACTTTTCGGTAATTGCCGATACTGTATGAGTTGCTGAATGGCAAAAGGAATGAGGAGAATTGAAGCCGCAAATAGCAATATTAATAGTACCCTTTTCATTATCTTGATGATTTAAATTTCGGTCTAAATGCTTTTGTTTTACACTTTATCAGGCCAGCACAGATCACTTAAAAAATGTAATCATTGGAATGATTGCTACATTACTAACACTAGGAACATCCTCTAGCCGATTACAAAATTTAGATTAATTTATAACGGTCACAATTATTACACCCAAAAAAGGCACTGATAATACTATCGGCGGTTGACCACTGAAGAATTTTTTTGATACTTTAGAACTCTTATTAATGCTTTTTTTATACAACATCCCGCAAATTTTAAAACCATTGCTTCTTAATTGTTTTATTATTTCATTTGCTCTAATTTCTAATCAAAGTCTGCGGGCTAAGGAAATCGATTTTTCAAAAAATATCCTGCCTGTCCTATCAAACAATTGTTTCGGTTGTCATGGTCCGGACAAAGCAAAACGGAAGGCCGGTCTGAGATTAGACGAGGCAGAAGGAGCCAAGGCCAAATTGGAGTCCGGATCCATTGCTCTGGTTCCCGGGAACGTTTCTAAAAGTGAGATCTATCAGCGAATCACATCAACTGACCCGGACGAGGTAATGCCTCCGGCCGATTCTGGGAAAAAACTCACTAAAGAAGAAACTGAAAATATCAAAGAATGGATTAAATCAGGAGGAGAGTGGGGCAAGCACTGGTCCTTCGAAAAACCAGTAAAATCCAAAGTCCCGGAAATCACAAATAATGAATGGAAAGCGGAAAACCCCATCGACCGATTCATTCATTCAAGGCTCGAACAAGAAGGAACGTCTCCTGAAAAAGAAGCGACCAAAGAAACACTCATAAGGCGAGCCACTTTCGATCTGACTGGGCTCCCGCCGACCGTGAATGAAATTGATCAGTTCCTTTCAGATAGTTCCAGTAACGCATACGAAAAGCTTTTGGACCGTCTCCTGAAATCACCTAGGTACGGGGAACAGATGGCAAGAATTTGGTTAGACGCTGCACGTTATGCGGACACTCATGGATTGCATCTGGACAATGAACGATCCATATGGCCTTACCGGAACTGGGTCATTGATTCATTCAACAATAATCAGCCATTTGATCAATTCACCATTGAGCAACTGGCAGGCGATCTACTTCCTGATGCAAGTATAGAACAGAAAGTGGCCACAGGATTCAACCGATGCAACGTAACTACTGGCGAAGGAGGATCCATTGACGCAGAATATTATGTTAGATACGCAGTCGAACGAGTCGAGACAACTTCGACCGTCTGGTTAGGCCTCACTGCGGGGTGCGCAAACTGTCACGATCACAAGTTCGATCCTCTGTCCCAAAAAGAATTTTACCAACTCTTCTCCTACTTCTACAGCCTGACCGAAAAAGCAATGGACGGAAACAAATTACTTCCTCCACCATCAATGAAGGCTCCAACTAAAGTTCAAAGAGCAGAAATGACTTTTCTAAAGGACAAAATCAATGCCGCACAAAATGAGATACCAGAAATCACAAAGCACATTGATTATCAAGATCCTCAAGCAGGCAAAGAACTCAAGGCACTTGACTCCACTTCAGAATTTGTTTGGATAGAAGATTCAATACCCGCAAAGGCTAAACCCCTAGGGAATGAAGGAGACAAGTCCTGGAAATTTGTTAAGAAATCAGAAGAGAATCCGGTCCTCAGCGGTGAAACCTCAACCACAAGGACAGCAACCGGATTAAGCCAGCACTTTTTTGAAGGAGCTAATCCTCCTCTAATCATAGCCGAAGGGGATGTTCTATTCGCGCACGTTTACCTAGACTCGAAGAATCCTCCAGAAACTATCCAATTACAATTTAGAACCAATGACTGGAATCATCGTGCATTTTGGGGCTCCAACAAAGGCTATAGCATTGAAGGTAAAACCGATCACACAAATTTCCCTATGGGTGAACTTCCAGAGAAAGGAAAATGGGTCAGACTCGAAGTTCCCGCCAAAACGGTTGGACTCAGCCTTGGCTCAAAAGTTAATGGTTGGGCCTTCACTCAATTCGGCGGAAAAGTTCACTGGGACAAATCAGGTATAGTCACAAGAAAACTTTCAGATAAACAGCTGGCTTCCTTTTCGCTCTGGCAACAGTACCAGCTAAAGGGTCACTCGTCCTCACTGCCGAAGGAAGTTCAGGAAGCACTCAAAGTAAAATCGGACCAGAGGACCGAAGAACAAAAGAACCGGCTCATGACTCATTACTTCCTCAAAGTAAATCCGGAAACAAAGGCAAATTTCGAACCTACTCTCAGAAGAGAATCAGAGGCCAAGGGCAGGTTAACTGCTATCGAAAAAGTAATTCCTTCAACCCTCATCATGGAAGATCGAAAAGAACCGCGACAAGCTTATATTCTTGAGCGAGGCGAATACACCCAGCAACGGGAAAAGGGCAGCCCGAATATTCCAGAATGGATCGCTCCTCCTAATAAAGATGCTCCCCCTAACCGTCTTGGTCTGGCCAAATGGCTGGTCTCATCAGAACAACCACTAACTTCAAGAGTCACGGTGAACAGGTTCTGGCAGCAACTCTTCGGTACAGGTTTAGTTAAAACTTCCGAAGACTTTGGTGTTCAGGGAGAACAGCCCTCTCATCCGGAACTTCTGGACTGGATGGCCGTTGATTTCATGGAATCGGGATGGGATGTCAAACGTCTCATCAAACAGATACTTATGTCATCGACTTACAGACAATCCTCAAAAGCGAATCCAGAGAAATTCAAACAAGATCCAGAGAACCGAATCCTTGCTCGCGGACCAAGGTTCCGTCTCGATGCAGAATCCATTAGAGATCAGGCATTAGCAATGAGCGGCCTCCTAGGAAATCAAATCGGAGGAAAGAGCGTCAAACCGTACCAGCCAGCGGGGCTCTGGAAGCCCGTCGGTTTTGGAGGAAGTAACACGTCCGTTTTTAAGCAGGACAATGGCGAAGCTCTTTACAGAAGAAGCATGTACACTTTCTGGAAGAGAACCTCTCATCCGCCCTCCATGGCAATCTTTGATGCACCTAACCGGGAAACTTGCACAGTACGCAGAGAAAGAACAAATACTCCACTACAGGCACTAGTACTGATGAATGATGTCCAATTTTTCGAAGCAGCACGGAAATTCGGAGAAAGAGCCATGAGGGAAGGAGGTAACGGGACCGAGGAACGTATCATGTTTATTTTCCGTACGGCGCTCGGAAGACTTCCAAGTGAAACAGAAAAAAGCTCAATCCTTAATCTCTATAACGAACAGCTTAAGGATTTCTCCAATAATAATGGCACTGTCACTGAGATTCTATCTACCGGAGAATCAGGCGTAGATAAGACACTCAATGCCGCTGAACTTGCTTCATGGACAATGATCACTCACTTGATACTGAACCTGAGCGAAATCGTTACTAAAGGCTAAAAATGGATCCTATTAGAGAATCAGAACTCATCGAAACAAGAAGGCATTTCTTCGGAAAAGCATCTGCCGGAATCGGCACTGCTGCTCTTGGTTCATTAATGAATCCGGACCTGTTCGGGGCAACCCCTAACAATCCAATAGATCAACTCTCTCACCTTGCGCCTAAAGCAAAAAGGGTGATTTATCTTTTCATGTCCGGGGCCCCATCTCAGCTAGACATGTGGGATTACAAGCCGGGCCTTGGAGAATGGTTCGATAAGGAACTCC
>JABGYE010000299.1:0-21551 GCA_018675395.1 Akkermansiaceae bacterium
AATTGAAGAAGGGACCGATCCTATGGACCCGAAAGATCCTCCCTCATCTACTCTTTCAGATTCATTAGTGGCCTACTGGCCACTTGACGGGACTGACGGGGAGAGCACGCCTGATCTCGGTCCGAATGGATATGATCTTAATTTGGTAAGTATGGAGACGAGTAATTTTGTTAATGATCAGGGCCGTGCAGTAGCTTCATTTGATGGAGTAGAGACGATGTTGGTTCACAATAATGAGGAGGGTGAAGAATTACCGATCAATCAGTTCGATCTCTATACAATTTCCCTTTGGGTTAAGATTACAGGGTCCGGTCAGAACGATTTGCGCTTCTTCTCGGAAGGATCAACCGTTAGCGGCGATCCACTCTTTAACCTTGGGACTAGAAATAATGGATCAGATAACACGGTCGATCTTTATTTGCGAGACGGAGGCACTCCTAATCATCAATTTTCAGTCGGTGAACCGCTTGACGGGGAATGGCACCATTTAGCATATACTTATGACGGAAAAGAACAAAAAATTCAGCTCTTCATTGATGGTGTTCTGGATAGAGATGATTGGATATTCAAGGAGTTAACGAGTCCACTCGACACGACGACTATCGGAGGAATCCTCCGGGCCTCTCCGAGCCATTGGGTTAACGGTCTCGTTGATGATGTCTCATTATGGAAGGCCGTATTGCAGGAGGACCGTGTCGCTGATCTGGCCAATGGGATGGATCCTCTTAGGCTTGCAGGAGGGAGTCAGTTCAGGATTACGGATGTTACCCGTGACGCTGAAGGCAATATAACATTCAGTTGGAACTCCAGACCCAATGCATCTTATGCTATTTGGGTCAAGACAGACCTGATGGATGAATGGGAGGAGCTTGATGATGGGTTCCCTTCACAGGGAAAAATTACAGACTTCGAATACCCGACAGGTTCTAGTCCTGATCCTGCAGTTTCAAGAAAGCTATTTTTCCGAGTGACTGAAGGTGATTCCTTGTAGTCTCTAATCTAAGACCTGAATGTAGAAACGTCATTTATGCCTATAAGGTTTAGGACCCTCGTTGGAATCGTTTTGGGTTTAATAATGATACGGATAGGTTGGGATCATCTCATTAGGCCTGAAATATTTGATTTAATTGTTCCTGATTATTTGGGATTTCCGCGTTTCTGGACACTGTCGAGCGGAGTGTTGGAAATTATTATTGGGGTAGGGATTATGTTGCCCGTTTGTCGTCCATTAGCAGCTCGTTATTTTACGGGTTTTCTAGTGTGTGTTTATTTAGCTAATTTAAATATGTGGCTGAACGATGTGCCGTTTAATAGAACTTTCCTTACTTTAAATGGCCATATTATAAGACTATTTATCCAGCTAATTCTGATCTGCATTGGTCTTTGGTTGGCTGAGTTAATAGAAAAAAAAACTAAAGATGCTAAATCATTGGCATAGCGAAGGATTTAAATAAATAAATCTAATTTTTGTTATTCTTTATTCCAGTGAATGATGAATCGTAGTCATATACGCATCAAGTTAACGGTCATGTTCTTAATGTGTGTTTCAATGCTTGATTAGGTATTAAGAATTGTAATAGTTCCTCTCAATGAAAAGAACAGGAACCTTTCCAAGGATCATCTCATTGGTCGAGTCCAAGTCATTTACGTACTCGATCATTTTTGTCATTCTTGTAGCTGCGCTCCTAGTGGGCATGGAGACCTCAAAATCCATCATGGGCCGGCACGGACCACTCATCCATTTCTTGGACTCGGTTGTTTTATATATTTTTGCAGCTGAGGCATTGTTGAAAATTATATCGCACTGGCCTCGCCCTACTAATTACTTTAAGGATGGCTGGAACGTTTTTGATTTCCTGATCGTTCTTATATGTTTCATGCCCTTTGAGGCTGAATATGTTGCAGTGCTTCGACTCGCCCGCGTCTTACGTGTTCTCCGACTCTTAAGTATTGTTCCAAGGCTTCAACTTCTTGTGGTAGCATTATTGAGAAGTATTCCGTCTATGTTTTACGTGACGATTCTTCTCTTTATACTTTTTTATATTTATGCTGTTCTTGGAGTGATGCTTTTTGGGGAAAATGACCCTAAGCATTATGCAACTCTCGGTGATTCGATGCTGTCCTTATTCAGGGTAGTGACTCTGGAGGACTGGACTGATATTATGTATATTAACATGTATGGGTCAGACAAGTATGGGTACGAAGTTGCAGAAATGACACGCTACTCAGGAATTAAACCTCAGGGATCAATCATTTCTTCAGTGGTCTTTCATGTGACTTTTGTGCTTTTCGGAACAATGATAATGTTGAACCTTTTTATAGGAGTGATTATGACCGGTATGCAGGAGGCGCAGGAGGAAACCGCGAAGATGAATAATGATGATAAGGGCTCTAGTTCTAAGTTGGGAGACTATAGCGCTTTGGTTGAGGAGATGAATAAGCTCGAGGATCAGGTAAGGTCATTGAAGAACAAACTGGCTGATACTTCGGTCGATAGAAGGAACGAATAAATGAAGTGGAAATTCGTAGTAGTTGGAAAGCCTTCCCTAGAATATGCGAAAGTAGGGACTGAGGAGTATTTGAAGAGGCTGCGGCGGTATTGCAATGCGGAATTTATTGCGGTCAAGAACGGTTCATCTAAAGAGGAAGGAGAACGACTAATGAAGGCCAGTGAAGGTTCTTTTAGGATTGTTTTTGATGAGCGTGGTGAGCTCATTGACACTGAGGGATTGTCTAAAAAAGTGAGTTCTCTTGAAATGGATGGGGCTTGTAAGTCAGTGGCTGTACTTATTGGAGGAGCCGACGGCCATGATGAGTCAGTGCGTGATGCGGCTGATTTATTAATTTCATTTGGGCGCCTTACTCTTCAGCATGAGTTGGCTTTGCTTGCTGCTGTTGAACAGATATACAGGGTTCACACATTGAAGCGTGGAGAGCCTTATCATCGATAGGATTATATTCGGAGCAGATGGCCGGAGAGTTGTTTTTTTAGGACCTGAATAGCTTCATCTAGGATTGGATCGGTCCCTGCCTTGAAGGGAAGTTCAAATAGTACGTTAATGTCAGGAATGGCTCCGCGTCCTTCGAGTTTTTGGTTTTTCATGAAAGGAAGAATATCTGAATCACCGCGCTGATTGGGGATCATTAATTTTGCTCCACCGGGCAGATCAATAAAATTTGCTGGGAGTACGGCCCCGGCCGATGTTTCTCCGATTAGTGTCACGTGAGGAGTTCCCTGCAGTCGATGAGCTAGCATTTCCTTCGCGCTCCGAGCTTCTCTGTCGATGAGAAGAGCGATGGGCCGTTTCTCATTTTTAAGGGTCCTGGCAATCATGTTAATGACCATGACCTTTCCCCCTCTTCCCCTAAGGTCGATAGCTAATGCTTTTGAATTTTTTAGTTCTTTTTTTAAAGCGCTTTTCAAAATAGAAGCGGTTTCTCTGGACATGAAGTCCCACAGATGGATGTAACCGATGCCGTTGCCTTCTCCTGTGGGGACAGTGCGGATGCTTTTTCTGACAGAGTCAGGCCCATTTAGAGAAGTATTCACGGTTATTTTAACTGTTTTTAATGAGCCGCCTTTTGTTCTGCGGAAACCGATAGTGAGCGTTTCGTCTCGGTCCACCTGAGTCGTATATATTTTCCGGTGATCCTCATACCCCGCGATTGTTTTTCTTGGGGACTTATTGAAGTTGGTTCCATTGACTGAGACTATCTCGTCTCCGATCAAGAGTCCCGCTTCACGCGCCGGTGACCCATGCATCATTGATCTGATGAAATATTTTTGCTGATCATTCAGTTCTACCAATTGAAAGTAGGCGCCGAGATGAAAGTGCTCGCCGGCACCGAATAGATTTTTGGATACCCAAGGAGTAATAATCGCTGTATGGGAAAGGTTGAACTGATCGACGATTCTGTTCATTTCTTCATAGACACCTTCACGCTTTTTATTTTCATGCACGGCCCTAGTGAGTCTCTCTTCTAGAGGGAGTCCATCAGCTTCCATTTTTGATAGACCTTTTTTGAAGAGTCTGTTTCTGGAAATGATCCTGTTTATTTCTTTTGCATCACGAACCAGTAATGGGTCAAGGTTGGCCTGGAGATCGAGTTCTGATCCGTCCCTTAATACTTGAATGATAGTGGGGTCAGGTTTGAGTCCCTTCAAGTGATCAGTGAGCGGGATGCCTTGATTAAATCGCCAATTCCCGACCCTGACAATGATGTCACCTTCTTCTATCCCGGTCCGGTCCGCGGCTCCTCGTGCGAGCACTTCATCGACTCGAAATCCGTTCCCGGTTTCTTTGATGCGGACTCCTAGATAGGATCCCTGATGAGGAGGATTAAAACGTGTCTCATTCTCCGTGGCCGTGATGGCCGTAGAGAACAGAAGGAGAGTAATGATAGTGGGCAAGTGCCTCACTTAGAGTTCTTGTTATTTTGCTGTTTTTTTTGCTTGGGCTTTTTCGGTGCCCTTCTGACTGGACGGGTATCCTCAGGAACTTTGTATTGTGTCCTTAACTTTGCGAGTTCCTCTTTGAGTGTCTTTACGGTGTCTGAGTATTTAGTGTCTGAGTATACGCTCTTGAGTTCGTTCGGATCCTTTTCAAGATCGAATAATTCCCATGCTTTGACGTTGTAAAAATTAATGAGTTTGTACCTCTCTGTCCTAACCCCGTAATGGCGTCGGACTGAGTGAGCTCCTGGGAATTCGTAATAATGGTAGTAAAAGCTTTTTCTCCAATCCTCAGGTGTCTTGCCTTTAAAGACCGGTACCAGTGATTTTCCTTGCATCGGCTCGGGAATCTCTTTGACCCCGGCAATGTCTAGAAAGGTCTGTGCGAAGTCTAGGTTGGAAACGAAGTCTCTATTGACTGTTCCTGCTTTTATTTTTCCTGGCCACCGTGCGACGAGCGGAGTCTTGAAGCTTTCTTCATACATCCATCTCTTATCATACCATCCGTGTTCACCGAGATACCAGCCCTGATCAGATGAATAGATTACTACCGTATTTTCTGCTAATCCGCTCTGGTCAAGATGCTTAAGGATTCGTCCAATATTGTCATCTACACTTGCAACGCAGCGGAGATAATCCTTAACGTATCTTTGGTACTGCCATTTGATTCTCTCCTTACCTTCCAGCTTGGCTTCTGTGAAGGCCTTATTCTTTGGTTCGTAGGCTGCGTTCCACGCTTGTAATTGTGCAGTGGTGAGGTTCCTTGGTTTATTAAGTTTCAGGTCGTTAGCGGAAAGGTGCTTCGCAACAGTCATGGCCTGAGTGGATGCGGCTACTGTCCTTCCCTTGTAATCGTCCCAGAAAGTTTCTGGGTAAGGCATTTCAATGTCGTCGTATAGGTTTAAATGATCAGGTCCCGGTTGCCAGTTACGGTGAGGTGCCTTGTGCTGGCACATGAGCATGAAAGGTTTATCCTTGTCTCTCCCTTCTTTGAGCCATTCGAGAGTAAGATCCGTGATGATGTCTGTAGTGTAACCTTCAATTTTATTAGTACCCTCTACGCTTTTCATTGGAGGGTTATAATAAGGTCCTTGTCCCAGAAGAACTTTCCATTTGTCGAATCCAGTAGGATCAGACTTTAGGTGCCATTTCCCAAATATGGCTGTCTGGTACCCTTCCTTCTGCAAGAGTTTTGGAAATGTTTGTTGTGATCCGTTGAATCTATCACCATTTGTCATGAAGCCGTTAACGTGACTGTGTTTTCCTGTTAGAATGACAGCGCGACTGGGTCCGCAGATGGAGTTGGTCACGAAGCAATTTTCGAATCGCATTCCCTCTGAGGCGATGCGATCGATGTTGGGTGTTTTATTGCGATTTGATCCGTACGCGCTGATTGCTTGGTACCCGTGGTCATCCGTGAAGATGAATATGATATTGGGTCTTTTTGCGAATGTTAAGTTCGTTAGAATTAACGTGAATAGGAGAGTATATAATTTCATTTGTGCTGTGAGGGATTAGCTAAGAATGGAGTTTAACCATTCAACTCACGATGATCTATGCATTTATTACAAAAAATCATCGTTGTTGAGGGCAATTAATTAAAGGAGCCTAATAAATTTTCATCGGTGGAGTTATTGTATTGAAGAAAAGTAATATGCAGATAATTGCCAGTAATTGGATTTTGAGACTTTTAGAGGTTCTGAAATTACTTTTGATTCCTTTACCATTTTATAATGAATCCTCTGGAACAAAGCCTCATAAGGAATAGATTGATCTGATGAAACGGCATCTTTTAGTTTCTTTGTTTGTTGGGTTTGCTTCTTTGGCAATGACCCAACTTGCCGCTCTTGGGCAGGCTCAGTCACCGACAAAGCCACCAAAAGATATTAAGCCTGTTAAGATTTCGGAAGAGGAATACAGGATTGGAAAACTTTCGTTCAATCCCAAGACGAAGGAACTTTGGTTCCCATGCAGAGTGAACCAAAATGAAGTTGTTCTTGAGTTTGCCATTTGTGATGAGTTCCGTGGCAAGTTACATGAGAGCCTTCTCTCAACAAAGGTCACTCCATTTGAAATTCAGATTGCTATGAAATTGCTTAGGTGGGAGTAATCGGCTCGCCAGATATATAGAAAGTTTAATGAGAACGGTAAGCCGATGGGGGTCCTTAAGGATGACGGCAAAGGGAGAATGGAGATTCTTGTTAAGTATAAGGCTAAGGACGGAAAGACATTGACTGAGCCGATTGGTAATTGGGTCCATAATGCCAACACAAAAAAGGTCGTCGGCGCTGGCAGTTGGACATATACAGGGTCCAAAGTCATAGATGGTTATTTTCTTGCTGCGGAGGATGGGGCCATTGCTGCGATTTATCGTTTTGAAGGATCTTTATGTAATACTTTTAATCCCGGGAGTGATGATGATGAATTATGGTTTCCGATCGCGGCCAAAGTTCCACCACTTGACACTGAGGTTACAGTGATATTTAAGCCTTTGCCGGATGCGAAAGTGCCGGCTGACCGGCGACTCGGAGAAAAATCAGAAAAAGAACATCTGAAGGAAAAGATTTAATTATTTGAAACTACCAACAGTAATGAGAAAAATTCTAACAACGTTTGTAATAAGCATTTCATTGAGCGGAGCTGCCTATGCTCAGGCTCAGGAAAATGAATCATTAAAGAGAGAAGTTCAGCACGCCGTATCCAAGGGGATTACTTTTTTGGTTAAAAATCAGCAAGAGGATGGAAGATGGGGAGAAGAACAATACCCTGCAGTCACTGGGCTAGTCGTTCAATCAATTCTGGGTGATCCTGGGCGTGAAGGAATTGCTCTTCCTAAGGGCGTTTCGAAGGGTTTAGAATTTATTCGCAGTAAAGTGAGGCTTGACGGAGGGATTTATGGCAAGGGACTCGGTTCTTATAATACATCTATCTGCATGATGGCATTACTCGAAGCGGGTCAATCTAAGGACCAAGAGTTGATTCTTAACGCGCGTAAATTTTTAGTTAATCAGCAATCAGACTTTGATCGAAAGGGTAAAGCTGATAACGTTTTTGATGGTGGCGTTGGGTACGGGTCCAGTTATTCGCACCCGGACCTTTCAAATACCTATCATGCGTTAGAAGCTTTGCATTATACAAAGGATCTAATAAAAGACGTTCAGGGTGAGGTCTTGGATCTTGACTGGGACGCGGCCATTACTTTTGTAACTAATTGTCAGCAAAGACCCGAAACAAATAAGGCCGAATGGGTAAGTAAGGACAAGAAGGATCAAGGCGGATTTGTTTATTTTCCCGGAAAAAGTATGGCGACCGAAGAGGGCGGCGATGGGAAGGTGGCTCTTCGCTCCTATGGAAGCATGAGTTACGCGGGCCTGTTGAGTTTTGTCTATGCTGATATGGATAAGAAAGATCCTAGGATGGTTGCTGTGCTCGAATGGTTGAAGAAAAACTACTCAATTACCCAGAACCCTGGAATGGGTCAGCAGGGTCTCTTTTATTATTATAACACAATGTCAAAGGCTCTTAGTATTCTTGACGTTGATCAGTTCGAGTTAGAAGGAGGTAAAAAAGTTCATTGGCGAGAGGAATTAACTAAGAGGCTATTTAATCTTCAGAAAGCAGACGGATCGTGGATCAATGAGAATGGTCGTTGGTGGGAAAAGGATCCGGTCTTGAGTACATGCTATTCACTTCTTTGTCTTGAGCGCGTGTATTCCGGGCTATAGCCCTATTTTTCTATAAGTTTGTTTTTTCTGTATTATTAAGGGAAGAGTTGGGAATTTTATTGATTTGCGGTGGCATCATCATGATAATATTTGTCATGATGAAACATCGCTCTCTCATTTTGTTTTTCACATTAGTATCGGTTTTTCTGATCAGATCCGAGGCTGTTGAAATTGCTAATTCAATCAATGATTTTAGTTTCGACGGGACTCAAGGTGAGAATGGTTGGATTTCAGGATATCGTAACTACACACAAGACGGTGGAGGTGATGACTATAATGCAACTGAAGACTTTATTGCCTTTGACAAGGACGAGGCTTGGAGAGGTGACTTCTGGAGGCTCGCACCATCCGGCGCACCTTGGACTTTAGTTAAATCTGATTCAGGTCATCCTAATGGCACAAACAGCGCACCCAATGAAGAGCACTGGGCCATAAGGAGATGGGAGTCTGACCGTGAGGGGCCCCTTGCATTTACCTGGAGCCTCAGAGAGCAGAATCTTAACGGATCAGGGGTCGGAGGCTCACTGCATCATAATGGAGTACTGGTTGATTCCGGAGCAACAGACACTGGAGAAGGATTTTCACGGACCTACTTCATTAATATAGAGGTGGGTGACGTTGTCGATTTGGCGTTGACCCCAGTCGGTCCGAATGGTGATCGTTCCGATGGGTCGGACGGGTCATTCTTTTCGATGATTGTTGATGATGAGGTCAATGATACTGAGACACAGCCTGACGGATCTTCTTTCATTTCAGCGACTGCTGATGACGATGATGACGATGGCTTATCAGATGCTTGGGAGGAAATTTACGCTCCCGGTGATCTGTCTGCTCTCAATGGGGATGGAGTGGCGGATTATGATGAGGACGGGCTCAGTGACCTTGAAGAATTTAATAACAAGACAAATCCTGATGAATCTGACACGGATGAGGATGGGTTAGATGATTTTGCTGAAATTGACGAGCATTCCAGTGACCCAACGAATCCTGACACTGATGGGGATGGAATAGCGGACGGGGACGAAGTTGAGGGAGATCCGCCGACTAGCCCTACTGATTCTGATACCGATGGTGACGGTTTTTCTGATGGTGATGAAATATCATTTAACAGTGATCCGACTCGTTCGGATGATACGCCTCTGAGTTTGGTTTTGGGTGATTCATCTTCTGAATGGTCCGGGGGAGTTCAGGGACAGGACAACTGGATAAATGGATGGCGCAATGTCACAGCTGACGGGGCAGGAGATAATTATGATGCTAGGACAGATTTCATTCCTTACACTGGCGGTTCAAATGATGGAGGATGGGACGGGGTCCAGCAACAATGGAGCGGTAATGCGTGGGACCTTAACACTGCAGGCGCACCCCCTTGGACATATCTTGCAAAGGAAGCGACTCATCCTAACGGGACTAATAATGGGGATGAGCATCATACGATTCGTCGATGGACCGCGAAGTCTGGAGAGGAGATCGATACGGTCACGTCAGTCGCTCTCATTTGGCATTTGCGGAAAGGTAATGCTAACGGTAACGGAGTGACCGGATCAGTTCATCACAATGGAATGCTCATAGATTCTCTTGCTATCGCAGGTAGTGACACAGAAGGAGTGACGCGTACAGTTTATGCTAATATTAGCCCGGGTGATTTCATTGATCTTGCGCATAGTCCGGTCGGAACGACTGGTACAAATGATGGTAGCGACTCTTCTATAAACTGGATCAGGATTGATGAGAGAATACCGACTAACCCGGTCCAACCTGATGGCAATGCTTTTATTCCAGAGACAGGAGAGGACACTGACGCTGATGAGTTACCTGATGCATGGGAATTAGCAATTTTTCCTGGGGATTTGACTAAACTTAGTGGGCTTGGAGATGCTGATTTTGATGACGATGGTCTTTCTGATCTGAGTGAATTTGGACTCGGGACCGAACCTGATAACGATGACACGGACGATGATGGGCTCAGTGATGGCGATGAAATCAGTGAGTATGAGACGGACCCTAAAAGTAATGATAGTGACAATGACGGGATCACTGATGGAAATGAGCTCAGCGATGATAATGGATTTGTTACCTTGCCAAACAATGCTGACACCGATAGTGATGGGATCAAAGACGGTGAGGAAATAGAGACTCATTTAACCGATCCATTGAAGAAAGATACGGACGGAGATGGTGCGCTTGACGGATACGAGATTGCTAGGTTCTTTGATCCTCTCGATCCTGACATTAACCCTTCCACGCTTCTCGCTGATTCGTACGAAGAATACTCGGGCACTCAGGGGCAAGATGACTGGAACTATGGGTATCGAAATCTCACTGCTGATGGTGGAGAAGTAGAAGAATATGACCCGACCGAGGACTTCGTTGCTTTTGATGGGGCTGAGCACTGGAGGCCTAACTGGAGGCTTGCTCCGTCCGCTGCTCCGTGGACATTGTTCAGTGGTCCGGAAGGGAGTCATCCGAACGGAACGAACAGCGCCCCTAACGAGGAGCACTGGACCATTCGCCGTTGGACCGCATCTGAACTTACCTCCGAGACTCCAGTGGGTCTCACATGGCATACCCGAAAGAATAACCTCAATGGTGGAGGCGTAACTGGAAGCCTTTACGTGAATGGCTCGCTCGTTGATACTCTTTCATTTGCGGGCAATGATGGGACAGGGGAAATTCGGACCTGGTATGAGAATTTAAATCCTGGAGACATTGTTGATATTGCCCTTACCCCGGTAGGTCCTGATGGCAATGGTTCGGATGGTTCGGACGGTTCCGCGAACTGGTTGCGTGTTGATACCCGCATTCCTCCTGGAGCGAGTCAGCCTGACGGGACTCCGTTCCTTGCAGCTTTGGCTCAAGGTTTGCAAGTCACTGATATTTTATATGATCCTGAATTACCGTCTCTTCTCGTTACCTGGCCGTCAGGGGCAGGTCGTAATTATGCCGTTGATATATCAACGGGCCTTTTGGGTGGCGTAGACGAAGGCAGTTGGGAAGAGTACGATGACAGTATTCCGGGAGAAGGCGGAGAGACAACGTACGAGATCATTATTGAAGAGCCTTTGCCTCCAAGATTTTTTATTCGTATTCGTGATGTTACTGAATAATTCATTTTAATTTAACAGTGATTGTTTCCTGCTTTGCAGGTGCTCTTTGTGGGATAAATTATATCCAGTGCTATTTCTTTTCAGATCTTTGGTAACAGTTTTACTGTTCTTCTCGCCTTTTCTTATTTCATGTAAAAAGAAAGAAAGAAAAAGTTCAGGGTCTGAGGTCATGGAAATTGAAGGAGATATTGCTCCTGTAGTGCCAGGGACTGAGACAGAGGTTCCTTCCTATGATCCGGGTGACGGTGGATGGAAAATTGAGGAATGGAATAATGAAATTGTTTCTTCTCTTAAAGCGTTAAGTAAAAAGCTCATCAATAACGAGGGTTGGGAGATTTATATGAATTCATTGTGTTCTCCGGACTTTGAAGGCGCGTCCTTCATGTGCCCCAAAGTTCCGGAATCTTTTGAGCAAGGAAAAGTTCTTCTTTTTAGTCCGGAGGATGAGCCAAAAATCAAGACTGTGCTTTCAGAGTCAATGAGTGAACTTCTTGATGACCATGCACTGAGGGGTCGAGTCGAACGTTCAAACTTTAAGGTCGTTGGTATTGAAGATTCGGGAAAGAAGAAAGTGAGTTGTGAGGCGATTGTACATTTTGCCGGCAGGCATGATGGAGTTTTTCGTGAATTAAAAGGAACCCTAAATTTAAAGTGGGATCTTGAATCGGATCAGATGAAACTTCTCAGAGTGGACGGTTCTTTTCGTGCTGTTTATTCATCGATCGGACAGTTTGTTGATGTGACTCAGTCCTCATTAGGTAAAGTCCCTGAATTTGCTGAACAATTTTATCGAGGACAGGACCATTGGACCGGGCGATTGGAAATGTTGACGGGTATCGACGTTGGAGGTTGGCAAGGAGTAGCCGTTGCGGACATTAATAACGATGGGCGGGATGATATGTATGTAGCTCAGCCTGGTGGGTTGCCGAACCGTCTTTATATCAAAAATGTTGACGGAACTTTCGAGGACCGATCAGTGGCATCAGGAACAAATTTCCTAGACTCCTGCCATGGTAACCTTTTCGTTGATCTGGACAATGATGGGGACCAGGATTTAATTTCAGGTGTCCTTGATGGTGTCGTTATCATGGATAATGACGGGGAAGGCAATTTTACTAAGCGCGCTTCCATGGTTCTTCCTGCGGCTGTTCCTTACTCAATATCAGCAGCTGATTATGACGTTGATGGAGATCTCGATTTTTATGTTTGTTGCTATAATAAGAGACCCGGAGTTAATAGGCATCATCTCTTTGCAAGGCCAGTTCCTTACCACGATGCAAATAACGGGGGCAGGAATGCACTCTTTCGAAACGATGGTAATTGGGCATTTCGTAATGTGACTAAGAAAGAAGGTCTCGATGAAAATAATCGTAGGTTTAGTTATGCCTCTTCATGGGAGGACTATGATAACGACGGAGACCTTGACCTTTATGTGGCAAATGATTTTGGGCGAAATAATTTTTATAAGAACGAGGGATCAAGGATTCGTTTTAAGGACGTTGCCGAGGAGGCGGGAGTAGTTGATGTGGGTCCAGGCATGTCTGTTTCGTGGGGAGACTATGACAATGACGGCAAGCCGGACCTTTATGTGGGCAATATGTTTTCCTCTGCAGGGCACAGGATAAGTTCACAAGATCGTTTTCATAAGGGAGCTGATAAAATCACAAAGGACTATTATAGAAGGCATGCGCGTGGGAATTCGTTATACAAAAATATAGGCAACGGTTTCTTCAGTGATGTTAGTCTCAGCTCTGGGGTCAGCGTCGGGCGCTGGGCATGGTCATCAAGGCTAGGGGACATGGACGGTGACGGTTATCAGGACATATATGTCGCAAATGGATTTATTACGCAGCAGGACTCTGGTGATTTGTGAAGCTTTTACTGGCGGCAGGTCGTGTCGAAATCACCCCTATCTCAGACGAGTGATCCTGATAGCTCGTATTTGGATTCTTTCTCCCAACTCGCTGGCCGCATTCGGTCAGGAAATTCTTTCAGTGGGAATGAACGTAACTCTGCATTTTACAACCTCAGTAATGGTCAATTTACTGAAATTTCTTATTCACTTGGTCTGGATTTCCTCGATGATGGCCGTGGCCTTGCTATCACTGATCTAGATGATGACGGTGACCCCGACTATTGTGTTACGAATCGGACGGCTCCTCGGCTTCGATTGTTAAGGAATGACCTTAGGACCGGTAACCGTTGGGTGAAATTACGACTCTATGGAGATCCTGAAAAGAATTGTCCGCGTGACCCAGTGGGGGCTAAGGTTGAAATGAAGATCGGATCTCGGACCCTCTTTCGTACTCTTTATGCCGGGGATAGTTTTTTGAGTCAATCAAGTAAGTGGTTACACTTTGGTCTTGGTGCTTCGGGTGAGATTAATTCGGTGAAGGTCCGGTGGCCCTCCGGTCATACTGAATCATTTGCCGGTATATCTTCAGGTAAAAAGTTTATTATCAGGCAGGGAAAAACGGAAGCGATTCTAGTGCAAGATATTAAGACTGAATTAGTACCTTCTGTCCCTACCATTCCGGATCCGGTAGAGATTGCCAGAATCAGGCTCTCACAACCTTTAAAATTACCTGAAAAATTAAAATACATCGATGCAAATGGGAAATTTGTTTTCATTGATGACTTAACGAAAGATGGACCAGTTCTAATCAATTTATGGGCTTCTTGGTGTGCGCCTTGTATCTCGGAGCTTGGGGAATTTGGTGCTGCCAATAAGCGTTTTAATCAGGCAGGACTAAAAGTCGTAGCCCTTTCAGTGGATGGGCTTTCCGATGATCAAAAGATCTTACCTGAAAAGATTACCTCCATCCTAGAGGATTCGGGTTACGTTGGAATGGCCGGATTTGCTAATGAGCGTATTGTTAGTGTCTTGAATACATTAATTCTGGAAACGATTTATAAGCACCGAGATCTCCCGGTCCCAACAAGTTTTCTGATTGATAAAGGTTCCTGGCTGACTGTGATTTACAAGGGGATTGCTGATGTGGATTTGGTATTTGAAGACCAATCAAAGATGGGGCTCGGTCCTCAAGTTGCTTTGCGTGAGTCTTCACCTTTTAGGGGGACTTGGGCTGGTAAGGAATTTAAGAAGGATCCAATTTCAGTGGCATCAGTATACCGCAGGTCAGGTTATGTTAGTGATGCCGAAGATTACCTTAAGGATTTTCTTTCTTCTCACAAGATTATACCTGGAAGTGATCCTGGTTCTCGAAAGTCCTCGCAATTATCAGAAGTCCATTTCTTTCTTGGTGAGATTTTTGCAGAAGAGAAGAAATTTAAAGATTCTCTTACTCAATTCAAAGCGGCATCGCATCTTAATCCTAGTTCAAAGAGTATGCTCATGAGAAAGATTTATGCGCTTGCTCAGGCAGGAAAAAATAAATCTGCAATTGAAGAGGCTCTCGGAACAGTTAAGCGATTTCCTAATGATTCGAATGCTTTAACCCTGTTAGGTGATGTCTATTATACCCTAGGGCAATCCTTGCCAGCATCCGAGGCATTCACCAAAGCCCTCAAAGTAAATTCAAAAACTATCCCCGCTCTTCGTGGGCTTGCTCTGATAAGATCGACCGCTGAAGAGGAGGAGCTTAGAAATGGGAAAGAAGCGGTCAGACTGGCTGAGTTCCTCATGAGTTCTCCTGGAGCGAGTCAGAACCCTGATTTTATAAGGATCTTAGCGGCAGCACACCTAGAATCAGGGGAGTACATGAAATCCAAAATCTTGGCGGAAAAGGCTCTCCGAATGGCTCATGAGCAGAGCATGTTATCTTTAATTAATGAGATCGAATCCTTATTAATTTTGATAAGGGAAAAGGGAAAAAAATAGGGTGACGATTGATATTATTTTAATAAGGAAAGAAGAGTTTCAAGGTCTTGCTTATTTATGAAATACCATCGAAGGTCTTTGACTATTTGTAATGCCTTTAGTTGATCGTTTAGAGCGTAGATTTGGTTGGATTGCGGTTCCCGGGATCGTGAAGATTATCATGTGTCTGCAGGCATTAGTATGGTTTCTCACTTCGGTCCGTAATGATCCTGCGCTGCTATTAAAAATTTATCTGGATAAAGATTTAATTTTGAATGGAGAAGTTTGGAGGGTTGTCAGTTTTGTAGTGATGCCTCCGCCAGTTGGGGTTGGATTCAATGGAATCATATTCATGTTCTTTGCCGTTTTCTTCTCTATTTTTCTCGGCAATATGTTGGAGAGTATTTGGGGAAGTTTCAGATTGACGCTGTATTTGATTGGCGGTGTTGCAGGTATGGTGATTGCGGAATTTCTAATTCCTGGCCAAATACAAGCTATGAGTAGTGTTCTTTTGATTGAGTCTATTCTGTTTGCATGTGCAGTGTATAATCCGAATTACATAGTGAGGCTTTTTGGTATCATTCCGGTAAGATTATTTTGGATTGCTATTTTTTCAGCTGGGTTATTTTTTATTGAGGCAGTTACCAACCTTTGGCTATTAGTGTCGATTATTATTTCTCTAGGCAATTTCTTTGTCGTCTTTGTGCCGGGAATGAAAAGGTCGATGCAAATGAAAGCCCAAGTTGCTGTCAGGCGAAATAAATTTGAGGCCGCTAAAGTTCCAGAAAATGAGCCGTTGCATCTGTGCACCAGTTGCGGAAAGACTGAAAATGATGATGAGGATCTTATTTTCAGGGTCGCTGATGATGGGGAAGAGTATTGTGAGGATTGCCGGGGGAAGAATGTAAAATCAGACGAATCATCGAACCTGCTAAATATTAAGAATGAGGACGGGATCCGGGCTCAGGTTTCCTCAGAAGATGAGAAATCATCGGGTCAGAAAATGGTAAGCCGCTACAAGAAAAATAAGAAACGTCCTGGCCAATGGAAAGAGTGAGGGCAGGCCTGATCTCTTTATTTAATAAGTATTTATTCTTTAGCGCTGAAGCTTCTTAGTGCAGTAAGCTTTGCATGTGCTCGACCGTCTTTAATGACTTCAAGCGCCATTTCAAAGCCATCAGTCATATTAGACGCCGAGCCGCAAATAACGAACCCTGCAGCTGCATTAAGAGCAACGATATCACGCTTTGGTCCGCAGTCCGTTCCGTCCAGAATGGAGTTTAGTATTGAAGCGTTTTCTTTTGGATCTCCTCCCTTAAGTTCAGAAATGGCACAAGACTCAAGGCCAAGTTCTTCAGGTGTGATTTCGGATTCGTTGACACTGCCCCCGTTCCACTCCGAAACTTTAGTTTTTCCGGAAAGAGATAATTCATCGAGCCCTTCTCCTCCTTGTCCCTTTCCATGAACTGCCCAGGCTTTTTTTCTGCCTAATCGGCCTAAGATTTCAGCAAATGGAGAAGTGAAGGCCGAATCAAATACTCCCACTAATTGATGCTCTGGGCGGACCGGGTTCAGGAGAGGCCCGATCAAGTTGAATACGGTTCTTATTCCTTCCCCGGCCAGTGCCTTACGCACAGGGACCACTGCCTTAAAGGCAGGATGATAGAGAGGAGCAAACAAAAATCCTGCGCCGTTTTCAAGAACACACTCACGCAGCGCAGGAGCGGGAAGATCAATTGGCACTCCAAGTTCTTCGAGTACATCTGCTCCTCCGCTCTTTGAGGTGATTCCTCTGTTCCCATGTTTTAATACGGTCAATCCGCCACCTGCCAATACAAAGACGGACGCTGTGGAAATATTAAATAGGTCTAGCTTGTCTCCCCCGGTCCCACAAACATCAATCGTGGGCCCGTTACAATCTTTTGGTCTAAAACCTGGATCGACTGCATGTCCAAGAAAAGCTTCAACAAAAGCTGCGATTTCAGCCGGTGTTTCTCCCTTGGCTGAGAGGGCTTTGAGAAATTTAGTCTTTGTTGTCGTTTCGTCATCTTCTTTCAGTAATGCCTCTGCGGCCATCGTAATTTGGCTTTGATTCAGATCATTTCCGGATTCTAGTAATTCGGTCAGTTCAAGCATGATTTAATGATTACCTTATATTAGGATTACTCACAGCCTAAAATGAGACATTATTCATCAAATTTGGATTTGAATTATTCATTGAATTCAGATTTGGTAACTAAATACAAATAGAAGTGAGCTTTAAAGAACCTGAGCAAATATGTTTAAAAGGATCATTGATTCTTGCGGATCCCTCTTTAACGGATCCTGGCTTCGAGCGTAGTGTTCTCTTACTCACGAACCATAAGCATGATGATGGAGCCGCTGGGTTCATTCTTAATAAGCCGATGGGGAAGAAGGTCTCAGATCTGATTCAGATAGATGCAATGCGTGAACTGGGTGACTTGCCTGTTTTTTTGGGAGGGCCTGTCAGTTCTGATCAGTTGACTTTCGCTTCTATTAATTGGGATGCTCAGGGTGAGGAACTTGGTTTTGATACTCATTTATCATCAGAGGAAGCATTGCATAGGTTAAGGGAAGGTTTTTTTATTAGGGCATTCGTTGGATATTCTGGCTGGTCAGAAGGACAGCTTGAGTATGAACTTCAGCAACGTTCCTGGATAACAAGAAAACCGGTTCCGATAGCGGCTAGCTTAGATGCTGATGAAAGTTTGTGGAAAGAGCTTCTTTCTACGATGGGACCTTATTATAAAATGTTATCCTCTTTTCCAGAGAAGCCTGAGCTTAACTAATCTTCTGAGGAAACGTTACTAACGGGTCGTGTGATGCGCCGCCATAAAAATTCAAGTTCCGGTGCGATTTCAGAAAATGTTTCCTCTTCAGAATTCGAGGCGGTTATGATGGATCTTCCTGCGGCGATTGAAGCTAATTCTTCGCGATCTAATTCAAGAACATCGAGATTTTTTCTTGCGGTTCCGTTCAATACATCAAATTGAAAATTTTCTTCGTCAGGAGATTTGAAAGCAATAACTTTGGAGCTTTCCATTGGGCTATTCTCTGCCTGATCCACTAAGGCCCTCCAGTACGGGATCCTTTCTGCTGGCTCAAATCCGAAGATAATTTCCATTTCGGGTGAAAGCCAAGAGGATGCTGAAGATTCTCCATGCACATCAAATTCTCTATATTCAATAATGGGAGATCTTCTGCCCGCCATTTCGAGTGTGTATCGGATCGCCTCGGTGTCGAACAGACTTTGTCCGCTCGAAAATAATTCATTTCTTTGATCGGCGAAATCTTTGACCGAGCTTGGAGCATTTTCATCAGGTTCTTTCCAAGGCAAATCGGCTATGGTTTCTGTGGATTGAGTGGGCTTTGGTTCGGTCCTTTGATTGACCGAGCGCATCATTTTCTGAATCCTCTGTAAAGTTTCCGAGGGATTTGAATGCTGAGTAAGTTCCGGTCTTTTGGCGGCAGAAGGTTTGCTTAGTAAGACTTTTTCTGTTCTGCCCTTTACCCATTCTGAAGATGCCATTCGTAGGATTTGGCGTGGTGATGGGAGGCCTTCCTTTGGAGTCGATTGATAAAATTTCTCCAAATCTATCCTATCAATAAAGCCACTAACGGTGTCAGATTCTAGATTTGCACATTCCATACGGTACCGGATCAGTTGTTTAGCGGTCTGAAAAGGTATGCCTTTGAGTTGTACATTTCTTTCGTTTATCCTGTCTCTGATAGCCGAAGGAATGGCATTGGTGAATGTTGATTCCCATAAATCATCATTGATTGCCAGAATAGTCAAAGGGACCACAGCTTGTTGAGTAATGTCCGCTAGTAGTTGCGTCAGCTTTAGACTCTTCTCAGTATTCTTATATAAGAGATCAAGGTGATCGAACACAAGGATTAGAGGCTGGTCCTGAGTGATGAATGTATTGAATTCTCCTATGCGACTTTTTGCATCATGATCAGTTAGTGAATTGATTTCTTTTTTTATAAGATCCGGTCCATCAAGTTCGCATCCGTAGAGAATCTCAATCCAAAATTCACAGGATTCATTTGATAACCCTGTCTTATTGATGAGGGCAGTGACTAGATGAGGAAAGAGTGCTGTAATGTTCTGCTTGAACCATTCTGCGATGAGCGATGAGCGATCCTTGAGATTGAGCATTTTATCGTAATGCTCATTCAGACCTTTAATGGCTGTTGATTTGTTTTCTACCGGCACAATTTCATTAGTGACGAGATTACATATAAGGTCAGCAAATAATGATCTAGTCATTGTCGCTAACGGCGAGAGGGATTTTTCAGGAGGTCTATCTGAAAGGTAGGATATTATTTGTTGGAGAATAAAAGAATAACCGCAGTGCGATTGGGTTGATAGATTAATTTGCACTGGTGTTGAGACCGAGGAGTGGCTCTTTAGGGCCTCAGAAATGAGGTGAGTTTTTCCATGGCCTGCACTTGGAGAACTTACCATTAGGATATTACCTGCCTGGCTCGTTGACTGGCTGGACGAAAAGATCTGGTCTCTAATTAAGCTAAGCTCCGTGGGGTAAAGCGAGATGCCCTTACCTGACTGAATGAATGAGTCAGGGTCAAAAATGGAATCCTCAAATGGGTTGTCTTGGGTCATCAAGGAAGAGTCAATTGCTGACAATTCTTTTTAATTACGGAAATAATGATAATGCCCGGATCTTACTAAATATCTGAATAAATAACATACAAAACAGAGCAAAATTGAGAATCTTATCATATTTCCCACTAGAAGATTATAATTTATGACGATATGGCATAAGGGACTATGAATTGGGTCTCACTAGCCGTTACTGTTTTCGGATTGTTTGATCCTATTGTCAGCTGGATAAAAAAGGAGAAATTCCTTTCATTGCATTAACTTTGTGATACAAAGTTAATGCAATGAAAGATTCAGACCATGCGTTAGAGCATTTGAAGGTGATTCGAGGAATGATGGAAAAGGCTACCATTTACAGAGCTCTCTCAGCGCCAGCAGCGATTTTCGGTGGATTGTTGGCAATGTTAATTGGCTTTTATTTCTTATATCATGACCAGAAGGAGATTTATGTGAGCGGATATAAGTTCTTTTGGACCTGGGCAATTGCTCTCATCATCGGTGATTGCTTCAATGGTTTTTTATTATTTAGGCGAGCCAGGAAGGAAGGCGTTACTTTTTTATCTTCAGGACTAAAACATACGTGCTTTGCATGTGCTCCGGCCGCTATTGCTGGAGGGATTATTTCGTATGAAGTGGTAGAACAAGAAATTGAGCTTTGTGCTCTGGTCTGGATCCTTTGCTACGGTGTTGCTATTTTATCAATGGGTGGAGCGGCGCCGCGTTCATTGAGGCGACTAGGATGGGCATTTTTAATATCCGGAAGTGTCATATTTTTGGTCTGGATGAAGTACGGTCCTGCCATGTCTGCGATACTGGGAATTAATACGCTCGGTGCCGGGGCAGTGATGATGATGCTGACTTTTGGACTTTTACATTTAGTTCATGGCGTTGGTGTTCTTTTACGCAAGGAGGAAAAGAATCCTGTTTCCTGAAGATCATTTGATATGATTGATTTCGATAAGCTTGATAAAACGATTCATGAAAAAGGCAGGTTGTCTATAATGACAATGCTTGCCTCTAGGGGTGAATGGAAATTTCAGGAACTCAAAGATCAGTTAAAGATGAGTGATGGGAATCTTATTACTCACCTGAGATCTCTTCAGAAAGCGAGTTATGTGTCTACTAAGAAAGAGCTTAAGGGGCGCAAGGTGACAAAATATTTACTGACACGTTCAGGAAAAAAGGCATTCAAGGAGTATTTGAGGTTACTTGAGCAAATTGTTGCGCAGGGAAGTTCATAAAATTTATTTTTTTTGTAAGAATGCTTTGTATCACAAAGTATATAGTTAAATGCAGATAGAAAAAGAAATAATGAGTCGAGTAAATGTCCATTTAGCATCTCATTACGGGATGTGTTTTGGTGTTAGGGATGCTTTGGCGGCAACTAGAAGCACATATGATGAAAGGGGAGTTACTGTCCTTGGGCAGCTGGTTCATAATCCGTTAGTTAGCCAGGAGCTAACGGAAAATGGGGTCAAGGAAGGGGATCTGAACGCCTCCATGACAGACACTGAGGGGACCGTAATTATTACTGCTCATGGCGCCTCTGAATCTGATCGGGTTCGTTGGTCTTCGCCTCACAGGAGAGTTGTTGACACTACATGTCCCCTTGTTCATAAGGTGCATGAATCTCTTGCCTCTTTAGTTGGTTCCGGATTCTTTCCTGTAATCATAGGAAAAAAGGGACACGCTGAAGTGAATGGGGTCGTTGGAGATTTTCCACAAGCCATAGTAATCGAAAAGGAAGAGGACATATCAGATGTGCCCTATGAGGGAAAGGTTGGCATTGTTTCGCAGA
>JABGYE010000216.1:0-3751 GCA_018675395.1 Akkermansiaceae bacterium
CGGAGAAGCTGGATTCGGTTATGGAGATAATGACGACAAGACAGTGCTCACTGAGATGCAAAACAAGTACACAAAAGTATTCATCCGTAAGGAATTCGAAATCTCAGAAGGATCAGATCTAAAAAGTCTGGGGCTACTTATTAATTATGATGATGCCTTTGTTTTACATGCGAATGGACGTCGCCTCTTAAATTCTAATAGCCTCATCGTTGATGAAAAAACTGGTGAGATTACCGTAAATAATCATGAAGCTAACAATGCTGAATACTTTTCACTAAACGATTATGCTGGGGCATTCAAGATAGGCAAAAATGTAATCGCCATTGAAGGTCATAATACAAATCTGGAGAGTACTGACTTCACTCTTGATCCGCAACTCCTCATAGGTGGATCGGGAAGTTTTGTGGAAACCAATCGGAAGGAAAATCACGAAAAATCTCAAACAAACTGGTTTTACAAGAACCGTTCATGGAATGGAAAAATCGATAATCTAAAAATTTGGGGAAGGGCCTTATCGGATGATGAAGTGACTACCCTTTGGAATAGAGGTAAAGGTACGAACGAAATCTCCAAAGAGACGTCTAAATCACTAATAGGTCACTGGCCATTCGATGGGGACTTAAAAGATGCGAGCGGTAAAGGAAGAGACGGTAAAGGATATAATTCACCAGGATTCACAGATGGAAAAATCGGGAAAGCTCTCGATCTTAATGGAGATAATCAATATGTCACTCTCGGTGGAAAATCGACGGACTACACCCCTGCCAGCGGCAGCCTAACGACCTCATTATGGTTCAGTGCAAATCAATTTGATAAGAGATGGCAGACACTAGTTGCCATAGGTGATGCAGGGTGGTCAGACTGGCGGATCCATAGGCACCAATTAACAAATAATATTAGTTATGTCGGGGGAGCATTCGCACGCAACAACACGAAGATTAACGATGGAAAGATGCATCATCTTGTTGCAATTACTGAGAAGGGGAAACAGGTAAAACTCTATATCGACAATATTTTAGTCTCCAACACCGGCAATAATGGGATCGGAGATCTACAAACAGATGAAGACGGGTGGCTCCCTGCGGTAGGAGCTAATCTTCAGGGACAAATCAATCTCTCAACTCCGCTTGAAGGTGAGTTCATTCCAATGCAGGATTCACTTCGTGTCACGGCAAAACCTTCAACAAAGGCATGGGTCAATAATTCACATCGCGGTCTATTTAGAAAAATAGATTTACCGGATGAGGCACTACTCATTGCCGCTCGAAAAGGAGACATTGAAAAAGTAAGAGGACTTCTAAAATCTGGAGTAGATCCCAACACAACCTCGCCAAATTCCTATACAGCACTTGGTTATGCTGCCGTGGGTGGCCATTTAGACATCGTTAAATTACTTCTCAAGAATAAAGCCGATGTCAATCAATCTTCTAGGTTTCAAAAAACCCCGTTAAACGTAACGACAGGATCCTCCGAAATTGACGCAGCAAAAATACTCATCGCTAATGGAGCTAAACTTAACTCCCGCAACGGCAATGGCGGATTTGCGACACACGAAGCTGCTTTCTGGGGACAGCCACTGATGTTGGAATTCCTACTTAAGGAAAATGCATTTGACCCAAACCTAAGAACGAAAAACGGGCAAACCGCCATCCATTATGCCATCTGGAAGATGCAAAAAGGACAGGACGAACTTAACAAGCCTTTCCTTGAATGTATCAAGATATTGCTAAAACATGGCACCAATCCAGAAATTCGAGGCAACGGCAACACCGCCATCCAGTTCGCTATGAGTAAGGGACTTGATAACGTTGTTAAATTATTACAAGCCCAATAATTTATTATAGTATACTAAACCCCCTCACCTGTTCGGGTGCGGGGGTTTTTTATTTCTCTTTTAAATTTATCCTTTGATATTCATCAATAATGGATCCGTCAGCCTCAAGAGCCTTGTACGTAAGCTTGCCTCTTTCCACTTTTACCTTAATGAGATGGTTAACCGATTCTGCATGGGCCAGAAAAGGACGTCTCACTTTCCAGTTCCCAGCTATTCTTCTCGTTCTGGTCCCCCAGGCCCCATCTCCAATGTACACTACTCCATTAATATCATCTCTCTTACCCGATTTTAACGGATATGTGCGCTTGTAGACATGATGATCATTTTCAAAAGCTGCGTCTACCTGATGCTTCTCAAAGACTGGAGACCAGAGACGTTGAATGTCCACAGCATCTTCTTTGACTCCAGTACCCCATGCCGGCCTATGATAACAAGCAAACTTATACGTGAAATTTTTTCTCTCACCCAGAGTTTTATTTAACCATTGAACTTGAACCGCAACATTCTCCGTGTGACCTGAATCAAGGGCTACGACAGTCATATAATCCCCAAAATCAATGGCGTATCTGGCCCCTTCATCCAAACCATAAAAGAGGCTATAAAAGTAAGGCGCCTCAGATCTTGGAGGTGCATTATTTGGTCTATATGCAGCTCCCCTCACCTCATGATTTCCAATCACTACTACCATTGGTATCAATGTTCCGTGAGGAGATTTCGCAAATCGGTTCCATGATTCAAGCCATTCAAGCCACCGGTCCCCATCAACCCCATTGGCATACGCAAGATCACCACCTAATAGAGCGAATAAAGGATCTTCAGTGCCAGCCCGTAAGTTCATTGGATCAAGAAGTTCCCTCGTATGAAACATGTCACCTCCGGTCACAAAAGTTATTCCTTTGCCCATCTTCAAAGGAGCCGTTCTGAAGAACCAAATTCCCAACATTTTCCCACCATATCTAATTTTGAATGCATAACGCGTGTCAGGTGATAAATTTTTCAAATCGGCCGAGTAGACTCTATTCTTCGTATTCCCGAACTGACGATCTGTGACTTGAGAAGTTATCCACTTTTCCTGATCCTCAGATCGATATGATAATAAGCTCTCAAGATCCAAATCCTTCACATCAGCTCGGTCTGTGCTTTCAGCATCTTCACCAGACTTCTCCTGGACCCAATGGATTGCCATGGAAGTGGATGGATCTTGATACCACTGACAAATAGGGCCATAAACTTTTGAATAGGCCTCGGATAATGGCACACAAAAAAGTAGGATCAGAACCTTGATTTTCATTATTGCAACTAATCGACCTTTTTAGACAATTCATCAAGGGCCTTAAAAAACAAAAGAACTATAGACTAGAAAATAAATAATTGGAGCGGGTAGCGAGAATCGAACTCGCATAACTAGCTTGGAAGGCTAGGGCTTTACCATTAAGCTATACCCGCATGGCGGTAATTGCCGGGCCTAGAAATAAGCACCTTTCTGCGTTCTCTGCAATAACCCAATACAACTGGTTCAAACTTTTTTGGTAAATAAACTGCAGTATTAGCAATAATTGTTAATGCTCGGCCTTGCACTTTTGCTATTTTTGCCTCAATCATGTGATCCCCCTCTATTCTGGACAGGTGTCTGAGTGGTTTAAGGAGCACGCTTGGAAAGCGTGTGTGCGAGAAATCGTACCGTGGGTTCGAATCCCACCCTGTCCGCCATTTTTGATCTAAAGTTTAATTTTTTCTAAGAAAGGTCAATCGCCCACCGTTTCATTAAATATATTAATTAAACCAAATAATATCATGCGCATACTCAGCTTACTTCTCATTTTTTTTGTGACCTTCGGCATTAATCTTTCCGCTCAGAATGAAGCAAAACCTCAGAAAGTCTATAAAGCTCCTAATGGCAAACCTTTTCCGGATCAC
>JABGYE010000355.1:0-10813 GCA_018675395.1 Akkermansiaceae bacterium
AAATCAGGAAGATGGGAAAAGAGCCGGGACCGAAGCCGTTGCACAGATCGTAGCATTAGGAAAAGCATCCGAACTTGCCACTGAAAGGTTAAATGATCAGGGACAAGAAAAACTAAGCCATCTACGTGATGCTTTAGAACAGAGTCTCATGAACAATATCAAAGGAACCCACCGCAATGGTTCTTCCCGGTTCCGTTTACCCAACACTTCTCATCTAAGCTTTGATAACGTTGATGCCGGTGATCTGTTAATTCTGGCAAACGATAAGGGTCTTTGCATCGCAAGCGGTTCTGCTTGCAGCACAGGAACTAGGGAACCATCAAGGATCATGAAAGCGATGGGGCATACTGATGAACGCGCACTATCAAGTGTCCGATTATCCGTCTCTTCAATGAACACGGAACAGGAAATAGAAGATTCTTCTCAAATCATTATTTCCTGTGTTGAGAAAATTCGCTCTCTCAGAAGTGACGGGCCAGTCATTTTCTCTTCCTGATACATATAATCTTAGGACCTGATCCAATCAGGAAGACCCTTCGAATCCACTACCCAAGGCTTGTTCTTGGCATGTTTGATCAGAGCTCCTATGTCTCCATATCTTGAAGATCCGGGAAGGAAGTCAGGATCACGAATACTTTTAATCCCTAGAAATGTAAATCCGCCAGTCTCTATCACGGCCCGATCAATTGCACCCCGAGCAGCATAGTTAGCTGCTGCGGCCCAATGTCCTGCTCCGCGCATCCCAACCAAATCAATTTCTCTGGCTCCATGCTTATCAGACTTAATCATTTTAATTGTTGTAAGAACATCTCGGACCCGGTGAACAAAGAGCGTACTATTATAACCAAAAGTATAAGCAGCGGCTTCCCGGTTATTATTGACTCGCCTAGAGACCTTATACTCTTTCCCGTTCTTAAGGAATTCACCCTGCATAAAAAGATCTATACCGCAAACTGCATTGCCATTGAGAAGTAATTTTTTAACATCTTTTTTTAGTTCATTACCTTCATACAGGCCATCCTTTCCTGAACGGCTTAACCAGATCACTGCCCTCTTGTTCCAATTTGCGTCAGGATAAAGAAAGATTGCAGGAACCTGCTCCCCACAAGTGACATTCTTTATAATCCCGGCCATTTCTAAATACCCATTTCGTTGGTTTTTAACAACGAGATCCCATTTAACATCGACACACCTTTCGAGGTCCGAATCCAGAATAGCATCCCATCCCATGCGCGCGATCTTTGGATCAGATTTGACTTTCTTTTGGATGTCCTTAGCGAGTAATTGCAATAATCCGACTTCAAATTCATCTCCTCCGGGAGGCATCGGATGTTCCTTATCCCAAACACTCAGCTTTTCTTTACTGAGTCTAGCATGAGGCCTTTCATTTTGCGGCTCCTTGGATCCAAGGCCTAAATGCTTATTGAACCAGCCATACATAGCCTGTCGTGAAGGCAGATTATAATTGTGCCCAAATTCAATACGGTTATGAAGCATAGCATTCTGAGGGGCACCTAAGGCATGGTAAGTTTTCTTGAGATCAGGAAATCCTTTAATTGCCATTTCCTTGGTCCAGTCATTGGCCGTAGTCAGACCCAGTGGCTTAGGGGCAAATAAGGCAGCAAACGCAATGTTCCCTTCATTGACACGAAGAAGGGCAGCATTCTCGCAAGTGCACCCTCCCTGCATCGCAGTCGAGACCATCACAGCAGGCATTGAAACTTTGACTCTCGGATCAAGAGCCGAAACCATGAAAGTTTGTGTTCCCCCTCCGCTCGCTCCGGTCACAGCTATACGGTCCGGGTCAACATCCTCAAGACCCTGCATAAAATCTATAGCACGAATTGAATTCCATGTCTGTAGCATCATGATGCTCTGCAGATGAGACTCTGCTTGGGGACTGTACAGCCCCCATTTCTTTTCTGAAATCATTGTCGGCCTCTGCTTTGCAAACTTATGAGCAATCTCATAAGAGATCTGATGATTGTCGGAATTGCCAATCATGTCATATTGGAAAACAGTGCATCCTAGCCGGGCAAGTCCAACGCATCGGGCCTGATATGGATTACGAGCACTTTCAGTATCTGATTCTGCTCCCTTATCTATCTGCTGCTTCGCCTTTACTTCACCAGCATCATAAAAACGAGCATCTTTCCAGTGCCCATGAGGACAAAGGACACCAGGTCGTTTTTTGTTGGAATCCTTGGGCCGGTACAATGTTCCAGTGAGGTAATAACCGGGCAATGTTTCAAAGAAAACTTTCTCAACAGTGAAGTCGCCATGATCTGTCCTGTCCCTGATAACAGAATTTAACGGACACTTAGTGGGTTCGGGATAAAGGCCAACCGCTACTCTTAGTTGGTGTCTTATTTTCGCTGAACGGTGCGACCATTCTTCGACTGATTTGGGAGGTTCAAAAGGGAAATAACCATGTAGATCCTTCAGTGCCAAGAGCCTCTTGTCTTCGAGCACGCCCCCCTCGAGAAGCGTCCGAGGAGAGGAAATTAATAGAGGAAGCGTTCCCACTAAAATAAAAAGAAAAGCACAAGTTTTCATTCTTAAACTATGACACTTTTATGAGTCCCACTACAAGCTCACGTCCATGAAGATAAGACCAATTGCGGCAAAACCTCTGAGAGTTGTTATTTTATTATGAAATCTTGAATTTTTATAAATATAAACGATCGTAAGGTCCCTTTTTCCCCTTAAATTAAGGCAATTTTTAATGCGCAAAAAAAAGCTTAAACGCTTTGGTAGGATCCGACTCATCCTAAAGCTTGGAACACTGTGCGGGCTCATTGCCCTCATAGGAATTGGTGTGGTGCTTGGAGTTTACTCCTTAATGGCAAAGAATTATGACCTGAAAAAACTCGGGAGAATGCCTAGAAGCTCAGTAGTCTTCGACTGTCATGGTAATGAAATTGGTAAATTGCATGGCACGGGAGCAAGGTTCGTTCCGATTAATCAAGTATCCCAACACTTTGTGAAGGCTCTCTTAATACGAGAGGATGCAAGATTTTATGAACACGGAGGCATTGATCCTACTGGCGTTCTGAGGGCAGCTTACCGCAACGTTTTTAGAAATAAACGAGAAGGTGCAAGTACCATCACAATGCAGCTATCAAGAAACAGCTTCCGGGAATTGATGAGCCAAAAAACACTTCATAGAAAATTAATCGAAGTGATGCTAGCTCGCAGAATTGAAAAGAATTTCACGAAAGAGCAGATACTAGAATTTTATGTGAACAGAATCTTTTTTGGATCAGGTATCTATGGCGTTGAAATGGCAAGCCTCTCCTACTTTGGCAAAAAGGCCTCAGAGATGACTCTAAGTGAATCCGCAATGTTGGCCGGCATCATCCGTGGGCCTAATCGTTTTTCACCTTTCCGTCATTACGATGATGCTAACTCAGAACGTAAAACTGTCCTCAAAAGAATGCTTTCTGAAGGAGCCATACAGAACAAAGATTTTAATAATGCGATGGTTCAACGCGTTCGCGTCTTAAAACAAAGGCCCGTTCAGAAGAAATCCATTAACAGCTATGCACTGGATGCTATTAGGAGGGACTTGAATGACGCTCTGAGTGAGTCAAATGCCGAAGACGGTGGACTCAAAATCTATACCAGCATCGATCTTCGTCTTCAAAGAATAGCCGAAAGAGCAATTGAAGAAGGCCTCTTATCCATTGAAAAATGGCCCGGCTATAAACATCAAACTAAAAAGCAATTCGAACTAAGAGGGGCCAAAGGAACTCCAAATTATCTTCAAGGCGCTGCAGTATTACTCAATAATGAGACTGGCGCGGTACTCGCCATTGTAGGCGGCAGGAGCATCAAGCATTCCCTATTTAACCGAGCAACGACTGCAAAGAGGCCAATCGGATCAGCATTCAAACCTTTCGTTTATACTGCCGCATTTAACAGAGGACTCATGCCCGGATCACTCATTGATGATGGTCCACTGAGAGAAGGGGAAATCAAAAGCATTGACGTGGCTTGGAACCCTAAAAATGCTGATCGTAAATCGATGGGATTACAAAGTGCAAGTTATGGCCTAATCAAATCACGCAACACAATGTCCGTCAGGGTCGGTAACATTGCTGGCATGAAATCTGTTACAAAGACCGCTGCTAGCGTCGGTATAAATATTGCTGATAAAAATATAACACCCCAATTATTTCTAGGAAATCTCGATTGCGATCTAGAATCTTTGACTAGTGCATACACGGTATTTCCTAATAATGGAGGTCGAGTCCCAGCTTTCACGATTAATTATATTGAAGATAGTGGTGGAAAAGTTTTCTATCGGGCAGCAGCACAAAGTTACCCGGCATTGCCGTCAGCGCCTTGTGCAGTCACCTCAAAAATTCTTGAAAAAGTAGTATCTACTGACGGTACAGGTGCCCGGGCAAGGTCCCTCGGATTCCGTAAACCGGCAGGAGGAAAGACCGGTACAACGAACGACTTCAAAGACACTTGGTTCGTTGGCTTCACCGACAAAGTCACGTGTGGTGTGTGGGCAGGCCTTGACGAACCTCAAAGCATCATTTCTGGCGCTTACGGAAGTAACGTTGCCTTACCGATCTGGACAAAAATAATGTTCGCTTGTGAAAAGTACGGTTATCCAGCAAATGAGATGATCAGTTCTGCTACAATGACTGAATTAATTCTTTGCAGGACAAGTGGGCAACTACCAGGAAAGAACTGCAAAAAATCAGGCAATACTTACCGCGAAAAGATACCCCATGATCTGGTCCCTAAGCATCTTTGTCATGTTCATGAGAATCAGACAATTACTAAGAACACTAAAGCAAAACCAAATCGTCTAAGAGTTCTAAAGCGCTTGTTTCAGCCCAATTAAGATGCAGGTGATTCCATGATCTCCTTCACTGTCGAAGCAACATCATCGGCCCTCATTAGAGTTTCACCTACCAGAACTGCGTCTGCTCCCCAGCTAGCAACGAGAGAAGCATCCTGAGGCGTTTTAATTCCACTCTCACTCACAAAAAGAATATCTTCCGGAACTTCCTCACTAATGGATTCAGTATTTTTTAGATCAACCTCAAATGTTTTCAGGTTACGATTATTAACACCAATAATTTTCACATCAGTTTCTAGGGCCCTCTCAAGTTCAGGTAAATTATGGACTTCCATTAGAACTTCCAATTGATAGGTATTAGCGCAATCAAAGAGCCTCTCGAGATCATCCTGACTAAGAGCAGCAACTATTAGAAGGATAGCATCAGCTCCAGCAACAGAAGCCTCATAGATCTGAGATTCATGAACTATAAAATCTTTTCTCAGAACCGGAATATCAACAACCTGTTGTATCTGGATCAGATATTCTAGCTTGCCTTTGAAATACTTTTCATCAGTAAGAACAGAAATGGCACTAGCGCCAGCATCAGCATATTTCTTAGCTTGAATTACGGGGTCAAAATCCTCAGCAATTATACCAGCAGAAGGTGATGCCTTCTTGACCTCCGCAATGAGCCCGAGCCTGTCAGAACCAACATTTATTGCAGAAGCTAATGACTTGAATTCATTCCTTTCCAAAGCCGCATACTTGAGCTTTTCAGCTCTCTGTATCAGGGGCTCAATCTCTTGCCTCTTATGAGATATGATTTCAGCTAATTTGTCGGACATGCAGTTTCAGAATTAAAATGATAGCTTTTAATGTAATAACTTCAACTCGTAGGCATATTCATTTGGAGTCGATTTTTCTCGCAGATAAAGTCTGTTAATAACATTATCTATTTATGTCTTCTATTCAAACATCACGCAGACGCTTTCTCAAGAGATCATCACTAGCGGCCACTGCTCCGGCTGTGATCCCAAATTTACTCTCTTCTGCATCTCCAAACTCAAAATTGAGTCATGCTGTCGTAGGCTGTGATGGACAGGGTTGGAGTGATCTGAGCAACATCTCTTCTCATCCCAATGTTAATATTACTGCCATCTGTGATGTCGACACTGCACGAATGTCTAAGGCAGCTGCAAAATTCCCTAACGCTCGCAAGTATCAGGACTGGCGTGAACTACTTGCAAATGAAGGTGATAAAATTGATTCAGTGCAAGTAGCTATACCTGATCATATGCATGCGAGCGTTGCCATCACTGCAATGGACAAGGGAAAGCATGTCTATTGTGAAAAGCCTCTAGCTCACGAAATTTCCGAAGCCCGGGCCATGGGGCAAGCTGCCAAGAAGGCAGGGGTCGTCACCCAAATGGGTAATCAGATACAATCCAGCATTGAATACCGTTCAGCAGTAATGCTTATCCAGAGCGGAGTCATAGGTAAGATAAAAGAAGTGCACGCATGGTCTGGAGCATCTTTCCCTCGTCAGGGCAGGCCTCCGGGTGCTGACCCGATCCCAAAAACTTTGGACTGGGATAAGTGGCTCGGAGTCGCTGCAGAACGACCATATAAAAACGGGATCTATCATCCCTTTAACTGGCGTGGCTGGCAGGACTTTGGGACCGGGCCAATAGGTGATTTTATGTGTCATATCATGGACTCACCATTCAAAGCCCTTGAACTCACAGCGCCCGGAAGCGTCATTGCGACTGGAGTACCTGATGATTGGGCTCAAAATGAAAAATGGAACACCGAAAATTGGCCAGCGTGGGCAACTTACGAATATGATTTTCCAGGCACTAAATGGACAACCGGAGACAGAATCACCGTTCGATGGTACGATGGCGGAAAGAAGCCTCCAAGAAAATTGGCAGGATTCGAAAAAGATGACCGGCAACTTCCTGGCGGAGGGAGCCTCTTCATCGGAGAGACCGGCAATCTCTTATTGCCTCATGTAGGCGGTCCTCAGTTGGTTCCCTATTCAAGAAACAAGGGACTGACTAGGCCCAAGCTCAAAGGTCGAAGCCATTACCACTCATTTGTTGATGCTTGTCTTGGAAAGGATAAGACCACTTCTAATTTCGACTTCGCAGTTCCTCTCACCGAAACAACATTGCTTGGCAATATTGCAAACCGTTTTCATGGTCAAAAACTCATTTGGAACCAAGAGGAAATGAAAATAACAAATCACTCCGATGCCCATGCATTAGTGCATCGCAAACCTAGAAAATTTGCATAGTATTTTAATTACTTAAAAAGCTAGGCATTATCTGAATTTGCATGATTTTAAGGTGAATCTTCACTAATTTGGATAATTCATAGCTATTTGAAACCCAAAAAAATCTTGAAGACGGACCCGGGACGGCTAAACTCCCTACCCGCACATGGAAAAGCGGGTGTAGCTCAGGGGTAGAGCGCAACCTTGCCAAGGTTGAAGTCGTGAGTTCGAATCTCATCACCCGCTCCATTTTCCATAATAGAGGCCCTCATGAAGGGCCTTTTTTATGTTAACTCAGTAAACTGAAAAGGATGTTTGTTTGGTCAAAGGTGAGTCCTGTTAGCAAACAGTCGATTTTGGAAGAGCAGTTCTTGGGTCTATCTCAAACCAATGCCGTCATCACTGAGCTTCCAGGAAAAAAAAGTTTCCGCATCGAAGTTTATTGTAATGATAAAAATGATGCTCAAAAACTCTTAAATGAATTTGGCGGGCAATTATCAAAACTAATAACTAAAGATTGGGCAAAACTTAACGCTTCTTCTGAACGTCCTCCAATAAAGATTCGGAACCGACTCATTATCACCGACAGTAATAACAAATCAGAGATTAAAAAAATCAGTAAAAACTTTGAAAGTCGTGATGTTATTTCGATACCGGCCGCGCTCGCTTTCGGGACCGGGGATCATGAAACAACTTCAACTTGTCTCCGGTTACTTGTGGATCTAGCAAAAGAACATAAAAAAAATAATAAAGAATGGTCATTGTGTGATATCGGAACAGGCACAGGCATATTGGCTATCGCCGCAAAAATTCTTGGCTCAACAATAGTCGAATGTTTTGATTTTGATTCGACTGCCATCGATATCGCAAAACGCAATATGTTAAGAAACAAAACGACCGATATATTCATTTATGAAGCGGATCTATTCGAATGGGAACCAAAGAAAAAAAAGTGCTGGGACATCATTACCGCAAATATTTTTGCGAATGTCCTTAATGCAAATCTTTCCAAGATATTCAGCGCATTAGCGCCCAGGGGAAGCTTGATATTATCTGGGATTCTAAGGGAACACGAAAATAGTGTGATTGCGACCGCTCAACAAACATCCTTAACCGATCCAATCATATATCGGAAAGGTAAATGGGTAAGCATGCATTATCGAAAAGATTAAAGATCGGGTAATGATCGTTTATCTATTGCCAATTGCATCGCACTCTAATATTTGATTAATGAGACCATGTTAAGACCTAGAAAAAAATATACCGTTTATGATCTCCAAAAATTAAAAGGGACTCGGTGCCTGACCCACATCCACGTGAAATCGCCCGAAGAAGCTGCTGCTGCTGAAGAGGCAGGAGTGGACCTTATAAGCTGTAGTTTTGACTCAATGGAAGCTCAGTTAAGATTACCTCGCATCATTGAAGCGGCCCCGAATAGTTTTATTTCGGTAGCAACTCCCCATGGCATGGCAAGTGCTGAAGAAGCTATTCGAGTCTCATTCCAGGCTCTCGAAATTGGGGCAAGTTCTGTTTATTGCTCGGCAAGCGCTAGGATAATAGAAAAAATGTGTGATGAGAAAATTCCTGTGGTCGGTCATCTTGGAATGATACCGAGGCATGTAACATGGACCAATTACAGGGCCATTGGAAAAACAATAAATGAAGCAAAGCTCCTTTATGATCAGATGAAAGAACTAGAAAATGCAGGTGCCTACGCAGCTGAATTTGAAGTGATCCCACAACAATTGGCAACTTACCTAAGTTCAAAAACCACGATGCTGTTGATGTCTTTAGGATCAGGAACCGGTTGCGATACACAATTCCTCTTTTCTGACGATATCCTAGGTGATTACGACGAACGATTACCCAGACACGCCAAAGCATATCGCAACTTTTCCGCCGAAAATAAACGATTACAGAATGAGCGTATCGCTGCCTTCACTGAATATATTAGAGACGTTAAAGAAGGAAATTTTCCTGACGACTCTAACCTAATAAATATGGATGAAGAATTACTTCAAGAAGTGGTCCGCAAGATTGAAGGAACTCAATAAATGATAAACATCCTAGGGTGAATGGGTACCGGGATCTAATTCTTTACTAATCCTCTAACTCGCAAATCCTCACCGATCCTCTTGATCGTCTTATCTAATAATTGCACTGAACTTGGAAAAGCAATATCCGCAACTGGTGTGCATTTAGTCCCGCAAATCATAGGAGCAATATAGAAACAGACCTCATCAACTAACTGGTTTCTGAAAGCCTCGCCTAATAACTTACCGCCTCCTTCGATCATAACATTCATACAATTATATTTGCCGGCCAAATCCTTCAACACTGCTTTCAATGACTTCCTCTTATATAAGAGAGTCCTGTCATTTAATCTGTCAGTAAAAACCTTAGCTTTATCAGACAAATTGCCACTACGAGTAAGAACTACTCTCCAGGGCTGCGCTTTACCTCGTTTGAGAATATTTGGATCACGGATAGTTAGTTTAGGATCATCTGCACGGACCGTTCCAGCACCTACTATAATTGCATCCACTTCTCCGCGTATCTTTTGTGCGTCCGCAATAGACTCTTTACTAGTCAGCCATTGACTCTCTTTTGCTGGCCTAGTAAGGCGGCCGTCAATACTCATCCCCGCCTTTGCCACTACCCAGGGCAAACCGGTCGTAATATATTTTCTGAAAGGTCTGATTAATTCTGTACAGCCCTCCTGTGAAATGCCTTCCGTCACATGAATGCCTTTTCTTTTTAACAATCTTTTTGCTTTGCCCCGATGAACAGGATTGGGATCCTTGCTTCCGTAAACCACCCGCTTAATACCAGCATTAACTATAGAATCAGCACAGGGCGGAGTCCTCCCATGAGTAGAGCACGGCTCAAGGGTCACATAAAGAGTTGAACCTTTTAAATATTTAGCCGGAGCCTTATTAATGGCCTCAACTTCTGCGTGTGGTGAACCTGCATTGTGATGATAGCCTTTGGATATGATTTTCCCATCTTTCACTATGATACAACCCACGAGAGGATTAGGACTAGTAAGACCCTTCCCTTTCATAGCTTCACGCAATGCCACCTTCATGAAGCCAATATCCTTTTCGACATTAATATCACTCATAATAAAAAATCAGTTAGCCACACTGACCAGATTAATGAATAGTAAAACAGAAAAATTGTTTTCGCCATGCTGAACGACCGCGACAAGTACCTTCTTTACAGCGAACTAGCAAAACTTTCTGAAGCAGGTTTCCCCATAAATAATGCAGCTGAAAGCATACTGGACACACGACCTCCCAGCAGACAAGCAAATTTCCTGAAGGAAATCATCACTGGTATCGAATCAAAAAAATCACTGACGGAAACCATTAATTCCCTCTCTTCCGGGCTCAGTCCATTAGAAATATCTCTAATTAATGCAGGAGAAAAATCCGGGAAAATACCAGAAATTTTTAATCATCTATCGCAATATTTTAATCTAAAGCAAAGCATTCAGAAAAAGATCAAAGCCGGTCTAATTTATCCGATCTTATTATTGCACTTTGGAATCATTCTGCTTGCACTAGCTAAAACGGCGCAGAGTCGGGACTTTGTAAGCGAAGCAATGAACGTTCTCACGACCTTGCTGATTGTTTATTCGATCGGCACAATTTTTTATTTCGGATTTCAAACTGCTAACCGGAAAGCACAAAAATCTCCATCTCTTGATGCTTTTTTGAATAGAATCCCTATCC
>JABGYE010000287.1:0-6690 GCA_018675395.1 Akkermansiaceae bacterium
AAACAATGGTCAGTATGCCTTGAATGTAATCCGTAATAATTGCTGCGCTCATGCCGCCAGCTGCACCATAAATAACAAAAAGCAAAGCCACTACCGGGATAGCGAGATCAGAAGAGATCGATCCGGCAGTCCCAGCATCAATTAATGCTCCGGCACCCTTAAGCATTAATCCAATCTTTAGGGACAAACCAATGACTCCGATAATCGAAAAAAGAACAGCAACACTTGAACCAAACCTCAAAGCATAAACGTCCGCAGTCGTAATCGCTCTTAGCCTCCTGAATATAGGAGCTATTATCCAATAAAAGGGTGTGCAAAAGAGCCAGAGCCACTGAAACCAAATTCCAGAAAGTCCATTTTTAAATGATGCAGAGGAAACGATAACGGCCTGATCCGATGCAGTGCCCGTACCAAAGGCATGCATCATCATTATGCTCTTACCAAAACGTCTGGGCATGAAGAAATCTGAAGACGCCTTGATCCTCTTACCTATCTTAATCCCAAGTAAAGTGATCCCAATCAGGTATATAATAATAACTCCTATATCAATAAAATGCATGATCAGCTCCCCTTTAGAGAGTCAGAGCTAAAGGCTTCCATTATTGCACTATTATCAACGCCTCCAAAGCCCCTACTCTCAATGCTTTCGAGAAGCTCCTTATGAAGGAGCGAAAAAGGAACAATGGCACCAGACCTTTCAGATTCTTCTAAGATTAATTTCACATCCTTGATATGCTGACTAAGGAAGGCTTGAGGATCCTCATAATCACGTTTCACCATCCGGTCCCCTTTAGTTTTCATGACACCAGAACTGGCAGTGGTCTGCTTTAATATCGAAAGCGATTCCTCAGAACTAAATCCGAGCGATTCTGCGAACTGCAAACCCTCAGCAAGCACTGCCCTGTTAAGACCAATCAATAAATTATGCACTAGCTTGAACTTGGAAGCATTGCCAAAGGATCCAAGATAAAAACTCTTCTCTGTGAGTGATCTAAAAAGGTCCCCCTGCCCTTCAATTATGTCCTTGTCGCCGGCAGTGAAAAGTGGCGCCTGTTTATTTCTTAGCAAGTCACTGGATCCAGCGATAGTCGCCTCAAGATAAGTAACTCCTTGACCCATCAGATCATCATGTATTTTTACCATTTCGTCCGGAGATCCAGTACCAGTATCAATGACGATCTGCCCCGATCGAAAATGGGGGAGCGATTCGTTGACAATATCAGTCACTACCTGGCTAGTCGGAAGGCACAGAATTATTCTATCACAAAGAGAAAAGACTTCGCCAGGGTCAGAACAAAACTGCACAAAATCTAACCCAACTGCACGAACATCATAGCCGAGGACTTGGAAACCGGAGCCTATTAATCTCTCGCTAACTGCTGTGCCCACTAGGCCCAATCCAATTAGCCCTATCTTCTCTTTATTCATTAATTACAAATGTATCCATACAATTGATAAAAGACCAATCAATCAAATCTATTCAATGCAAACCATACTCTAGAGAACCTTGATTAACATTTCCTTTACATTGAATCTCTTCTAAGTGAATCATGGAAACCAGCATTACCCTTCTCCAATGAAAAGGCCGACCATCTCACCTGAAATCTATGACCAGCACAAACAGGTAACTCGTCGATACCTGATTGGGCTGGGACTGAGCGGAGTAGCCTCAATCACAGCAGAATCACTCAATGCCAAAGATCGAGAGGACTCACCTGCTAATGAACCAGACTCAGAGTACCTGACTCCAAGCGAAGAATTTGAAACTGTAGAACGAGGAGATCCTCTCCCTTACAAATTATCACTAGAGCAGCGCCTTAGAATCGGCATGGAACGCAAAACGTGGCGCCTGGATATTATCCCAGATCCGGACAGTGACCCGAAGGTCGAAAGCCCAATGTCACGAGAAAAGAACAACGCCCTATCATTTAAAGACCTCATGGAATTGGCCAAGAAAAAATCGGTGAAGTTCTTGAAGGTCATGACCTGCAACAACATGCAAACACCCCTAGGCATGGGGCTCTGGGAAGGAGTCCCTTTGCGTGATGTTATATGGAAATCAAATCCAAAATCAAATATTAGACGTGCGTTCTATTACGGCCATCATAACAATGATCCAAAACAAAAGTTCCAAAGCTCATTACCCATTGGTCGGGTCCTTGAAGACCCTCCTGGCGACCACCCAGTGATCCTATGCTACAAATTGAATGGGCAATGGTTAAGCGGAGAGCGAGGAGGGCCGGTCCGCATGATTGTCCCTGAAGCTTACGGATTCAAATCCGTAAAATGGTTAAAATCAGTAATTCTCACTAATGAACCTGCCGCGAATGACACTTACGCCGATGGTAATAATGACATCGACAGCTGGATGAAAACGATGAGTCTATTCATTCATAAACCGGAAACTGCCAGGACTGGGCAAGCTATTCCGGTGACAGGAATAGCACAGGTCGGAGTCGGTGGACTGAGTAAGGTTCAGGTATGGATCAAACCGAAGAACAAAGATTGGCCGAAAGATGATCGCTACTTCACAAAAGCTTCTTGGAAAAATGCAGAGATTTTGCCAGCACCAGATAACTGGGGAGTAGAGCTCCCCGAAGGTAAATTGCCCAAAAACGTTAGATTTTTCTCAGAAAAAGGAAAACCACAGCACTGGCCCATGCGTTACACCATCGCTCACTGGGCAACAGTTCTCAGGAACATTGAGCCCGGAGAATATACGGTTTATTGCAGAACAATTGATGATAATGGAATTCCTCAGCCTTTGCCTAGGCCATTTAGGAAATCTGGGCGTAACGCCATTGACGAATCACCACTGAACGTTCAATCCTAACAAATTTCTCAATTGGCCACCCTGATTAGAGCTCACAAAATATTATTATAAAACAAATTAACATTTATAATAGTGAGGCTCACGCAATTAGATTTAAATGTTAAACGATTAACTGGAAAGACTTCATGACCGCCAATAAAAATAACGTCCCCGAGTTCAGCGAACTATCACTCTTTGACATTAGCCCATCACTCGCATCATTTCTACCTGAGGATTTTTGCACTTCGAATCAAATTGCATTACTCGATGACCCATCCTCGAAGGACACGCAAAACATAAGAGTAGGCGTCCTAGACATAGAAGACCAAGATCTCATAGTCAAAGCACAGGAAATTATCGGAGAAAAGATCAAGCCCGTTCAACTCAATGATTATGAAATAAGCAAGGCACTCTCTCTGATCTATAATATTGAAGCTGACTCAAATGCAGGCCCCAATCTGCAGTTGAACAGCTCATCAGAGATTGACTTTTCTAAGGACCGCAAACCAAACCTCATTCTTCAAGACATATTAAGTGCCGCGCTTCAAAGAAGGGCCACAGATATCCACATAGAAAATTACAATGAAGACGTGGACATGCGGCTAAGGATCGATGGAAATTTGCATCAGGTAACAACTTCACTTTCTCCGTCAAATATCCAGAGAGTCATTGCCTGCCTTAAAATTGTTTGTGATCTGGATCACTTAGAAAGAAAAAAGAGTCAGGACGGAAGATTTTCTGCCCAATATGATGACGGAGAACACTCCAGAAAAATAGACTTCAGGGCCTCAATCGTTCCAGGCAATCACGGCCAAGAAGCTGTAATTAGAGTCCTTGACCCTCACAGATTCATCTTGGATATAAATGAACTGGGAATGCCCGCGAACATTCTCAACTCATACAAAAGAATCGTTAACTACCCTAACGGCCTTATCCTCACAACAGGACCAACGAGTTCGGGGAAGACCTCAACACTCTACGCGACCGTCCAGAGCCTCGTTAACAGAGGCCTCAAGATCATGACGGCTGAGGACCCCGTCGAATATGAAATGAACAAAGTGAATCAGAAGAGCATTGACGAATTCATGGACTTCTCAGATTACATCAGATCATTCCTAAGACAAAACCCAGACATTATTCTGGTCGGAGAAATTCGTGACCCGGAAACAGCCGAGATTGTCATCAAAGCCTCAACCACTGGTCACCTCGTTCTTAGCACACTCCACACCCGAAGCGCTATCGGCACAGTCTCGAGATTACGTAACCTGGACATTCCAGACGATTACATTTCAGACAATCTGCTAGGAGCAATTGGACAAAGACTAGTCAGAAAGATTTGTGAGGAATGCAAAGAAGAAGACCCACAAACCGAAGAAATGTTATCCTTATTCTACGATAGTAAGGCCAACGTAAAACACTATTACGGTAAGGGTTGTGAATCATGTGGTGGTTCAGGATACAAAGGAATGATTGGTATTTATGAGCTTTTCTTTCCGAACGAGGAAATTAGCACAGCCATAAGTACTGGGGCCTCGGTCGCTGAATTAAATAACATGGCAAAGGAACAGGGATTTGTACCACTCGTTGACAACGCGCTCAACAAGGCACATGAAGGCCTCACTTCACTAGAAGAGATATCACTGAGGATAGGACCCAAGTTCCCCCACGCAAATTAAGGCAATTCACTAATAATTCATAACTCATGAAGCCAAATATCGACTCCATTAAAACGGCACTTGTATCAATATTCATGTCGATCTCATTGTCACTAAGTCATGGAGAATCAGTCACCTACAAAGACGGTAAGAAATCATGGAAATACGAAAAGGTTCAGATCCTCGGATGGAACCTGTACCTTGAAAAATCAATCAGCAAAGACAAAGAACTTAACGCCGTCATACAGAAGGAAGTGAGGGAAGGAATAGAACGATTCATTAAAATTGTACCACCCGACGCCATTAAATTTTTACAAACAATTCCTATATGGGCAAGCGATGAGCCGACTTACCCAATGAGAAAGAATGAGCGAGGAGTCATTCCATTCCATCGCGACAAGACTTGGCTCAGAGATCATGACCTCAATCCACACATGGCACCCGGAGTACACATCATCAATCCAAGAGCCGCCCTGCTGGACCACAAAATCTTCGAGTGGGGCCCAATGACTATGCTTCACGAACTTGCACACGCATATCACAATGTAAAATTGGGCCTCAGCAACCCTGAAATCAAGAAAGCGTATGGCAGCGCTATGGCCCGAGGACTTTATCTGAAAGTTCCAGATAGGAAATTCAAAAACAAGAAAGTCAAAGCCTACGCAGCATCAAACAAAGAAGAATATTTCGCCGAAGTCACGGAAGCCTATTTCGGTAAAAATGACTGGTTTCCACATAACAGAAAAGAGCTCAAGGAATACGACCCAAAAGCATACCTAATGGTAGAAAAAGTCTGGGGAGTAACTAAAAACACTCCTTAAGAGCCACATTATTTCCAATTTCATTCTTGTGTTTGAAGACAAATCTTCTTGTAATGTTATGAGAGGAAATGTCAGGAACAACAATATCAGATAAGAGCCAGACGACGTTTCCAGTATCGTCCATTCAGAGTCTGCAAAGCGAAAAGACGCCCAGTTCCTTCAGCGCCCAGATCATTCGCGACATGTCAACAATGACTAGTCACAGCATCGAGAACGCAGCTGGAGTCATGGACGGATTCTGGGACTATGTGAGCAATCATAGAGTTAACTGGAGGAAGGACACGCATTGCCTGCAGATACCCAAGTTCGGAACCTTCATTTTAAAGCCAAGATCGAAGACTTTCATCAAGAAACAGAAAATTGGAAAGATTAAATTCTTAAAGTCACAATTCATTTATCGTGACAAGGAAGGCAAATGGACAAAAAACGAAGTAGCAAAAGCACGCATCAACTTTTCGTTGAGCCCTTCCATTGATCTGAAATCATTACCTTCACCTCCATTCAATTCGACATCAACTCAGTGGATTGAGAACTGGACAGGCAAAGGACATTCGAGGCTCTCATCAAAAAGAAGAATCTCAGTGTCCATCCATGAAATGACAGGAATCCCCTTGAAGGAAGTTCACGTCCTCCTCAATTGCCTATTTCGAGACACTCTGTTCGCGATAAAATCCAATGAGAAAGTCAATTTTGCAAAGCGTGGCACTTTTATAAAAGGGAATAGAGTCAACTTCAAGGCCACTCCCAGCTTTGAAAGAAAATTTGGCCTCATCGAATGACCCCACAAACAAGCTCCTCTATCCAAAATCTTGCATCAAGGATTGATGTTAGTGAAGAAACCATTCGCTCCATACTTATCGACATCGAGTCACATTATCGGAAGTTCCCCATTCGCAGAACTCATAAAAGGCCACGCTGGATCAACGCGCCAGACACCGAGCTTAAGATTATTCAGAAAAAGCTCCTACAAAGAGTCCTATACAAAGTAAACCCCCACCCTGACGCACATGGCTTTTATCCGGGCAAATCAATCCTCAGTAACGCGCAGCCTCACTGCAAGAAGAACTGGGTCATATCCTTCGACGTGAAAGACTTCTTTCCAAGCACAACACAGGAAATGGTGAGAAAATCACTACCTCATGAAAAATTAAGGCTAGATCCGCAATTAATTTCTCAATTATGCTGCCTTGGTGGTGCCCTCCCTCAGGGCGCACCAACGAGTCCGCATCTTGCCAACCTTGCGTTCTATGAATGCGATCTGAAGCTAAAGGACTTTGCCCTCTCCCATTCACTATGTTACACCCGTTATGCTGACGATATGACATTTTCCGGAAATGAATTACCAGATGAAATTACTGAAATCGTCTGCAAAACATTATTCAAATCTAATTACCTACTTGCT
>JABGYE010000078.1:0-18663 GCA_018675395.1 Akkermansiaceae bacterium
AATAAAGCCTTCTCGAACGAGTCTCATCTCAATGGCAGAGCGTGAGCTTGTGGCCATTGATCCTCGAGTCGAAGATCCTAACGAGAGTTCCTTGTGGGTGAAGCTCAAGGTGCTCAAAGACAGTTCAAAGGATGGTGACGTTTCGCTGAGCAGGTCGATCAGTGTTGGTCTTGAAGGTCTAGATGACGGTCAAGGGTACAGTTTATTTGCTGATCATTTGTCCTCTAGTCTTAGGAAGAACGAATCAGGAATGAAGGTTTCGACGAAGCACCTATTGTCGATCCCTTCTTCAGTTGGAAGACTCAAAAAGTTGACTTACAAGAGCGCTGAGGGTGAGCTTTTTTATCGGCCCGGGACCGTTCTCGAAGCCATTAGGATCCGTGTCCTTCGCCAAGGTTCTTGTTTTGTTGGTGGAGGATTATTTAGTGGGGATCGAATGCCCGAGTCAAGTGATGCCGTTTTCATTTCTCTCGAAAGCATTGATGAGTTGCGCGAAATAATATTTGAAGATGGTCATTGGACCATAGGTGCTTGCGTTTCTTTGCGTTCATTCACTGAGAGACTGAAGGGTAAGTTTCCCTTGGTAGATGATTTTTGTAAGGGTTTTAGAGACACGCATTTTGTTAACCGTTGCGCTGTTTGGGAGGAATTGAGTTCCTCTGGGCCGAGTTCTGGGATTCTTACGGTCCTATTGTCATTAGGGGCAGAGGTGATCATTGATGGTTTGGATGAGCGGAGGAGGATGAGTTTAGAGGAACTATTATATGTAGAAACTTTATCGAGCGTGGGTGGTCAAGAGCTCATTAGTGCAGTGAGAGTTCCTGAATCGAAGGGATCAGAGATAATAGCTTCACATTACCAGGTCATGGAGGGACCATATGAGAAAGACGCGATCATTAGGGCGTCATTCCTGGTTGAGCTTGATTCAAAAAATAAAGTATCAGAATCCAGTATATGGTTCGATGTGGGTTCTGGTCTTCCTGTGAGATTTGAGAGTGCGGAAAGACTCATAAGTGGCAAGGCTTGGACAAAAGATTTGGAGCAGCAGGTCAGCTCCGTGATCAGTTCTGGGGACGGTATCGGTGCGTCGCTTGGCCTCGAAGATGAGTTTCGAAAAGTATTAATACAGAATCTCCTATTAAAGTTTATAAATGAGCACCTTGAAGGACCAAGCAAGGTCCCCAAAAGATATCAATTCATTGACCTTGAATCTGAGCTGACTGTGAGAAAATAATAATTAGAAGATGTCGAAGCCCAAGGAAAAATTGCAATCACCGCTCGAAATGGCCTTCGTTGTTTCGCCTTTCGAGTCTGCTCGCATTTGCTCCATAGATTTCGAAGAGGCGGCTCAAATGGATGGGGTCCATGCTGTCCTCACTGCGGCTGATGTTATTGGAAAGAATAATGCAATGTATGGTCTTGGAGACATGTCCCTATTTGCGGAAGGTGAGGCCACTTTCATAGGTCATTTGGTGGCTGTTGTTGTAGCAGAAAGGGCTTCCCTTGCTCAGGGAGCTGCGGATCTGGTTCGAGTTGATTATAAGCCAAAGCCACCAGTCCTAGAGATTGAAGAGGCGCTAAAGTTGAGTTCTTTTCATTCGGATCCTAAGAAATTACTTCATGAGAGATCTGTCGGGCATGGGCCCGATGAATTAGAGGAAATTGATAGAACTTTTGTGTTTCCGGATCATGTTTGCCTGCAGGAACTAGGTAGTGTAGAGGCGAACGTAACCGACTCGGGTGGGATCAGTGTTTCTATTGATGTGTCGTGTGATTCGTTAGTTCTTACAAATAGCATTGCTTCTTTGATTGGCCTCGAGGAGGAGCAGGTTCGAGTCACTTGTGAACGAGAGATTGAGTGGGCTGATGGGAGGCTTTCGCAAATTTTCATCTGCGCGGGGATCGCTTCTTTATGTTCATTTAAGACAGGAAAGTTGGTCCGTTTCAGGCCCTCGAATGCCCCAAAGGAGATGCTCAGTGCACGTTCGGGGCAGGTCCAGGCCAGGGTTCATTTGAGTCATGACTCTTCTGGGAAAATCAAATCGATAGATTGTAACGTTAATGTGGATTCGGGTTCAGCGGCTGGCACGGGTGATTCTTTCACTGAGTCATTAATGAGTCACTTTGGTCAGGTCCATTCCTGTCCTCGGGTTAGTGTGTCATGTTCCTTGTGTAAGACGAACCGGCCTCCGAGCCTCATTGGGAATAGGGAAGGGGCGGCTCTTGGCGCGTTTATTTCTGAGGGACTGATAGCAGAGATCAGTTCGCGAACGGATAGATCAATTCATTCTCTTAGGAAGATTAATTTCAGCCATTTTATGGATGATGAAAATCAAGATGATGATCTTCGCGCCTGCAATGAAGCTATACAGGGAGCGTGGGACAAGCTCCTCGAAGACTCATCGTACAGGGAGAGACAAGATGGGGTTGTTCAATTCAATGAGTCTACTTCTCATTACAAGAGAGGCATCGCTGCTGTCCCTGTGAAGGTAGGTGAGGTCGGCGAAATTGGTGATGAGGACGATCCTATACCGGCAGAGGGTTTGGAAACGTTCTTTTTTGGGGCAGCCGTTGCCGAGGTTCAGGTAGATTCCTTGACCGGAGAAGTTTTTATTATCAGAGTCGACGCTTTGCAATTGTCTTCGGACGAACTGAGTCCGGCTTTGCAGGTCTCAGAGATGAGCGCTTCGTTCTTAGATGGCCTGAGAAATTATTTTTTTCTTGGTGCAGGAGAAACGGCTCAGGAACTCAGCAATTCTCTGCTTTTAGGTTCTCGTGCAGTGCCCGAAGATCTCAGATTTGATTTGATGGATCAAGGCGGAAAATCAGTAAGATTTTCATCCTCAGTATCTTATTGCCTCTCGATGAGTGTTTATGAGGCAGTAAGAAAGGCGCTTAGCCAATATAGAAAATCACTTTCATTAGTTGATTTGCCATTAATATTAACCCCTGAGAGTGTTTATAACGCTATTCATGACATAGATTCTTAATCGTTGAATAAAGACATTATTCCGCTTTTGTATGAATTATACGCCGACGTAGCCCAATTGGTAGAGGCAAACGACTTAAAATCGTTCAAGTGCGGGTTCGAGTCCCGCCGTCGGCACCACCATTTTTCTGGCAAGGTAGGGGGCCTGTTAAATTCTTCGTTTTCTGTCCTCAATTGCCCCATTTTTCATTCCTGAACCAATGCCAATTTATTAGTCAGGGCGCCGTTAGTGCAGTTGTTTTGCCTTTATTATGAACGAATCACACGTTTTACGGGGTGTCCTTTCTACTAAAAATGCGCTTGCCCTATATTTGCCAAACTGATAATTCTATATGGTCTGCATTAGTGGACACACAGAGATGAATCGAGGCAGTTCGGATAGACAAAGTCTGCGCGAGTTTTTTTTGGGGGATCTCGCAATGATCTAGCCGAGCTGCCTCTATTCTTTGTGAATTTTACTCCTACTCATATTTTTCTTTAGAAAAATTGAGTCGGGTGCTAGGCCAATCTGGGTTTTCTCAGAGTTATGAATTAAGGAGTTTGTCTCTCTCTACTTTGAGGCCCATCTTTCGATAGAGGGTCGCGATACTGACGCCAAGCATGCCGGCAGTCTTTTCCCTTGACCCATTGTTGTATTTTAGAGTCTCTCGGATGAATACTTTTTCCTGCTTCTTGATGTAGTCGGATAATTTTGATCCGATCGGAAGCTGGTGCTTGATGGCTTCATTTTCGTCATCATTAATTTCCACCTTGTTCGTTATTTTGGGTGGAAGGTCAGATGGTCTGATTCTTTTATCATCTGACAATGCGCAAGCTCTCTGTATTGCATTTTGCAGCTCTCCAACGTTGTGAGGCCACTTATAGTTTGTCAGAAACGTCATGGCGAACTTGTCGATTTCCTTTTTCTTGGACCCGGTAAGATCGGAGTAGTTCTGAAGGAAGTGATTTGCAAGTAACTCGATGTCTTCTTTTCTCTTTCTCAGAGGAGGGACCATGATGGGGATGACTGATATCCTATAGTAAAGATCTTCACGGAACTTTCTCTCGTCTACCCATTCTTCTAAACGCTCAGTTGATGTGGCAATTAGGCGGAAGTCAGGGCTCTGGTTATCGGCCCCATGCAATTTCAGGTTACCTAGCTCATCGAGGAAACTGTTCAGTTGTGACTGTAGTCTGACAGGAAGGACGTTGATCTCTTCTACGACAACGGTCCCTCCGTGGGCCCTTGCAAATATGGTTTCTCGACCGTCTCCGCCGAACAGTTCAGCCTCGAGGAGTTCTTCGGGAAGAGCTGAGCAGTGAAGAATTTTAAAAGGTTCATCGCATCGTCGGCTACGATCATGAATGGCTCGAGCGACTATCTGTTTTCCTGATCCGTACTCTCCTTCTAGCAGAGCTGGACTATCATTGTTGGCGATCTTTTCAACGACTCGGAGAATTTCTTTAACTTCAGGACTATTGCCTATGAGTTGGTTCTTCGGTTTAATTTTAGCAGCTTCAGATTCATTAGTTGGTGTGGATTCTTTGGGCGAGGAAACCTTGAGTGCTCGGTTCAGTGTCCTTTGCAGGTCATCAAGTTCGAAAGGTTTTGTCAGGTAATCAAAAGCGCCTTGGCGCATGGCTTCGACGGCAGTCTCAACGCTTCCGAACCCAGTGACCATGATGATTGGCATTCCGGGATAATTTTTGGAACATTGCTCAATGATCTCTATTCCGCTCATGTCGCCGATTTTCAAATCAACGATGAGTAGATCTGGAGATTCTTTACTGATCGTTTGAAGTCCCTCTGATCCGGTCATGAGAGAAAAGACTTCATGACCTAGTCCGCTGCATAGTTTGCTCATTAACTGAAGGATTGACGGTTCGTCATCAATAATTACTATTTTGGCCATGTTTTTTAGTGTTTGGTGTCGCAGCTGTTGATATTCAATAAGAATAAATAATGAAGATATCTTAGATTTATTTTGCAGATTAGCCTGCACATTGAGAATTCTCAATAATGAAAGTGTCGAATTTGCAATTTTTTTACCAAAAGTTTTTAAAAATTTGAGGTTCAGGCACTTACAAGCGGTTCGATTTTGAGAATGGGCAAGATTTGAGAAAGGAGCAGATGCGCTTACTTTTGTGCATCAAGTGAAAGTTCAATGCAGACCCTTTCAGCTCGCCTCACTGCTCATGTGCTGCACGCTTACTTTCGTTGCATGTTCCTGCTATTCGCTAAAAAGTAAAAGCGGAACTGAGTCATTAAAAGATGTGCCGATTTTCTGGACTGACGGTCTTCAGGAGGACTCATCTGAGGCCAGGGCAATGAGAGGCGATTCTTTCTTAAAACAAAATGCCTTAGTTAAAGGAGTAAGGAAGCACGGTAGTGGAATGCAGTCGTCCATCATGAAGGAAGGGGATGGACTATTGCCGGGCATTAATGATTTTGTGACCGTCAGGTACAAGATGAAGACAATTGAAGGAGCCTTACTCGATAGTTCTTCCAATGATAATGATCTCGCGGAGTTTCGAATGGCAGATGTCATTGAGGGATGGAAAGAGGCCCTACTTAAAATGAGAGTAGGTTCTGAGTGGAGGCTCTTCGTGCCTCCTCACTTAGCTTATGGGGATGAGGGATTGGCTCAGGTCCAAGGCGGACAGACTCTCATTTATGATCTGGAATTGGTCGCAACGAGGGAAGATTCAAAAGTGACTCAGGGCCGTAGGCTCAGGATATTGAAGAGAATTAAGGCAAATAAAGTTAAGGATGAACCTGAGGAGAGGAGAAGGGCTGGCCCCGGACTCATTCGTGATAACCTAGATCTGATAGAATGATTTTCTAGCCGCTATTAATAGTCCTCACGGCCACTGCTAAGAGGAGAAAGGCGAAGGTGATATTGAATAATTTTTGATTGGCCAGAAAGGTTTTGCGTATGAGCGTGGCTTGCAAAGCCACAGAAAACAATGCCCAAAACACGAATCCTTGGACAATGATGATTGTTGCATAGGCTAATTTAACATGCAGTGAAGATTCTGGGCTAATGAATCCACTGAGCATTGCTGAGATAAAAATGACAACTTTAGGGTTCAATAAATTTGTTAGAAATCCCTGCAAAAAAGCGAGTCCATTGCTTAAACTCTTGGGCTCCTTGTTCTTTTCGAATGGGCCTGAGGATGAGTGTTTTTTTGCTGAGTAAAAGAGTCTGAATGAGAGGTATGCCAGATAAATTGATCCAGCATACTTAATGGTTTCACCTAATGGCTCTGAACTATTGAAAAGAAAAGCGAGTCCTGTAATGGCAATGGTGCAATGAATGATCAAACCGATCGTGATCCCGAGTGAGGTGAATATGCCTGACTTCTTGCCATGGTTGAGTGAGACCTTAACGACAAGAAGGAAGTCTGGTCCCGGAGTAAATTGTCCGGCCAGCATTACTAATGCGAAAAAGAGATACGAGTTCAGAGTCAGTTACGTGAATTTATTTGAGCGTGTCCTGCGCCAGTGCCAACGACCCGAGGACCCCGGCCTGTGCGCCTAGTCCTGGCGGAACAATGAATTTTTCAGGTTCTGGAACGTTGATGTATTTGGCTAAACGCGAAGTGACACGCTCCCGAACCATTGGAAATAGGTGTCCTTGATCCATTACTCCTCCTCCAAGAATGAAACGTTCTGGGGAAAGGGTCAGGGTTATATTGATGATTGCGTCAGCGAGGTACGAGGATTGGAGTTCCCACGCTGAGTGTTCTGGTGGTAGTTCGGACGGGTCCTGGGACCAGCGCTGTTGTAATGCTGTTCCGCTCGCTAATCCTTCTAGGCAGTCACCATGAAACGGGCAACAGCCGCCGAATGGGTCAACGGATCCGTCCCTTGGTATCCTTAAGTGCCCCATTTCCGGATGAGAGATGCCATGCACAATCTTGCCGTTCGAGACGGCACCTCCGCCGATCCCTGTCCCTACTGTGATGTAGATAAAATCATTTAGACCCTTGGCAGATCCCCATTTCCCTTCGCCCCATGCAGCAGCATTGACGTCCGTTTCGAAGGCCAGTGGGATCCCATTTAGGGCTGCTCTTATGGGGGAAGCCAGGTCCGTATTTGCCCAGTCCGCTTTGGGTGTATTTTTTATGTGACCGAAAGTGGCTGATTCTGGATTAACGTCAGCGGGCCCGAAAGTTCCGATCCCAATAGCGTTCACTTTTCCTTTGCGTTCCTGTGCATCAATAAAAAATTCTATGGACCTTGATATGGTTTCTTCTGGGCAAGTAGTAGGGAACCTAACCTCTTCGATGTCCTCAGGACCATGTCCGACAGCACAAACGAACTTAGTTCCTCCTGCTTCGATGGCGGCGACTAGTGGTGAGTCCATTTTATGAGTGCCTTGTATGGGTTATTAGCGTTGAAGGCCTAAGGACTGAAAGATGGGTTATTAGCGTTGAAGGCCTAAGGACTGAAAGATTCCTTTAGTGGCATCGCTCCTGTTCAAGGTATAGAAATGGATTCCATCGACGCTATTATTCAACAGGTCAGAGCACTGCTCAGTAGCGTATTGAATTCCGACTCGTTTAATGGATTCGGTGTCGCCGTTGCAACGATCGATTGCTTTAAGGAGTTTACCAGGGATTCGTGCCCCGGCTGCGAGTTCGGCCATCCTGAGTAATCCTTTGGCTGAAGTGACTGGCATGATGCCGGCAATGATGGGGACGCTGATGCCTGATAGTCGGCAACGTTCCTGAAAATCGTAAAAGTCATGGTTATCGAAGAAGAGCTGAGTGCAGATGTAGTCGGCTCCCGAATCTACTTTTTGTTTTAGGTAATCCATTTCCAGGATCCTGTTAGGTGTTTCCGGGTGACCTTCGGGAAATCCTGCTACTCCTATCCCGAACCCTCTCGGATCCTTGCATTGTCCGGACTCCTTGAACTTTTGAATGTACTCAACGAGTCCGGAAGCGTATTGAAAAGAGTCAGCTGACCTGTCATGGGGAGCGTCTCCTGTAGGCGAGTCGCCTCTCAGGGCAAGGACGTTGGAGATTTCATGTTCGGCATATCTTTCTAAAATTGAAAATATTTCCTCTTCTGTATGGTTGACGCAGGTCAGGTGAGGTACAGGAGTCAATGAAGTTGAATCTTTGATGCGCAACACCAACTCATGTGTCAGTTCTCTCGTTGATCCTCCAGCCCCATAAGTGATGCTGACAAAGGAAGGGCTAAGTTCCTCCAGTTCCTTAATGCATTGGAAAAGTGACTGAGAGGACTGCTCTGTCTTCGGTGGGAAAAATTCAAATGAGATGGTAGGTTTACCTTTCCCGATAATGTCTGTTATGTGCACAGCTTTAGTTGTTGCCTTGGTTTTGAGATTTTAGGTTGTCGGCAATTTCTTTCACTAGCGTTGAAGGAAGTGCAAATGTAGTGACTCTGTCTGATCGTGCGATGTTCACGCCAACGGCAAAACCTTTGAGGTTCATTAATGGTCCTCCCATGGCCATCGGGCTCAGTGGGATTTCATGTTGAAGGACGTCCGAGAATCCTGCCTTCCGTTTCGAAGTGAGTCCACTCATGCGTTGGTTCCTATCTAGCATATCAAAGACATTGGACATGTAATTTAAGGTCACTTTGAAGGGGATTCCTTCTTCTCCTCTGAGGACCTTCAGTTGTACCTCTTCAGTCGGTGCGAATTTCTTTATTTCCTCAGAGATGTCCTTACGCGATTTAATTTCTCTACCTTCGACGCGGATCACTAGATCGCCTTCCCGCATGCCTTCTTTCTGGGCCGGGCTATTTGGTCCGAACTGCATGATAGCAACGCCCATTTCATTGGGGTCGTCGTTAGGGTCCAGTAGTACACCCAGGACCCCGGACCTGCCTTCGATGCTCCTTCGCCTTGCCGAGATGACTCCTATCATTAATGTTTCGGCTTCATGATTCATAGAGCCTACCCATGTGCCTTGCTGCACATTGTTGGGGTCAGTCCACTGGACTGGAGTTCCTGTCCCGGGATCAACCTTCATGAGTGCCAGATCCGTTTTCTGATCAGAGCTGATCATAGTTATATTTATTTCGTTTCCTGTAGAAGACAGGGCAGACAAGTCTTCCATCCCTTCCAGTTCACTGGCCTTTGTGACAACGTAACCTTCAGGGTCAAGTACCGTTGCGAGGGCAATGGCTTTTCCGTTACTGAGAACTGTCAGTGTTGAATCTTTTGCTGAGACTCCTGCTTCACCAAATGCGAGGACCGTTGATTTACCATTGAGCCTTCGGCTTGAAGGCAATTCGTCAAGGAAGTCCTGAGCAGAAACTTCTGAAACTGCTAAAAAAGGGAGGAGCAGTGCCGCTACTTTCATTTGAATTAGTCGCTTCATTTGCATTTAACCTTCTGGAGCAACAGGCACTTTCTTGGGTGGAATGAATTCATTTCGGTTCCCAAGTGTTACCTCTATTTTGTCATCGCCACCTTCCCACCGTTTAATGGTTTTGAGGATGACTTTTTCTCCAGGCCCGTGCTGATTGATTAAGTATCTGAAGAGGTTCAGGCTATCAATTTTTTCTTCATCGATGTGTGTAATAATATCACCTGGCCTTAGTTTTGCGGCGGCAGCAGGGGAGTTGGGGATTAATCCAGTAATTAGAACTCCCTTAGGGTGTGATATTCTTTTGATGCCGAGGAAACCGCCTCGCCTCTCAACCTTGGCGAAAGACTCATCAATGGTTACTATTTTGTTTGCAAGCATCCGGTCCCAGTCGCGCTTGAAGGCTCTTACCGTGACGTGGAAGTTCTGTTCGTTTGTTTTGGAAACGCGACTATGAATGCCTACGACACGGCCGAGCATATCAAATAGAGGTCCTCCCGAATCTCCTCCTATTAATTTACAGTCAGTTTGAATGGTGTCAGTGCTTCTGTGGATGACTCTGCCCACTCTCAGGACAAGGCCTCGTTCTTTATCAAATCCACCGGGATGGCCAACTGCAAAGATCCAGTCACCTTTATAAATAGTCGCTGGGGGAGCAACATCAACGAAAGGATACTTTCCTTTTTCAGTGATCCTGATTAGCCCAGAATCGGCGGCAGCGGAGCGGCCCAGTGCCTTGGCTTTGAGTTTTGTTCCGTCCTGTAAAACGACATGAATTTTCTTTCCAGGTTCACCACTCACGTGACCAGCTGTGAGAACTAGCCCATCCTCAGAAATGATGACTCCGCTCCCGGATCCGTTCCCTTGAATGCAAACCGTCGCAGCCTTTGAGTTTTCCAGAACGGAACGGACTTGCTTTTCGATAGCAATGAGATCAGTGGGGGACTCAGGGACTTTCTTTTCGAAGACCGCGTGACTTGGCTTTTTGGCTGACGAAGTTTCAATGGCCTTCGAGTCCTCCGTTCCGATGCAGGAAAGGATCAACAAAAAGATAAAGGCCATCTTCATTAAATTATAGGATGGGCGAAAATATTTGTGCAGCAAGTGCAAAACAGTTAATTAAGAGACTCTCCCCTCCAAGTTATATGCCGAGATCTTTTGGGATCTGATCCCCTACCTTTTCCTCGACTTCTTCATCATCCTTGTAGAGGACCTGCTTAGTTGGGGCGCCCTTTTCGTCCCAATACGTTGTGATCCCGTGGCGCATATTTTCTTTGTATTGCTTATAGGTGCTGCGTTGTCCATTTTCCCACCACTCTTCTATTATGCCGTCGAGCATTCCGTCCAGGAACTGGTAACGACTCTTTAGTTTGCCATTAGAGTGATGCTGAACAGCTGTCCCAGTGAAACCTTTGCCGTCCTTCGTGAAAAGGCCCTTATCGTAACCTAAATCTTTGTAAGGAAATTCCTCAGGGGCTTTATCTGCAATGATTGCTCCAGGAGGGGCAGCTTTGGCAGTGCCCTTATCTGTTTCATTCTGTGATGAGTTGGCTGGATTATCCTTTGAGCAGGAAATGCAAATGAAGGAGGCAATTGCCAATTCTAAAATAAAAATTAGGCTCAGTTTCATAAGATGTTTTTGTTCGCGCTTTGTACTCTACTTTAAGGAAGAGGCTAGGGATTGGCAGATTAAGGTTCGACGGAATTGCAACACAGGGCCATTGCGACGACGTAACCGATCCTGCACAATATATGAAGGGCTTGATCAGAATGAATGTTTGTGAGTCCCTCGCATTTTATAAAATCAATGATCCAATGCAGGACAAGTTCAATGAGCCCAATGATGAATGATCCGGTAATGGCCCAAACTGCCCCGGCATGCATTAATGAATGGGCAGTTAGACAGTGAGCCCAGAGCAGGGTCGGGGTCGCTTCGGCGCTCTTGTAATGACGGTTCTTATACTTTGCAAGAAAATCCCCTTGCAGCGGATAATCGAAGAGGACATGAGCAATGATTAAAGCGAATAGAATCTGCAACCCGGCTCCGAGGCTGCCGCTGCTCTGCAATAGTTCTATCTGTTCAGGAAAAAACATCTCCTTCTTATGATGGTTTTGATAGCGCTAACACTAAAGCACTTTTTCATTCGCTGCCCTCAGTCGATTAGCTAATCCTTTTGCGAGTGAGGACACAAATTCTAGGGCCTGAGCAGGATGACTTTTGCAGAATGCTCCGAACGATTCGGGTGTCACTTTCAGGGCTGAGGCATTTCTCATGGCCTTGACTGAAGCGCTGGCTTTAGTTTCTGAGTCAAATAGTGTCACTTCGCCAATAAATTCTCCGGGTTCAATTCTTCCTAGGAGCCTCTGAGGGGCTTGCTCATTTGCGTGGCTAATTGCATGAAACACACCAGAAATTGTGAAGTAAAGAGCGTCAGGCTCGCCCCCCCCCTGTGTAACAATAAGTGTATCCTCTTGATAATTAACGATTTCTGAAAAGCTTTCACTGGTCAAAAGGGCTCTGGTTTCGGCACTGACTCCATTTTCTTCTGAAAGGAGGCCTTGATTAAGTAGTTCTTCTACGTCAGACATTATTGAATGATGGCTCTTTCTAGGCCTTTCTTCAAGGCGTAAAGCAAGGACATTACCGCATCTATATTATTTCTTACTTGCATTTGGTACCAATATGGATACGTATTCCCCCCCTATGGCTAAGAAAAGCTGGATAGAACGCAATAAGAAAAAGCAAAGAGCAGTGGCAAAATATGCCAAAAAACGCGCTGAGCTTAAGGAAAAAGGAGACTATATAGGTCTGTCTATGCTTCCTCGTAACGCTAGTCCAAGCAGGGTCGTTAACCGTTGTGAGGTGACTGGACGTCGTCATGGATTTCTTCGTCGCTTCAAAATGTCCAGAATCACTTTTCGTGAGTTGGCATCCAAGGGCGTGTTGCCTGGAGTTACCAAATCGAGTTGGTAATATCTTTCTTTGAAAGAGCTCTTCCTCCGAGTCAAAGTTGTTGTTTTCAGCGGAGCTTTAACGGGTTAAGCTATCCCATTAAAGAAGGTCCGATCACATTTCGCCACTTACTCACTAATTAAGATGCCAATTTATGAATACATCTCGGAAGATCACAGCAAAGGCTGCAAGGTCTGTTCGGATGGTTTTGAGTTGAGGCGACCTGTTGACAGGGCCCCTCTGACGGCTTGCCCGATTTGTAAGAATCCGGTCCGAAAATTAATCTCATCAATAAATACTCCCAAAATAACAAAGCCACTTTCAGTTTCGGATGCGAAGTCTGCTGGGTTTACCGTTCTGGAAAAACGGGACGAGGGAACTTACGAGAAATTATGACATTCAGCTATCGAAGTGTTGCAGTCTGATGCGATTTTCAGTTGAATGATTAATTAGATGGAGTCTGACCAATACTTTGGCGATCTTGACGAAGAGACCCGCTACTCAATGAAAGCTGCGCCGAGGCGTTGGCTTGGCCTCTTTGCTGGGCTGGTCGTTGGGGTCGTTCTTGGAATTTTATCTTCTGGTACGTTCGTTGAATTTGGTTTCTGGATCCTTTTGGGATGTTCGGTTGCTTGCGTGTCCTGGGTCATTGTGTTGTTGGTTTCTTTGGTAGGCGGTTCATTGTGCAATCGGCTAGGCCTTCGTGCCCGGACACTGCCCCGAATTTTCAGGTTCTTAGGTATATTAATTGCAAGCATTGGATTCACTTGCTTCTTGGCTGTGCTTTTTAAATCGAGGGGTCTCGGGATCGGTCTTACGCTAGCTCCAGCAATATTTTTTATTTGTGTTTACTGGACCAAGCCCCGTGGCCAGGGCATTGGACTAATGTCTATCCTGCTCGTAGGCGCTATGTTCTTCATTATAAGCTTGAAGCTCTTCACAGTTTCTCCATTACAAAAGCCCCCCTCATCGCTAAAGAAGGATGATGAACTTCATAATAGGGACGAACTTATTAGGGTGCTCACTTTGAATCTTCGTGGGTCAGGTATTTTTAAAAAGGAGGGGATCAAAGATCCACTAAGATTGGCGCAGGTCATGAGACCCTTAGACATTGATGTGGTGCTTCTTCAGGGCCTTAAATCTAAGGAATTTTTGAGTGCTCTTGTATCTGAATTGGGTAAGGAGTGGTCAGTTAACACGGTCCCTGAAGAGGATAGTTCTACTGCAATCCTCAGTAAGCTTGAAGGGCAATTAGAATCTTTAGAGATGCCGAATTACGGGATAACTATATTCGGCATTTTGAGGGGCAATGAGGTGATCCGGTTCGTGAGCTGTGAACCGGTACCGGGAAAGAGCTCAAGGAGTAGGAGAGAAATGGTAGATTGGCTCCTCAGTGAGTGCCGCAAATCAGGCGAGTCAGTCGTCGTTGCTGGGAACTTTTACTTTAATCCTAATGACCGTTGGAATTTAATCTCTCCTATGCTCACTGACTCGATTTCTATTGATCGGGCAAGTTGGAGGTCCTTAGGGCTCTTGGGCAATGTCATTAGTTATAGGGCCTCTGATCCTTTTGGGGATTTTTCATGGAAGTTACATAAGAACAGAGAATGGATAGTTGTCGATCCGCGCATTGGAATTGTAGAGACTTCCTTGCCGGGCATTTCAGTGGACGAAGGGAATGCTCTGGTTCTCAGTTTGAAGCCGGCCCTCAAGAAGAGTAGTGGGTCTGAGGATGGTCCGGGAGTCAGCTTTTAAATGTTTTTGTGATTAATAAGTATAATAATAAATGAAAACAGAAGATCTTAATCATGTGGCCCTCCACGTATCTAATTTGGATGAGAGTAGACAATTTTATGGAGGCTCGCTTGGGCTCGAAAAAATAAAGAGGCCCGATTTTGATTTTCCAGGGGAATGGTACCGACTAGGTGAGTCGCAGGAGCTCCATTTGATTGCGGGAAGAAAGGACGATGTCAATTCCTCCACTCGTGGGAATCACTACGCTTTAGGCGTAAAATCCATGGATGAGGCTGAGGCGTATCTTGCGGAGAAGGGCATTCCACATACTCCTAGGCAAGTCCGTCCTGACGGGGCCTTTCAGATCTACTGTGAAGATCCTGACGGGTACTGGATTGAGTTTTGCCAAAATAATATCGGTTAATCTTTTGGCTTTTCACTGCGCCTAAGGATGTCTAAACTATTAATTCAATGACTAAACGAATATTACCTCTATTTATTGCTATTATCGCTCTTCTTGGTGCCGCAGGGTTTGGGATTTCTAAGTCAGGAGTCGGTGACAAGATCCGGGTCCTGATCATTGATGGGAGAAATAACCATAATTGGAAAGACACGACACCATTTTTACAGAAGCAACTCGAGGGGACTGGTAAGTTTGAGGTTAGCGTCGCTACGACTCCTCCGAACGGAGCCAAGGCAGAGGACTGGAATTCTTTTAGTCCAGACTTCAGTAAATGTGATGTGGTTCTTAGTAATTATAATGGAGCGAAGTGGGAGCCTGAGTCGGTCCGTAAATCTTTTGAGAAATTCCTTAATGATGGAGGAGCGTTGGTCAATGTTCATGCTGCCAATAATGCACACAAAGGATGGATCGGTTTCGAGGAGGCCACGGGTCTTCTCTGGAGAGGTAATAAGGATGGAGCGCGTTTGTACCTCGATGAGGTTGGTAAACTTTTGAAAGTCGAAATTGGAAAAGGACGAGGCGCCGGTCATGGGCCGCAGCACGAGTATGTCGTGCAGATGCGTGATTCTAAACATCCAATCACTAAGGGCATTCCTAAGGAATGGCTTCATGGGAAAGATGAGCTCTATCATGGTCAAAGAGGGCCAGCCAAGGGCATGGAGATTTTAGCGACGGCCTTTTCGGATAGTAAGAAGGGTGGTACCGGTGTCCATGAGCCGATGCTTTGGACCATTCCTGTAGGTAAGGGAGTAGCAGTCACTAATGTGCTTGGGCATGTCGGAGGTAACGCTAAGAATATGCCCGCCATGAAATGCGTCGGGTTCCTGACGCTCGTAGCACGTTCATGCGAATGGGCAGTGACGGGCAAGGTCACGATCCCTGTCCCAGGAAACTTTCCTGACGATAAGAAGGTCAGTCTGATTGACTAATAGCCTGTATTAATAGGCTTTTTAACTTTTTATTTTTGCCAACCCCTTTATCAGGGCGGGGCCTTGGTAAATGAGTCCAGTGTAGACTTGAATTAGTGAAGCTCCAGCTGAGAGCTTTTCCTTCGCGTCCTCTTTGGAATTGATTCCGCCGACTCCAATGATTGGAATTTTGTCATTAAGCTCTGCGTGGAACTTGGCTATCACTTCATTGCTCCTTGTGTTGATCGGTGCTCCGCTCAGTCCTCCATCCTCATCCGATAGTGAGTGGCCACTGATGCTCTTTCGAGAGACGCTAGTGTTCGTTGCAATGACTGCGTCGATTTGTAGTTCGCTGAACAATTCGCTGAGACCTTTGATTTGATCATCTCCCATGTCTGGATCAATTTTTATGGCGACCGGAACGTTCTTCCCCGTGCCTTCTTTCAGTTTTTCTTTTTCATCCATTAGTGGGGACAGGAGATCGCGAGCGAGCTTCGGCGTTTGCAGTTCACGTAAGCCAGAGGTGTTAGGCGATGAAACGTTCACTGCAATGTAGTCTGCATGGTCATACGCCTTTTTGAAGCAGTGAAGATAATCATCCAATGCATTTTCGTTCGGAGTGCTTTTGTTTTTTCCTATATTAATTCCAAGTATCCCATCGAATCCTTTTCGTGATCTTTGAATATTCTCAAGTGCTCTTTCTATTCCGGGGTTATTAAAACCCATTCGGTTGATGATTGCCTCGTGCTCGCGAACGCGGAAGAGCCTCGGTTTAGGGTTTCCGTCTTGGGCGCGTGGAGTAATTGTTCCCACTTCGACAAAGCCAAAGCCCATCGAGCCGAAACCTGCAATGCAGTTACCTGCTTTATCGAGTCCGGCAGCGAGTCCGACCCGATTAGGGAAGCTCAAACCCATCACTTTGACCGGTTCTTGTTGCACATTGGGACTTAGAAAAGAAGTAATTCCTAGCTTTTGAGCGATGCGTAGGCCGCTCAGCGTCAGGTGATGAGCTGTTTCAGCATTGAGCCTGAATAACACGGGTCGAGCAATTTTATAAAAATTCACGGTAATTAGTACTGTTTTGCCACATTTTTTATTAATTTAAGATATCTTGAATATTTTGCGTGACATATCTTTTCTAGTCGCTAAATCTCGGCTCATACAAAATATAAAATACAAATTAAACTTCAGATGGGTAATTACCAAGAAGCAATTCGTCAAGTCTCCTTAGAAAACATGAAAGAGCCATTCTATGAGGGCTCTGTTCAGAAATTATATGCTATTCCTGATGAGCCAGATTATATGGTCACGGAAACAACTGCTGGGGGATCAGTTTTTGATGTGGGAACAATTTTTGCGATTGATGGTAGTGACGTAGCGAGGGCCGTCTTTAGACACGTTCTTTATACGAGCCTATCAAAGCCAGAAACCTGGCAAGAGGTGCGTGAGGCAGTCAACTCAGCGGATGGGCTGGATCCGAAGATGAAGGAGATTTTATTGGAGGGGACCATAGATAAGTTAACTTCGGTCGGTGGGGTCACGCATCATTGCGGCATGGTTGACGCGAAGACCGGTGAAGTTTCACATGAGGGCCTTCCCGAGAACGAGAGTGCGTTGAATATTGTTCGAAGATTCAAGATAGAGAAACCGGCCCCAGACAAGTTCCTGAAGCATTCTTTTTACGATTACAGTAAATTCAATGATCTGGACCGTAACGTCGTTCCTCTCGAATGCATTGTCAGGTTCGGTATCACGAGTGGTAGCTCTGTTTTCAGGAAGTATTTAAAGCTTTCGGATTCTGATAAAAGAAAATTTGAGTTGGAGCTTGGGGCCAGTGGCCCGCTAACTGCCTGGGAATATCTGACGACACCGATCGTGGACTTTACCAGCAAATATGAACCCGAAGACCGAGCAGTGACGAAGCAAGAGGCACATAACATGTCAGGTCTTGACGGCGAGGCCTTCGCTGAGCTCGGCAAGTTAGCTATCCTTGGAGGCTGGGCCGTGAGAGTAATGGTTGAGAAGATGGGGCTTCAGCTATGGGACTTGAAATGGGAATTTGCTAGGGACGGGGACGATCTTGTGTTTGTGGATACCATTGATACGGACTCTTTCAGGGCAACTTCAATTCTAGAGGACGATGATGACAGGATCGTGATTCATTACAATAAGCAGGCCATGCGTGATTATTATAAGATTTCCCATTCAGATTGGCTCAGCTCAATAAATGAGGCGAAGGAGCAGGGCAGAGCAGAGGGAGTGCCATTCGTTGAGATTTTAAGAGCGAAGCAAGAATCGGGAGATGCTCCCAAAGATCCGGCCGTGGATGAGACTTTCTTAGCCATTCAGGTCGACAAGATGAATCTGATAAAGGATTGCATACTGGGTCGTCGTGAAAGTGACGAGGTCGCTGCTGCGCTAGAGGATTGCGGTAAAAGAGAGGTTGGCTTTTATACGGAAAACGGTCATAGAGATGCTCTGAAAGAACTTAACGGATTGGCCTAAATTAAATTAATGGAAAAAATCAGCGCTGAAGTAATTGGTAAATTTGAATCAGAGGGGGATGCGAATAAGCTCGTATATGCTCCTTTGAATGTTCCGGTCAAGTACCGTCGGACCAGAGTTTACATGCTTGAGTATGAGGGGCAGGTAGAATCGGCTAAGGGTTTTGTGGAGAGGAGCCTAGTCGATGATTATGCGGACGAGGTTTTCTTCACGGGTGAGCCGGCCGTTAAAGCTTTTTCTTTCTACATCGATTACGGAATGAAGCCTGGGGCCTTGGACCTCGAAAAGGAGGCCATTCTTTCAAGCCACAAAGGTTCGGAAGGATTCAATATCGTTTCCCTTGATCTGGTCCAGCGCATTTATATTTTCTCTGACCCTTCAATAACTTCCGAGCGTTTTGTGCGTGATGTTTGTAACCCAGCAATTCACGTCTGGAGCGTGACTGATTCTAATGGACAAAAAGTTGCCTGATCAGCCCTCTAGTAATTATAGGGAGATTCCGATAAGGGACCTTGACCCTAAAGGCTTAGGTAATTTGAGTGATTCAATGAAGTTATCATTGTCCGTAGAGGACATGATAGAGATTCAGGTCTATTACGAAGCAGAAATGCGCCGAGAGCCTACCGATGTTGAGCTGGAGTGCATTGCCCAGACCTGGAGTGAGCATTGTAAGCATCGGATCTTCGGGGCTCGGATCGAGCATTCGGGCTCTGAAGGCGAAGAAGTCATTAACGGGCTATTCAAGACTTATATCAAGGAAGTCACTGACAGAATAATGGAAAGG
>JABGYE010000356.1:0-5904 GCA_018675395.1 Akkermansiaceae bacterium
ACTCGGATTGGCTCATACCTTTGGGCTCTCGCCGATGTTTGCGGTTGGGTTGATGATTCTCGCTCTGTGTCCGGGAGGGGTGACGAGTAATCTTCTCGCTAAACTCGCTAAAGGGAACGCGCCGCTGTCGATCTCTCTCACGGCAATCACGAGCTTGCTGTCAATCCTTACCGTGCCTTTGCTGGTCGCTTTCAGCTTTAATCATTTTATGGGGGATGATGCGCAACCTGTCGATGTTACCCGGCTCGGTCTAACGATGTTCTTGATCACGGCATTGCCTGTGGCGATCGGAATGGCCTTGACGGCCAAATCTCCTGCGCTGGTGGAGAAGATGGCGCCGAGTGTGTCGCGCGCAGCTGTGGTGCTATTCGTGGTAATTATTGTCGTGGCCTTAGCGAAGAACTGGGAAGTCTTCTCGAGTAACCTTGGTACTTTGGGGCCCGTGGCGGTATTGTTGAACATTGCGATGCTTGGGATTGGGCTCGCTTCGGCCAAGGTGCTGCGGCTTGACGATCGGGACGCGACGGCTATTTCGATTGAGTCCGGCGTGCAGAACGGGACGCTAGCGATCGCGGTTGGAAGCATTGTGGCGGCGGTCGAGGGTCAGGTCCTTCCACCGGCGACAGTTCCGGCAGCAGTCTACAGCATCACGATGTATTTTGTTTGCGTGCCATTCGTTTTCTGGAGACGCCGGACTATTAACAAGTGAGCCCGAGTGATTGTGAGCTGAGGGTAAGCGGTGCATAGGGTTGCGTAAAGGATCGATCTTGCCTATAATTAGCAATTAAGTTGATGAGTGTGTTTGCTTTAAAGAGAATTCTATCTGTGATCTTAGATCGAACAAGATCGGTGAGCGTAAATCATAGTGTTTCTTCATCTCCAAACTCGTTTGATAGGCTGCAGAAATGGCAGGAACTGAAAAATAATTCCCTGTCACTGACCAAGTTTATTTTATTAGTAAATTTGGCATGTTCGTCTCTGCTAAAAGCTCAAGATTCTTCCGCAAGTGTGAAAGATTTTGATAAGGGGATTGGGCCCATTCTTCAACAATATTGTTACGACTGCCATGGGTCCAAAAAAACCAAGGGAAAAGTTAAGCTGACTGACTACAGGTCATGGGCTGACCTTGAGAAGCATCCAGAACTCATTGAAAAAATGATTGAGGCATTGGATAAAAATGAAATGCCACCTGAAGAGGAGGAACAGCCCAGTGGAGCTCAACGTGAAATGATGTTATTGGAACTTGGAAAGGCATTTAAGAATGCCACGGCGAATCGTCAACCTGTAACCCCATTACGCCTTCGGCGCATGAACCGTTTTGAATACGGTAATGTGGTGAGGGATCTCTTCGATCTTGAGTCTTGGGTATACTCAATTAACGATCGGATTATCCGGGACCATAACAACTATTTCAGACCCGAAACAGGAAAAATGCCGGATGTTGCAAGAGTGGGTAATCGGATCATGGGTTTACAGCAAATGTTGGAAAATCGTTTACTAGGTGTGATGGCTTTTCCTAAAGACCCGCCTGCAGAGAACGGGTTCAACAATCGTGGGGACCATCTAAGTATGACTCCAACTTTAATGAAGGCTTTCTTGGAGCTCAGCCGTTCAGTTGTTAATGCAGAGAATTTTGATAAGAACTGTCGGGTCTGGAATGATTTATTTCAGGATCCCTCAAAGAAGCCAACGAAAACGAAATTCGGCTCAATTATTGTGGATAAATCTGTAGAGAATCATAGCACGGGATTGACTCTTAGTGCCTGGATTCGCCCGACTAAGACAACTGAAGATTGGCAGACAATTGTTCGTCGTGAGGATTCGTGGCGGCGCCAGTTGTTGGCCATCGGTGGGACCGGTGGGACCTGGGGTATTTGGATGGGCGCGGGCATTGATGGTCGCTATGTGGAATTCGGTGCCCCGGTAAAATCTAAGGTTCTTGGTGACGGTAAGTGGCATCACGTAGCCGGCACCTATGATGGGAATGAAATGAACCTTTACGTGGACGGGAAACAGGTCGGTAGTAAGGAAATCAGTGGTAAGCTATTTACTCAAGGCAGACAGCCGATGAGTATAGGTTCTTATCAGAATGGTTCGAATGAGAGAGAGACTTTCCAAGGAAATCTTAATGATATTCGCGTATTCAGGTCGAGTCTGACTAAACTCGAGATAGAGCAACTGGCTAATGGAAACCAGAACGTCTCAAAGGAGGAAATGGTTGGTAGTTGGAGGATGGATAAAGAGTCGGAACCAAAACTGATGCAACCAATTGAAAAAATAGCTCATGAACGCATTCAAAAATTTCTTCTCAGAGCATTCAGACCTCCGGCTGACGCAAAAACTCTGAATTTGTACACGAACTATTTTGACAGGACCTATAAGGAAAGTGGCGATTTCACCACAAGCATGAAGAGTGTTGTGTCAGGGGCCATGGCTTCACCGAGATTCATTATGGTTCATGACGAGGCGAGTGATGCCTCGACGGATTTTGATTCATATAATTTGGCGACTCGACTTTCTTTTTTTCTATGGGGCTCCATACCTGATGAAGAATTATTGCAGTTAGCGAGTGAAGGAAAGCTTCAGGATCCTGAGTTTCTGGAAAAGCAAGTCGATCGCATGCTCAATGATCGGCGTGTAAAGAATTTTTGTGACAGTTTTGCGCCTCAGTGGCTGAAGATTAATAATGTGGTTTCTGCATCACCTGATTTCAAATTGTATCGGGATTACTACTTTGGTGGTGATGACAAAATATCCTACAAGAGAGGAATGCACATGATGCTGGAAACGCTTCTTAATTTTGAAACGGTTTTTGTTGAGAACAGGCCAATCATGGAATTGATCGACTCTGACTTTACTTACCGAAGTCATTTGTTAGAGGAATGGTATGAAGGCAGGGCCGCTACCTATTCTATTAATGTAAACCTCCGTGATATTAATTTTACTAGGAAGCGGCTAACGGATAGAAGATATGGCGGAGTGATCACAACTGGAGCCGTGATGGTGATGACATCGGGGCCATTTAGATCTTTGCCCATCACGCGAGGAGCTTGGGTATCCTCCGTTATTTTCAATGATCCTCCAGAGCCTCCGCCAGACGATATTCCCGACCTAATAGCGGACGACTCTACACTAAAAGAGCAGGGTCTGACAGTTAGGCAAAAACTAAATCAGCACAGTAAAGACGCTCAGTGTGCGGGATGTCATCAAAAAATTGATCCATTGGGATTTGCTTTGGAGAATTTTGATTTACTGGGCCGTTGGAGAGATAGCTACCGGACTGGAATAAAGGTGGACGCTAGCGGTAAATTATTTGGGGAACACGCCTTTCAGGACATTGTTGGTTTTAAGGAAGCTGTTCTCGCTGAAAAGGATCTTTTTGCCAATGCCTTTATTAGGCATTTACTTTCATATAGTCTGGGAAGAGAGTTGACATTGACAGACCGCATCGCAGCGGATGAAATTACTAAAGCGAGTGAGAAGGATAATTATAAATTAAGAGACATTATCAAGAATATGGTGCTTCACCCAACATTTAACCAAAAGAGAAAATGATGAAACATATTGATAGACGCAAATTCTTGTTCGGTGCCGGGGGGACTGTGATGGCTCTTCCCTGGTTGGAAATGAATGCAGAGGAGCCGGCAACTAAAAAGTTAAAGGAGCCCTCACTGCGCTTTGCCTCATTCTATTCTCCGATGGGTTTCGTGAGGGACCATTTTTTCCCTGAGAAGGGTAAAGAAGATTTTTTATCAATGCCCACTTTAAAACCACTAAAGAGTGTAGGTGAAAAAGTCACGATGATCACGGGCCTTTCACGGATTAATGTGAGGGGTGTTGATGTTCATAATCAATGCAGTTCATGCTTCCTTTCGTCGGCCAATCCCAATGCTGACTTTGAATCTCCTTATCCAATGGACAGGACATTGGATCACCTGATTGCAGATAAGGTAAGTCAACGGACACCCATTAGATCCCTAGAACTGAACTGTAATACTTTTAAGGATCTTAGAGAATCGATCTATTTGGATAATATTTCGTGGTACGGCCCCGAACACGTGGCAACGACAATGAAGGATCCTCTCCAGGTTTACAAAACTCTGTTTCACACAGGCAAATCAGATAAGGACATTACAGATTTAATTTTGGAAGATGCCGCCAACTTTGAAAGAAAGTTGAGCCGTCATGATAAAGACAAGATGGATGAGTACTTCACAGCCGTGAGAGAAATCGAAAAACAGATTGATAAGCTGAACAAGTATTACGCCATTAATGAAAGGGCCGACATGAAAGAGCCGGACGAAGAGCCAATGACTCGTGGAGAGTACATAAGTATGATGGGTAAATTGCTTGTACTGGCATTCCAAGGAGACCTTACACATGTTGCGACGTTAATGCTTGCACCTGAAAGATGGGGAACGCCGCAGAGATTTCATGAATTGAATTTCACTAAATCGCACCATGGACTTACCCATTCTCAGGACAGAGAAGATGTAAAGAAGAGTCTCACAAGAGTTGACCGCTTTTATGTGGAGTTGTTTGCTGAAGTGTTGGAGCGTTTGGATTCAATAAAAGAGGGAGACGGAACTCTTCTGGATCACTCAATAATCACTTTGGGTTCAGGATTAGGTGATGGAAAATATCACACTATGGATGAGCTTCCTGTTATTGTAGCGGGTTCTGCTAACGGCAAAATCAAGACGGGCCGCATGATTAATTGTCCTGAAAAAACGCCGCTGGCCAATCTCTGGCTCTCGCAGGCTCAGTTAATGGGTACAGGTATGGAAAAATTTGCTGATAGTACCGGTCCTTTAGAAGGCTTGCTCGCCTAAGGTTATTGGAGTTAATAAAAAGAGTCGTCCTGCTTTTAGCAGTGCCCACGAATCTTGGTTGGGATAATTTCCCTTAAGACTTCGTTTGTCTATTTATTGGATTCGGAATCCCCTTATGGTCGGTTCACCTGATTGCCTGACCACTTTTCCCATGTTCTAATGACATCCTCGCGGCCCTTGAAATCTTTGTAAACGGCAGCGGCAGTGAATCCAGTGTCTTTACCGATTTCGTAATCGCGGGCGAAAAAGACGAAATCCCACGCAGGGTTTCCTTTGCCTCCACCAGACGGTGACTGCGCAAAGCGAAGTTCTCCTCGGTCTGCAACATCTTTGAACATCATAATAAAGACCTTGCCATGAGAGATGCCGTAATAAAAGGGGTACAAATATTCGTATTCGGACACTCCTTGCACTAGCGAAATGTTGAAGCCTGGATCGATGGGCGGGTCCCAGTCGCTTCCTGCAGGACGATGACTGGCCTGGTCACCGTGGGTCTTGGGAGCGTGGCTTATCCAGCGAGGCGTGACCTTGCCTTTTCTTGACCGGGACCGTCCAATGAAATGTATGGCCATGTCCTCGGGACCGTGGATGTAGGATGCAAAGAAGACTCCAATGTAGCCATGCTTTTTCCATGCATCCTGTAATGGCCTGAATTTGGCCCGCATCTCAATGGTATCTTCGCTGGTAAGCTCATAGGTTAGACGGCTCTGCAGTGGCCAGTTCGCTGTGCGTTTTTGGAAAATTTCAACTTTCTTCTCTTCTAATCTGCTCAGTTTGATAGGGGCTATTCTGGGCTCGAAAATGTTCCATTCATAGCTAGTTAAATCGCCGTTAAATATATGCTCGAAGTTGAGTCCGGAGTAGGCGGGAACAAAGAGTGTTCGTTTGGAGACTCCGTGATAGAGTTCCGAGATTCCGCTATAGCCTTGCCTGTGATCTTTACCGTAGGCCGCATTGTCAGCGATGACGGCTCGAAGAGATTCTGACTCTATTAGTGCCTGAGAACCCTCATCAGCCTCAGATGATAATGGAGTTATACAAGATAAGATTACTATGATTATAATATTTTGAA
>JABGYE010000357.1:0-3750 GCA_018675395.1 Akkermansiaceae bacterium
ACTTTCCATCATTATCAGTGTCCTGAAGTACAACGATCCGATCTCCTTCGGGTCTCGTTCCGTTCCTGCCACGATAGTTGACACCTTCAGTGACCCAGACACGACCCTCATGATCAATATCCATATTCGTTGGGTTATAGAGCATGGGGCTAGTGGCCCATACTGAAACTTCTAGTGAAGGATCAATTTCGAACATATCGGCTGGAATTAATCCGTGACTGCTGACCGGTTTCCATTCCTCTGCATTGAGTGCACTTGAAGAAGTAATAAGAACTGTAGCAAGGAGGAGGAAGATGTGCATGCTTAGGGAAACAAAAATAGAATTTGAGCGGTAATATGGTATCGCTCATGGATAGACATGCATCAATTCAATTAGTAGGGAAATTATCTAGTCTATAGAATAGACACAAAATGAGCCAGTTATAAGAAATCTACCTGCAAAAAATGATATTTATTATGTCAATGTTATGCGGAAAATAACTTTTTTGTTTTTTTTCCTAATATCTGCCGCTCACAGGTAGTTATATTAGTATCTCATCTAGTGTATGTGGAAACTTGCTGAGACTTGCCGTCCCCTTCCTTCTCTAAGTGGGGTTATTTATGAAAGGAAAGGGGGCGGCTCTTTTCAAGAGTATTTTTAGTTACCTGACTTTAACGAACACGAACAATATAGAACTTTGTAACCTCATCAATAGATGCAAATTAAGTCCATTAATTTATTCATATTTATTAGCTATTTTTTTGTAATTAACACTATTTCAAGTGGTGAGGAGAAGTTAGAGAAGCCTGTTCTGGGTTTTAGTGATATTGCCAAAATAACTTCTGGGGCCGAGCCATTTTTTGAGATCTGGGATGAGGATAATGTCTATGGCGTCCTTGATGTTGCGATGGACGGAACGGTTCTTATGTTTAGTCTTCAAGGTGAGCCTCACCCGGACAAAAGAAAAGGCAGTAAGATTTTTGTAAAGAGATCCGAGGACGGAGGAGACACTTGGTCAGACCATCAATTAGTTGGTAAACGGATTGATCTGGACTGGAAGGCCTTGGGCATTGGTCCTTACGATGGTAGTGGGTGGGGGAAAGATAAGCATCACGCTTATGCGACTCTAGGTACGAGTATAATTGATGAGAGTACCGGGGAAATAATGTTGTTTATCACGGCCCTTTATCCGGCTCCCTATATGTACAAGAGCCGCGATCATGGCAAGACTTGGAAACTTGAAAAAATCAAATTTGGAAAAGATTCCAAAGGCTTTATGCCAATACCGAATGCTGCCTGTGATTCTGGAATTAACATTAAGCATGGGCCCAATAAGGGGCGTCTTCTGGTCCCTTCGCGGGTGATGCCTAATTACAATAAGCATGAGGAATCTAAAGGATACACTAATGCGTCTTACAGTGATGATAATGGTAAGACCTGGATACCAAGTGAGCCATTTCCATTAGATGGAACGGGAGAGTCTGGACTAGTCGAATTAAGTGATGGTACCATTTATATTAATTCTCGTACACATACGAGGAAAGGGAATCGCTGGGTAGCCTATAGTGATGATAGTGGGGAAACTTGGAGGGACCTTCGTCAGGATGATGAGCTATTTGACGGGCCACCCGATGTGTACGGTTGTAAGGCGGGACTCATAAGGCTCGAGCGAGATGATGGTGATATTTTATTATTTAGCTCTCCAACCCCACACATTGAAGGTCGTAAGAATATTAGAGTTTGGGTGAGCTTTGATGGTGGTAAAACATGGCCACATAACCGACTCGTCAGGAAAGGACCCGGGAATTACACGTGGATGACCCAAGGAAGAAAAGGTACTCCGAGTGAGGGTTATATTTATCTACTAAGTGGCAAGGACTGGATGGCTCGTTTTAATATGGCGTGGCTATTAACCCCTCCCGAGCCAGAAATTTTATTAGGGAAGAGACCACGGTACCGATTTTCAGATCCAGACTTTTATAGCTCCTCAACGAACGTCAAATTGATTTCAACAAACGAAACGAAGCTAAAGGAAAGTCCCAAAGGATATGAGCTAGATAGCAAGAAGGAAACTGGATCCATTCTTTCAAGGAAGTTAGTTCTTCCTTCGGCAGACATGATGGTAAGTTTTCATGCTCCTCAGGGTAAAGTTTTTGTCGAGCTAGTTGATGAGTCAGGGAGTCGTTTGATGGATGCTCATGCTTTGTCAGGAGCTTATAAGATTAACAGTCCATTAGAATGGCAGGACGAGGGTATTGATAAGCTGGTCGGTAAAGAGCTCTTCGTGAAATTTGTTCTTGAAGGTGACGCTCAGGTCTTTGATGTCAGTTTTGGTGAAGTTAATTCGCTATCAGAAAATCTTACCAGTATCGGGCCCTCCGATGATCGGTTTGTGTTACCTCCCCGAAATGATTATGTCATGAATCAAGTGCCTGCTTTCGTGAAATCATTTCAGAATGCGCGATCATTCAGTGTTAACGATGATAGAATAAAAAAGATTAGTCTAGGGTATGAAGTGGAGAGCAGAGCAAAATCTGCGCAGATCATATCCAGAAAAATAAGTTTACCCGGAGAAGAGATTAAAATTACCTGCGACCCTGGTCAGGGCAGCATAAGAGTTTCCCTTTATGATGAGGAAGGTAAGCTCATAAAAGTTAGTCAACGGATCTCAGGTAACTTAAAAATAAGCGAGTCTGTTAAATGGACTGACTCATTCAAGCTGACTAAAATGGTTTCTAAGCCTGTCAGCTTTAAATTTAGTATAGAGGGTGATGCTAAATTATATGCTATCAGGTTTGATGATCTTTTCTGGGACTAGTTCGATCGCTCATTTGAATTTCTTATAATCTAAGTAACTGGGAATCAAGAATCAGAATCCTGCAATTATATAAATGATCCGTTTTTTATAGTAGATTCTTTTACCAAACCTACAGGTCATAATTGCGTGAGGAAGTTTCTAGTGGCAAGAGGATCCGAATGCATTCATTCTTATTGAATTATTCATGCCGTATCGTCCTGACATTGATGGCCTTCGCGCGATTGCGGTTATAGGAGTCCTGTTCTTTCATGCTGACCTTGGGGTCAGTGGAGGGTATGTCGGCGTTGATGTGTTCTTTGTTATTTCAGGGTTTCTCATTACGAGACTGATTATAAAAGAACTCAGGGAGAAGAGATTTTCTGTTTTAGGTTTTTGGGAACGCAGGGTCAGAAGGATTGTGCCTGCTCTCTTTGTAGTTACTCTTACTACCCTATTATTGGGTTATGTTTTTCTTTTGCCGGCAGAATATGAGATGCTGGGAAGTTCGGTTCTGTGGCTTTCGTTAATTTCATCAAATCTATTTTTCTGGAAGAATACCAACTCCTATTTTGGGGGGTCTGCCGAAGAAATGCCTCTCTTGCACACATGGTCACTTTCTCTTGAAGAGCAGTTTTATCTGATCGTGCCCTTTGTGCTCCTCGTTTTGTTCCGTGCCGGCAAGTCGAGATCAATATTTTGGATTATTTGTTCGTTCGTTTTGCTTAGTTGCTGCTTATCAATTTATGGAATGAAAAATTATGGGTCAGCGACATTTTATCTTTTACCTACTCGCGCATGGGAACTTGGGGCAGGATCGTTGGTTGCGTTTGCGGTTCCAATACGGTCAGTCCGTATCCGGTCAATGATGCAGTGGCTGGGCATGGCCTGTATTCTGATTCCTTTCTTCACTTATGATAAGATCACACTATTTCCTGGAATAAGTGCGATTCCTCCAGTGGCTGGGACTGCATTC
>JABGYE010000241.1:0-21303 GCA_018675395.1 Akkermansiaceae bacterium
ATATTCGGACTCATCATTGAATCGAAGTATGACTTCTTTACGTAGCGCAGAAGAATCAGCAGCTAGGGCAGCCAACAATTTTCTTAGCGCATCTAATGCAGATGAAGCAAAAGGCGATCGGCTAGCAAAATCATCAATCAGAGGAATATCAGTGTCTGGCAATTCACTGAAATTAAGGTCCAGACCGTCAGTAATTTCCTCTAATTTGTTATTATCGGCATTACGTCGCACATAACTAAAAAAAAGAATAAATACCATCGTCAAAATTCCAAGAGCGGTAACACTTATAGTAAAAATGGTAGATTTTTGATTCATTAGATAAATTCAAGACAATGTGATCTTATGTTCTGTTCAAATAAACATCCATAAGATGACAGAATAATTACCAAAGTTTATTTTATTGAACTGATCAAGATCGTTATTAATAAATGTCAGTGTAATTCTAAAACTGAATCTATAATTGTGTAATTTAAAGGACTGTTAAAAACAGAAAAAATAAATGGATTTTGGTAATATCGAATTTACAGCCATTGACTTTGAATCGACCGGATTTGGCGAAGATGGTACGGATGAACCTATACAAATAGGAATGGCATCAATGAGGGGCATGAAAATCCAAAAGAAAAGTCTCTTCAGGAGTTTTATCTCCCCTAAAAAAGAAAGAAACATCGAGAATTCAGCAAATCAAGTTCATCGAATAACGGATTTAGACCTTAAAAATGCGCCAAAACTAAATGATCTATGGTCTAAAATTAATAACTCTCTATCAGGAAAAGTAGTCGTTGCTCATGGTGCCGGTACCGAAAAAAGGTTCCTCAGAAACTTTCCGATGCATGGATTTGAGCCATGGATAGATACTTTGCAATTGGCTAGGAAACTTATGCCAGATGCAAAAAACCATTCTTTGAATGGATTAGTTAAGGAAATTGGTAAAGAGCACGAAATTTCGAAGTATTGCCCAAATTTGAACTGGCATGATGCCTTATTCGACTCAGTTGCTAGCCTCGTATTACTCAAATCATTATTAAAAAACGTCAGTAAAAAGGGGATATATCAGGAGATTATCCAATTTTAGCCTAATTTTTCATATATTTTATCATCCCACCATTTCATACCCTAGAATTACGGATCAAATGGTAAACTAATCATATTTAATTATGGTAATTATGGTTATAGTGATTATTTTATTGATTCTTGTTATTTTTGGCAGATGTTAAAAATTATTCGTCCTGAGTGATTATTTAACAATACGATCGAATGACAAACACCCAGAAGAGAACACCTCGTTTAAACAATAGATCTAAACTTGTATTATTAGCTAATACTTGTGCATTTCTAGCTGGCCTTATTTGTACCAATCAAGGCATCAGCCAACCACAATTGGACACGTCACCAGTACATGAAAAAGCAGCAAATTCACTCCGTAACGCCCCTATAAAAGAATATGAATTTAACCGAGCGTCGGTCCGTGATGTATTGCGTTTCCTAGCTGATGACGCAGGAATTGACTTTGTTGCTTTGCCAGAAGATGGAAATGACAGTGCAAAGTTAATCACCTTTTCTCTAAATAAGAGCCCTTTCGCTGCTCTGGAAACCATTGCCAAGATGAATGGTGTTTCTCTGATCTATGAAGACGAAGTTTGGCACATGAGGCCCCTAAGTGACAAAAGCCTTATCGCCCGCACTTATCGCATACGATTTAGTACTGGTGAAATAAGTAAAGGCTCGAACAACAATACTGGAAATATTCGCTCTAGCGGCTTCGGTTCCAGTAACAATAGCACAACTGGAGCAGCTTATGGACGGGGTTCCAATGCCAATTCGCCAATTGCAGGGAACGGAGGCACCGGGCAACTTGGCCTCAATGGAACTTTAAGCCCATTTTCAACTAGTGCAGATGAACTAATAACAGCAATCAAAGGAATAGTGGGAATTAACACTGCCGGCATGAATGCCATAATTGCTCCTGGAGATAATAGTGTCGGGAATTTTGGTAATCTCAACTATCAGTCCACACCCGCTAAGATTGATCCAGCACAAAACATTATTAGAGGTTCTGCCCAAAGCTCCAAAAATAATAACAGCCAAGTCATATGGAATTCAGATAATAATTCCTTATTCGTAATAGCTAACAGACAACAACACCAACTCGTAGAGAAATATCTCGAGACAGTAGATAGGCCACAGCCATTAATAGCTGTCGAGGTAAAGTTCTTTGAAACGACAAAAGATCCAAGAAAACAAATGGGAGTCGACTGGTCAGGAACCATGGACGGAGGTTATGGGCTTAGCCTTTCAGATCTTTCTACTAATGTTAACCTCAATAAAATTAACAGTACCGCCATGCCAATGACCGCCATTCTAAGCGCTCCAGACGTGCAGGCGAAGGTACTGGCTTTGGTCAAAGACCGTGAAACTACAACAGTCAGCTACCCAAGAGTTCTGACAAAAAATAACCGCGAAGTTGCAATTCAAAGTGTTGTTAATCAGCCCGTTCTCTCTGCACAATCCAGTACTACGCCAGGCGTAGGAGGGACAACAACATCTTCGGTCTCTTATTTACCAATTGGAACAAGCATTAATGTCCTTCCAAAGCGACTAGAGGATGGAAGGATATCCCTTCAAGTTCTAATTACTGTATCAAGCATTATAGGTTCAGAAATAATTGATGGGAATTCATACCCAGTGGCCAGTTCCCGAGTATTCACTGCTCCACTCGAAGTGGAGAGCGGATACACTCTTGCTATTGGAGGCTTAGACGAAGCCAATGATTCACGCGAAGGCGTCGGGCTACCTCTCTTGAGTAAACTACCTCTGCTCAAGCATGGATTTAAAAGTGACAACAAAACGCACAGCCGAAAGAACATGTTAATTTTCATAACACCTACATTACTGGATCCTAAGAGTGGAGGGATCTCTGAAACTCCAATCTCTGAGGTCCCTCAAAGAGGAAGAAGTAGAAGCACTCAACCACCACGCATCAGACCTGATGGTTCCCTTGCGGGAGGAATAAATTCAGTTAATAAAGCAATACCTTGGATCCAAAAAGAGCACGCTTTAATTAGACAGGTAGTAAGTGAAAAAAGAGCCTCAAAAAAACATAGCGAACAATTACAAACTTTAAAAAATACAGTTCAAGCCCTGCAACAACAGATCAAAAGGCACATTGAGAAAAACCCCAAAAATGCAAAAGAATTACATCCCAATCAATGGGCTTTAATTGACTTGGAAGAAGGCATAACGAGAACTCAAAAAGAATTACATAAAAAGCACTTTCAGCTATTCAGTAGACCTCTCGGCAAGGCCTTCTAGTTCAAAAAATAAAAAAATCAATACACTCTCCTTGTGTGGTAGGGGGTCTCGAAACCTCGGTGACGGGGCCTCCTTTCCGCCTAAATCTAGGCAATTAAGCAACTTTTTGTATTCGGCTCTTCTGAAACTTGCAGTTATTGCAGATTTCCGCTAAACAATTTATCATGGAAACACTCATTAAACTCTCCAAGCTCGTAGGAGCTGGCCTAATATCAATTATCCTATCTAACTGCAGCACAGTGAAAGTCAGCAAAGCCCCTTTTGGCAAAACGAGTGATGGCACCTCCGTAGAACTTTTCACTCTTGAAAACTCAAACGGCATGAAAGCCAAAATCACCAATTATGGTGGAATTGTCACTCAGCTTCATGTCCCTGACAAAGACGGGAAATTAGGTGACGTCGTTCTAGGCTATGACAAACTTTCGAGTTATATCAAGGCGAGCCCCTACTTTGGTTGCATCACTGGAAGATACGCAAATAGAATTGCCAAAGGCCAATTTACAATTGATGGTAAGACTTATCAGCTAGCTACAAACAATGGCGACAATCATTTGCACGGTGGTGAGGTTGGGTTTGACAAACGCGTCTGGAAAGCCACTGAAGTCACTGGAATTGGCAAGGCTGGGATTGCATTAACTTATCTAAGTGATGATGGCGAAGAAGGATACCCAGGCGATTTAGAATGCACTGTCACCTATTGGTTAACAAATCAGAATGAGTTAGAAATTGAATATAAAGCTAGCACCAGCAAGTCCACCCCAATTAACTTGACTCATCATTCTTATTTCAATCTTGCTGGCGAAGGAAGTGGCGACATTCTTAATCATGAAGTGGAACTTTTCGCCGACAATTATGTCCCTACTGATGATGGTGGAATCCCTTTAGGTGAAATTGCGACTGTGAAAGGAACTCCATTTGACTTCCTTACTCCTCATAAAATTGGAAAGCGCATAGGAGCAAAAGACCAACAGATAGAATTTGGAAAAGGTTACGATCATAATTGGGTCATTAACGATACAGGAAAAGCCCTGAATATAGCTGCTAGGGTAACTGAGCCTAAAACTGGCAGAATTATGGAAGTTATTACTGACCAGCCTGGGATACAGTTCTACACAGGAAATTACCTAGACGGTTCAAATATTGGTAAAGGAAATAAAGTTTACAATCACAGAAACGCTTTCTGCCTAGAAACCCAAGTGCACCCTGACAGCCCAAACCAAGACGGCTTTCCAAAATCAATTCTTAATCCTGGAGAAATTTATAGGCATGTGTGCATTTACCGCTTCAAAACGAAGTAATTCATACTACAAAGTAATCAATCACTGCAAAGACCAACGAAAGACCCAGATTCAATTCTACTGGTAATCCCATGCTATAAAGAAAGCTCCCGATTGCCTGATTTTCTGCAGGAGCTATGTGAAACTGCAGAAGCGTCCCAATTACCAATCAAAATACTTACTGTCGACGATGGATCTGGCCCAAAAGAGGCGGAATTCATGGTTTCCTTGGTCCAAAGACTGCAAGAAAAATTCAATCTCCTATTGGGTGCTCTCATTTTAGAACAGAATCAGGGAAAAGGTGGAGCCATTTATTCAGGTTGGAATGAAGCTGATCCTAAAATATATAAATGGATCGCATTCGTTGACGCTGATGGAGCTATTTCGCCTGAAGAAACTCTTAATTTCCTATCCCAAACAAAAAGCGACAATGAAGAGCAGAAAACTTGCCTCTGGTCAATTCGTGTAACTGGAGAGGGTAAGGAAGTACACAGAACAAAAGTGCGTCAGGCACTTGGTAATATTTTCCGCAGCATCGTCAAATTTACGTTTAACTTACCTGTCAGAGATACTCAATGCGGTTTAAAGTGCTTACCAACTAAAGCATACCAAAAGGTTCAAAATAAACTCATGGAAAAACGTTTCGTTTTTGACGTTGAATTGGCTGCTCATCTGATGCGGTTAGGATATAAACTGAAAGAGATTCCCATTAATTGGCATGAGAGCCCCGGATCGACTATCAATATTAAGTCTGCCTTTAAAATGCTAATTTCCTTATTTGTTATCCGTTGGCGTTTACTAATAAATAAATAGTAAAACACATAAGACTATTAATATCTAAATCAGGGAGTCAGCCATCCTTCTCCATGAGTATCAACGCTTTGAATCAGAACCTGCATCGGTCTTCTCCGCTCACTTAACTCTGGAGCCTTAAGATCTAGAATGCATGGAGCCCACCCCTTTTCATTGCCATCAAAATCAAGTCCCTTCATAAGCTCTTCTGGTTTACCTCCTGAATTAACATAACCATACATGAGTATTTTCCCCCTTAAGTCAGTGAGAGCATAACAATTCATGGACCGATCATTATAACCATAGCCATAAAATTGTGCAGGTCTGGCTAACACTCTAACCCTAACTGATCGGTCTAATGGCCATTCTGAAAATGCACGAACATCAACTTCCCCGTATCCTATTGCACTCTCCCAATCCAACAGCACATTCCCTTCTTCCTTGATCTGAAAATATAAAAAATGAGGAACAGTAGTGACTGAACTTTGAATTTTACAAAAATTTAATCCATTGATTGAAAATTTCGTAAAAGAACTCAAATCGATTGAAGGCAAAATGAGGTCATCTCTTAAATCGGTATATGCCTCTACCATCTTAGAATATATCAACTCAGGCCCCCTCACATACTTGAGCCTTTCTTGGATAGTCTTTGCAGACGAAAACTCTTTCAGGGCTACAAAATACTTATCATCAATAGAAGCAATCCCTGGATCCTTCTTAGATGAGAGGTGCTGATTATCGACACTCAATTTACTTTGCTGCATAATTACCACTACTGTAGTTGCGATGATAAGAAGAATCATAAGAACCGCCCCAAATCGTTTAAGATAAAAATATATTCCCCTACTGTACTCAGGATAACTTTTCCATGCAGAGCTCATATCAAAACCCGCTTCCGCCTCTTCCTTCGAAACAAATTTTGGAACCTCATGCTTTTTCAATCGACGATCAACCTCATGAACTAACATTGATTTATTAAAATTGTCCTCACTGGATAGAATCACAGATGAGGCCTTATTCTCTACTCTCTTTGGTTCCGGCAACTCAATACTCTGCGCACCCGCCATACCACCAGACCCAGACAATGGAACCGCTGAATTTCCACTATTGAGAGCAGGCACTATCAACTTACCGCTACAATGCTTGCAAACAGTTTCCTTACCTTCAAAACGCTGTTTAAGCTCGATCGGCCTTGAACAAAAAGGGCATCCAAATGCAATCTTCCCTCCTGCAATTTTCCTCGCAGAAAAAATTTCAAGATCTCCCCTGCTAATTGCTCCAATAATTTCCTCATCACTCTGAGGAATTTCAGCTCCAGCGCCTATCTGCCTTGCCTGATCTTGATCAGAATTGTCGGTAAACCTCTTGGGATCATGGCCCTGTTCTCTTCGTGAAGGTATCACTGTCTGCTCCTTAAATCGCCTTATTTAGAACTGAATTTGATGGACTCATCCAATCAATTCCAATAACAGAATACTATAAATAAATTAATATATGCAACTCTTTAGTTATTCCGCTAAGGCCTTCTCTATAAGTAATACAGCTAAAGGCTCAGTCGATTTATCAAGGGCGTCATTAGCATCCTTCAACTCCTTGGAAGAATCACCAATCATAGCTCTTTTCACATTTTCCAAATTATTTTGAATCTCCTCTTTAACTTGATTCTCTAATTCATTACCAAGTAAAGCAAGCCCCTCAGTCACGGCAGGAATCAATTCATTACTCTTAATTCTGGCTTCTGATAAAATTCGCTCATTCATATCTTCAAATGCATTTTCTATTGATTCATTAACCATTTTCTCAACACTTGAGTCATCAACGTCCACTGCCGAATCACGTATTTCTAGAACCTTGTCCTTTCCTGTCACTGTGTCCCTAGCCAAGACCGTAAGTATACCATCCACATCAAGGCAAAATTCAATTCCTACCCGAGCCTTACCTTTTGTAACCGCCTCAAATTCTATTTCAAATTCTCCTAACTCCCAATTGTCTCTAGCCATCTCTCTTTCGCCCTGGAGTATTTTTATTGTCATACTTTCCTGACTCGTCACCGCGTTGGTAAACATTTCCCCTCGGCGAATTGGAATCGTTGTATTGCGCGGAATAATAACATTCATAAGACCTCCGAAAGTCTCAATGCCTAGAGAAAGAGGTGTAACATCCAACAATATAACCTCTTTCATAGCTCCAGACATTACGCCTGCCTGAATGACTGCCCCCAAAGCAACTGACTCATCAGGGTGTTGAGAAAGGTCAGGCGCTTTACCAAATAGCTCTTCAACTATTTGTTGAACTAACGGTATCCGAGTACTCCCTCCAACCAAAACAATCGAATCCACCTCTTCTGCCCTCAGCCCCGAATCCAGCAGAGCCGTCTTACAGTGTCTGACAGTCCTCTCAATAACTGGTTTTATAATCTGATTAAACTCATTACGGCACATCTTAAATTCGAAACTTTTTGTCCCTTCATAAAATGCAATCCTGGCCGTGTATTCTTGATCAATAGAGAGTGCCTCTTTTGTTAATATAGCTGACTCAAGAAAACGCTGTCTAACATCAATGGAAGCCTCTGAAAGCTTTGAGGACTCAGCTTTTCTGTAAAAATGTTCAGCGATCAAACAATCCAAATCATCGCCTCCTAATCTAGTGTCTCCGGAAGTCGCAAGTACCTGAAACACTCCATCATTAAGTTCAAGAATGGAAACGTCAAAAGTTCCTCCTCCAAAATCATATACAACGACTTTTGACTTTTCCTGCAATTTATCGAGTCCGTATGATATTGCCGCAGCTGTTGGTTCACTTAGTATTCGAACCACTTCGAGACCAGCCAATTCCCCCGCCTTCTTTGTCGCCATCCTTTGTGCATCGTTAAAATACGCAGGCACTGTAATAACTGCTTTATCAAACACTTCCCCACTAGCCTCCTCTGCAATCCCCTTTAAATGAGTCAAAATATGAGCAGATATTTCCGCAGGACTCATCTTTTCATTACCAATGATTAGGTCAATACCATCCCCCATTTTTCTCTTCACCGAAGAAACTGTAAGTTCGGGGCTCCGAGCCATCATCCTCTTAGCTTCTGCTCCAACTAAGATGTCTGAATTTGCACCACAATAAACCACTGAAGGGGTAAGGCGAGCACCCTCTGGATCAGCAAACAATATAGGAAATCCAGAATCAATTATTCCCACTAGGGAATTCGTAGTCCCAAGATCAATTCCTAATATTTTATCCCCCATAATTTTGTGCCACAAAAAAATAAATCATATCAAAGCCCTCATTCTCATCATTACTTCGTGTTCCCATTTACCCAAAAATGCCAGATCCCTTGCAGAAATTTGCATACGTTCCCTACCGGAATCCTTGTCTATTTTAATACTTGCATCTATTTCACCAAAAGAATCAACAATTCCCTGTATTCTTGATCTAATTATTCCGTTAGCTTCAATTAATTTCTTTTGAACTTCTATCGATTCTCTAGAAATAAGAGCCCGTTGAATCTCTATGGTCGCAAGTTCCTTCTTTTTAATCATCGCATCCGCTCTTGAAATTATAGGTTCTAAAATTCCAAACAGATCCGTTGCCAGAGAAGAAAGACTGCCCGAAGAATCAATAGTACTAGCAAATAACAATTCGTATAAATGCTCTATTCTTCTACATGGATCACTCAATATCGAATTCGCATGATTTAATCTATCAAAATCAGATTCATCACCCCCTCGGTCAGGATGAACTTCTTTAGCTTTCATCTGAAAAGTTTCACGCAAAGAATCTAGATTAATAGACAAAACGCGATCCTGCCCAAGCTCAGCAAAATAGTCGATACTCATACTCATTGTGATTACGTTGAAAAACTCTCACCACAAGAACATGTAACTTCGGCATTAGGGTTTGAAACCTTAAATCCCCCACTTTGCAAGTCATCACTCCAGTCCAGCTGAGATCCAGTAACAAAAAGTGCACTTTTAGGATCAATTACTACACGAACATCATTTGAAGTAACCATAATATCACGATCTAAAGGCCCATCAACAAGATCCATTTTATATTGGAGCCCTGAACAGCCCCCACCCACTACAGCGACTCGAAGTGCCCCATTTTCAATTCTTCCCTGTTTTTTCAACAGTCCCAATAAACGCTCAGAAGCCTTAGGCAACACTTCAATGAGACTTTCATTGCCTATCTTATAGCTAGTTTCTGCCGCAGACATTGTTAGAATTAGAACACCTATATACCAAATAATCCAATTAGTTAAATGAGGAAATAATCACCATCATCAATTATGGTGTAAAGATCATCTTAAATTATATAAAAATAGCATCAACTAGTTTAATGCTCATAACCCTTAAGGCTAATTCCTCCAAATCTTCCTATTAACCACCCTCCGAGGCTTACCTACTAAAGCAATTAATTCTGAGCTATTCATTAAAATTTCATCAGATTCAGATAACTCCTTATAGCTCTCTAATAATTTATTTAATTCGGATAAAGACTCTTCCTGAAACCTCGAGTCACCAAATATTTCTATAATCTTACGAAAACCAAGAATTGAGGATTTTAGTTCAGCATGATCACTGGACAAGGATTGAATTTTGGCCATGCCAAATATTGCCTCTGATTCATATCTAGAACTGCCCCGATCGAGGACCTCACTATATAGTTTACTCGTTAAGCTGAGGTCTTTACTCCTGTAGTGTGAAGCTAATTTCAAGAGCGCTGGAACTGAAAGTGATTCAACATTAAATTCACGAATTATCTCTCTATAATAAACTTCAATTTCTTGATCATTTACTGGAAAAAAAATTTCTAAAATATCTAATTGAGCCAAAACCAGCGCCTCACGAACAAATGATGGGCCTTCGCATCGACCAAGAAAATTACCCAATTGCACTAAAATCGTAGAAGCCCCATATCGATTTTGAACAAACACTGCATATTTCAAAAGGGCATCATTTAAGCCCTTAACATTCACATTCGAAGGAACACTAAAAAGAATTTCCTCAAATCGCTTCATTGCCAAATCTTCTTTATCCATTTGGTGCATCATTTTTATACCTGCCACTGCTGCATTAATTGCATAAATTGAATCTTTGAAATCATTCATGAAAATATAATAATAAGAGAATGAATCTCTCCAACGGCCTTGATCAGCAGAGACAACAATTAAATTAAGCAATGATTTTGCTATAGATTGTGATGATTGGAGGAGCCTCGCTTTATTCTTAGCAATCAAAAACACTCCTTCAGACTCAGCTAATCTGTCGAGTTCCTTCAAAGCGTAACCCTTTAAAAGTTTAGTTCTAAGATTCAAATGAGGATCTTTATTAACCTTTTCAACTTTGATAATGTAATTTAAACAAGAATTATAATCCTTGAAAAAATAGTCAGCTGAAGCGCGGTCATAAAATGCATCAGCTAAATGCGTTGAATCAGGGAAATTCTGAATAAAATCATTCAAAGCTAAAACACCTGCTCGCCACCAATGCATTTTTATGAGATTACTTGCAGAATAAAATTGAGCACTCTCTAGATATTTGCTGTTGGCATATTTATTACTAAACGAATTTAATAAGGTGTGAGCTGCTCGATGATTCCCTACATGGTAATGGGATGCTGCAGCAAAATAAGTAACAACATCATAATCACAATCCTCTGCTTCGTATCGCAGTAAATAATCTTGGGTCTTATTGATAAGTTGATAAAAATTACCTTGTTCAAATAGTAATTTGAAATCTTCGATATATTTGGATTGTTTTATCTGCAAATGATCAATGGGGTGCTCAATTGTTTTAGATGAAGAACCCGTATCGCCGTGAGAGTACATCTGGCATGCCAAGTGCAAAACCACAGTTAAAAGGCCATAGTAAAATCGAAGATTCACTCTCATTAATAATTATAATTACCATAATTTACATATTTATCAAGTTTTAAATGGAGCCGTTAACCTAAAAAACCGCCATGGAATACGGCATTCCATGGCGGTTATTAAATATAGTTACTCTTTATCGCAAGAATCAGTCAAGTTTCCGAATCCGCAATTTTCTAAAGTAAATAAGACTCTTTGGGTCATGCCCTTGAATAGCAATGGTTCCTTCTCCTAATCTCTTAGTCTTCTCTTTGTGATTGTCGGGTTCTGTATATTCGTTAGCCACCTTACCGTTAATAGTAATTGTAACCTTTTTCCCTTTCACTTTGATATTATAGGTAAACCACTCATCATCGTTGTGAGGGGCTTTCTTAACATCCTTAAAGCTATACACACTCGCCGTTTTCCGCCAATCACCATGAGTAGCGTTGACCTGTGCTTCGTAACCTACCTGGGGCCATCCATTAGCTTGATATGAAGTATGAAAAAATATTCCTGCATTTGCACCTTTAGCGGTTTTAACTTCACATTCGAATTCAAAGTCTTTGAACTTCGCGTTGCCATCTTCACCATAAAACATATGGGTACGTGGACCGAACACTTTAATGGTTCCATCAACGACTGAAATTGTTTTTGGGTTCTCCGTATTAACTTTCCAGCCTTTTAGGGTCTTTCCATCAAACATGCTAGTCCAATCACCGGCCTGAACGACAACGTTAGAAAATGAAAGTACCAGTAAAGTAATGAGAGTTTTTATTATAATTTTCATTAAATATTTATTAGTTTATTTTGTTTTTTGATTATCCAGATTTATCCGCACCTTTCAAGTCAGCATCTGCATCCACTTGAAAAAATAATAAATGCTGCCACGGCAACTTATCGTAAGAGCGAGAAAGCTTGAACCCATTCTTTCTCATTTCCTTAATCACCTGCTCCTTTGACATTTTGTGCTCAGGCTTAATCGGAACCTTGGGATCTTCTTCTCTAAATTCAAGTAAAGTAACAATGCCTTGCGGCTTCAATGCCCTTCTAATACTGGAAAGCATTTGCTCAGGATGAGAAAATTCATGATAAACATCCGCCATCAATGCAAAATCAATGCTCTCATCGGGAAGATCCGTGTCCCAGTACCTATTTTCAATGAATTTAATATTTTCCATGCCAGCTTTATCTGCTCTTTCCTCAAGCATTTGCAGCATTTCAGGCTGAATATCAACTGCATAAGCCGTTCCTTTATTGCCAATAATTTTGGCCATCATAAGCGTATGATATCCATTGCCAGAACCAATGTCCGCGACCGACATTCCTGGCTTCAATTTGAGCTCTTTGACCATTTCTGACGTTCTTTCTTCTTCTTCCCTGACCTTTCTCATTAGCCATGGGGCACCCTGCCAATGCATGGTCCTAGCAATCTGTCGTTCACAATACTCCAAGAGAGGCGGAGGCCCTACCTTGTCATATTGCTTCTTTTGAGTTTTCTTATCCATGAGAGCCCATTCGATTGAGGCTGTCACCTCGTCAGAAGTAGGACGAACTCTTGTCCTAAAACGATTCACGACTTTCCCATCCGGATCTATCAAAAATTTTTCGAAGTTCCACTTCAAATCACCGAAGAAGGTAGGATTACTTTTTTCCTCTATTAGCAATTTGTATAAAGGGTGAACTCCATCGCCTTTGACTTTAATTTTTGATGCCATCGGAAATGTCACGTTATATTTCTTCTTACAAAATTCTTTTATTTCCTCTTCGGACCCTGGCTCTTGATCTCCAAAATCATTGCAAGGAAACGCAACTATAGTTAACCCACGTTTTGCGTATCGCTCATGTAAAATTTGCAAGCCTGCATACTGTCCGGTGTACCCACATTCGCTGGCAACATTAACAATCAAAATAGGGCCATCTTTGTGTTCAGAAAGAGAAGTTAACTTGCCATCAATCGTTCGAAAAGGAACTTCATGGATTGGCGAAGCGGAAATCGCTACACCTGATACTAATAATTGAAAAACTAAAATTAATCGAACCATTCGTCTTTAGGGTCAAATGCCGGCATCGGCATGTTAATAATTTTCATTTCGCCCACTGCTCTATGGCGACATCCCGGTTTAATAAGGACTGCCGTCATAGGCTTCACTGGTATTTTCTCATCATCCAACTCAATGAATCCTTCTCCTTCCAAAACAACATAAACCTCATGCATTAGTTTATGGTAGTGGGAAACCGCATCCCTAGAAATATTCACTAAGTGAACTGAGGCCACCTCATCAGAATCTCCAAATGCTCGGCGAGCGGTTCCGCAAGGGCATTCAGTCGCATCAATCTCATCTAGCTGAGTGACACTAAATCTTTTAGTAGCAGTCTTCATAAAAAATATCAGTACAAACATTAATCCAATAGCGATATGAATCCAAGGATCTAAATTTGATGTTTTTTATAGATAATTCAAGGAATCGATATGATCATGAACCGCTAAAAGTAAGTGGTATCCCATAGGAATGAGGCTAAACTACTAATAGATTGAATCCCTTAAATTGTTTAACCTATTTGGCTTTTGACGAATCCTAGATGAGCAACCAAAATTTAAATGCCCGACCAAGACGCAATCGGAAATCATCTGTTATACGCAACCTTTGCCGCGAGACCCGCCTAGTCACCGAATCTTTAATTTATCCCGTCTTTATACACGACAAGGAAAAAGACGAAAGCATTGAATCAATGCCAGGATGTACTCGCTGGAGCCTCAATGGTTTATTGCATGAAATCTCAGAATCCTGTGAGCTTGGGATTGGTGCAATCGCGTTATTCCCGGCCATTGATGGTAATTTAAAAAGCCCAGACGCTGAAGAATCATTCAATGATAATGGGTTAATACCCAAAACCATTCGAGCGATTAAAGATTCCTTCCCTGAATTAGCTGTTATCACTGATGTCGCACTCGACCCCTATAACAGCGATGGTCATGATGGACTCGTCGATCCCTCTGGCAAAGTATTGAATGACGAAACAGTCGCAATTTTAATCCAGCAGGCCCTGTGCCATGCAAGAGCAGGAGCTGACATCGTTGCCCCGAGTGACATGATGGACGGTCGCGTGGGAGCTATTCGACGAGAATTAGATAGTAATGATTTTACAGATATTTCAATACTTTCCTATTCTGCTAAATATGCGTCTGGTTATTACGGCCCATTTAGAGGAGCCCTTAACTCAGAGCCCAAATCAGGGGACAAGAAAACCTATCAAATGGATCCGGCCAATGCCAAGGAAGCGCTTCGTGAAGTAATGCTCGATATAGAAGAAGGTGCCGACATGGTAATGGTAAAACCTGCAGGACCATACCTAGATGTATTAGCAAATATTTCTACTAATGTGAAAGTTCCTGTCGCCGCCTATCAAGTCAGCGGTGAATATCTCATGATCGAAAGCGCTTCAGCTGCTGGATGGATTGATAGAAAAGCAGTCGTCATGGAAAGCCTAACGGGAATTCACAGAGCCGGAGCTTCCGCTATTTTGACATATTACGCTAAATCAGTAGCTAAATGGTTAAAATAAAAAATTGAGTTTCATTTTTAAAGAATCTCCACACTAAGTCAGGAATCATTATGTTTTGGCTCGACTCTTTAGAGGATTTGAAGATACTTCTAAATCTTAAATGCCTGACTTTCCTCAATCAGACGCACTCAAAGATCTGTTCTTGCTCTTACGTGAGAAATCATTTTTTACTGGAGAATTCACTTTAGCATCAGGACAAAAAAGTACCTACTACATAGATTGCAGGTTAACTACCCTTGACCCACAAGGCGCGTGCCTTGTAGGTGCAGCAATAAGAAATAAGGTTATTGAAAAAAGCGAGGAATTGGATGTACCTATTAGCGCCATTGGCGGTCTAACTCTTGGCGCTGATCCGATCGCTCTAGCAAGTGCTATGGCCTCTTTCCAAGCAGGCGACCCTTCTCCTCTAAAACCTTTTGTTGTAAGAAAAGAACCAAAAGAACACGGCAAAGGAAAACAAATAGAAGGCGGCTTCAAAGAGGGAGATACCGTTGTCGCCATTGACGACGTCATTACCACTGGAGGTTCAACACTCAATGCTATTGAGGCAATTGAAAAATCAGGCGGCAAAGTTGCCTTTGTAGTAGTTCTAGTAGATCGTCAAGAGGGTGGTAAAGAAATAATAGAAAACGCAGGATATAAGGTTTTCTCTCTATTTACTCGCGATGAACTTCTTACTAAAGAATAAAAAGAAACTTCCCTTGCCATTTAATTTTGTGGCAGAATTAATTCCCTAATAAATAAAAGATATATAACACTCATAATAAATACGATGGACAGTCCAACAAAAGAAAAGACACGAAGAAGCTTCATTAAAACATCAACTGCTGCGGCTGCTGTTACAGCCACTTCCATACCAAGAAAATCCAAGGCATTTGAGGGTGGTAGCGAAGAAATTAAAGTTGGCCTAGTTGGCTGCGGAGGCAAAGGAACTAGTGATATCAGACAAGTCCTTGGCGTAGGAGGCAAGGTTAAGTTATGGGCAATGGGTGACGCATTTGAGAAAAATGCGCAAAATAAATTTAACCAATTATCTAATGATCGTAACAAAGAAAAAATGGACTGTAAGGACAGGGTTTTTTCTGGAATTGATGCATACCGCAAAGTAATAGACTCAGGAGTTGATATTGTCTTTCTAGTAACTTCTCCTGGATTCAGACCCGTTCACTTTGACTACGCTGTCAATCAAGGAAAGCACGTCTTCATGCAGAAGCCATGCGCAGTTGACGGTCGTGGCTGCAGAATGCTTCTTGAAACAAACAAGAAAGCAAAAGCAAAGGGGCTCAAAGTCGGTGTAGGATTTCAGCGCAGACATGATGCCCGATACATTGATACGATTAAAAGAATACAGGATGGAGCTATCGGTGACGTTGTCTCCTTAAGATCTTACTGGGACGGCAACACTCCTTGGACACGCCCGCGCAAAGAAGGTCAAACCGAAATGGAATATCAGATTCAGAATTGGTATTACTTCAACTGGCTTTGTGGTGATCATATTGTGGAGCAACACATTCACAATCTTGATGTATGCAACTGGGTCATGGGATCCTATCCAGAAGTGGCTCAAGGAAAAGGCGGCTGCGAAGTCCGTAACGGACCAGACACAGGTGAAACTTTTGATCATCATCAAGTCGAATATGTTTATGGCCCCAAGTGGGATGGTCCTTCTGTACGCATGCACAGCTCATGCCGCCACATTCGCGGAGTATTCAATAGTGTATCAGAACACGCTCATGGTTCGAAAGGCTACGCAATCATAAGTGCTGGAAAGATCTTTGATAATGACGGTAAGGAAATCCACCGAGCACAAGGAAGAGGAAGTTCTGAGATGGCTCACAAAACAGCATTCATTGATGCAATTAGAAACAACACAGAATTCAATGAATGTGATAACGGTGCAATGAGCTCCATGACAGCTATTTACGGACGCATGGCCACTTATTCTGGCCAGCTTCTTAAAATGGACTCATGCCTTAACACTAAAATAGATGTGTTTCCTTACGATGCTGACCTTGATTGGGATGCGGCTCCACCAGTATTACCGGACAAAAATAGAAATTACAAAAGGCCAGTACCTGGACAAACTAAGGTAATATAGGTATAAATTAATCAAATCACAGAGGGCGCAAACCAACCCGTTTGCGCCCTTTTCTATTGTTATTGCTTTCATTGATAGGAACGCACAAAAGTGATAAGGTTACCCTTATCCTCTATGACTTTGACTAACAGAATTACGACCATCGTAATTACAGTGCTAGCATTCATCGACACGAGCCAAGGGCAAGAAGTCAATGGACTCGATCAATTATTCAATCAGCTCGGAAGTGATCGCTATGAAATAAGACAAAAAGCTCATGACCAGATTCTTGCAGAAGGTAAAAAAAATAAAGAACCTACATTAAATCGCTCCCTCGACATTTACTTGAAAGCGACTGACCCTGAGATCCGTTATAGACTACGCTCAGCAATGTTTGGTATCGTATCAGGGAACCTTCGGCCAGAAGGATTCATAGGAATCCGCATGATGGATTCCCCTATGCGAATCATAAATGGAGGTGCCGTACAAAATATCCGAGCAGTGCAAATACTAAGTGTAGTTCCCAATAGCGCAGCATCAAAGGCTGGGCTAAAACCTGGAGATCGCATAACTCACCTTGATGGAAAAGCATTTAAATTCCAGAGTCCAGCATATGTTGAGTTATCAAAATACATCCGCTCTAAAAATTCCGGAGAAAACGTCAAAATCAAGATAAGCCGTGTGAAACCAGGGCTAAATAATAGACAAGAAATGGAAGTGGCGATTAAATTAGGATCACGCCCTGAAGGTCTAGATAACGATCGAAAAACTCGAGCTTTTACAGAATGGTTCGAAAAAAGTATAACAACTCGCAAAGAAAATGACAGCCAAGACACGGATCCAAATTAGTTCTAATAATATAGTCAGACTAAAAATTTTCGGATCTCTCTATTTAATTTTGTCAATAAACACACTCATCTATGCCGCTCCAAGCGATTTTAACTATGATGAGTCAAAAGTTCCTAAATATAAACTTCTAGATCCAGGAGCAAGCATTACCAAATCAAGCGAATGGCCAAAAAAAAGGACAGAATTCTTAAAGCTCATTGAAGAGCAAATGTTTGGAAAGGCTCCGAAATTTGATAAAAAAAAGCTGAAAGTTACTGGCCGAAAAAAAGAAAAGATAATACTAGGAGGACAAGCAATACTCACTCAGCCGTCACTGCACTTCGCTGGCAGTGAATTGACACTGTTAATTGTTCGACCATCTAAAACTACCTCTCCAGTACCAGCATTCGTAGGTTATAATTTTAACGGCAACCATACGGTTCATTCTGATCCATCAATTCAACTGCCTAAAGGATGGGTTCCCAGAACAAAAGACAAAAGAGCCAGAGAAAAAGATAGAGGCAGTTCCAGTAGTCGTTGGGACATTAAATCTATTATCAGCCAAGGCTATGCACTGATCACGGCCTATTGTGGAGACGTTGATCCTGATTTCCACGATGGCTTCAAAAATGGAGTCCATTCATCATTCGGAAAACCCGCACCGAATGAATGGGGCACTATTGCTGCTTGGGCATGGGGACTTAGCAGAATACTTGATTATTCTGAAATTGAACCCACGATCGATGCTAAACGAGTGTCTGTCATTGGGCACTCGAGACTCGGAAAAACCTCTCTTTGGGCAGGAACATCCGATGGCCGGTTTGCATTAGTAATATCAAACAATTCAGGATGTGGTGGAGCCGCCCTATCCAAAAGAAGATTTGGTGAAACCATTAATCGAATCAACACTTCATTCCCTCACTGGTTCTGTGGGAATTTTAAGGCTTATAATAACAAAGAAGAATCCTTACCATTTGATCAGCATATTCTCTTATCACTAATCGCTCCTCGCCCTCTTTATATAGCCAGCGCCGAAGGCGACAGGTGGGCTGATCCAAGGGGCGAATTTCTATCAGCAAAAGGAGCTCACAGCATTTACAAATTACTTGGCACCGAAGGCCTCCCATGCAAAGAAATGCCAGGAGTGAATCAACCAGTCCATGGAAAAATAGGCTACCATATCCGTAGCGGAAAACATGACATCACTTCTTATGACTGGCAGAACTACATTAAATTTGCCAACAAACATTTAAAGAACATATCCCAATAAATCCAACAAACTTTTCTTAGAATCAATACATAGATTCGAATCCAACCATAAAATCAAAGTGCCATGCTCCGAAAAAAATGTAACATTCCTATCGCCTTAATAATCGTCAGCATTATTACCTTTTATGCTACAGCAAAAGATAACGAAACGAATAAAGGCGTTCGATTCGACCCCGTCATCAAAAATATCGAAGGATGGAAAGTACATGTGGATCCGGCCTTATTAAAAGGCAAACATGCTGAAGTTGGCGCCAAAACACTTAAAATGCTTTCAAATCATCTGCAAAGAATTGCTATACTTGTTCAGGGAAAAGCTCTTGAAAAACTCAAGACCTGCGAAATCTGGATTGAACATAGCCACCCAACATTGCACGCCATGCAATATCATCCCGGGATCGGTTGGCTCAAATCTAATGGACACGATACTCGACTCTATAAAAAAGTTCACATCCCACAAGCAAGGGCCCTCATTTCTAGAGGACAAATGCTAAAGCATCCAGCGGTCGTTCTCCATGAACTTGCTCATGCATACCATGATCAATTTCTCACCTTCGAACATTCTGGAACCATCAAAGCATTTGAAAAGGCAGAAAAATCAGGTAGCTATGATCGGGTAATGCTTTTCACTGGACAACAAGTCAAACATTACGCCATGACCAACCACAAAGAATACTTTGCGGAAGGAACCGAGGCATACTTCTACCGCAACGACTTTTACCCATTTGTCCGTGCGGAACTCAAAAAACATGACCCTGACCTCCACAAGGTTATGGATGCAGTTTGGGGAGAGTGAAAAATCGGTATTTTCCGTTAAATGTGAGTTTAGTCTCAATTAGAAAGAATATTTTTAATTGCTAATTTATCTTATTTTTAGAAGATTAATTTTGCTCTAAGTGGATATTTTGTCAGAGATAGATTAAAAATTAAAAGGGTTCAACGCCTATATCAGCTTCATTTATCGCTGTTTTTACTGGTTTTTTTGACAATTACCCACATAAGTTGCAATTTAAAAAAAAACTTGCCAATATAAACTGATATTTGGTATTTCTTAATTATTAAGTTAAACTTGATAGTTTTAGCATTGACACTAATAATAATTTCCTATTGAAGAGGGGCCCCCATTTTTTTCGTAATAAATTAAGATTAAACGACATAATATTTCGCCTAATTAAACACAGAATAAAAACGTTCTTTAATAGATAATAAGACGCACTTCGTAAACAGATCACTATTTATAGAAAACAAAGCTAAATAAAGATTCAGTTCATTTACTTTAGAATAAAATCTATATCAGAGAAAATAATATAATAAATATATGGCAAACCTAGAATTAGACGGTGGTATCAAAATTTATCTTAGGGAGATAGGGAAAACTGCCCTACTCACACCTCAGGAAGAAATTGAGCTAGCTGACAGAATCAAAAAGGGAGACAAAGAGGCTAGAGCTCACATGATCAAAGCGAACTTGCGACTCGTAGTCAAAATTGCTCAAGACTATGCGAATTATGGGCTCCCATTACTTGACCTGATTTCAGAAGGAAACATTGGCCTCATGAAAGCAGTCGAACGCTTCGACCCCAATAAAGGGGGCAAACTTTCAACTTATGCAGCATGGTGGATCAAGCAATCCATTAAACGTGCGCTAGCTAATCAATCCAAGACCATAAGACTACCTGTCCACATGGTCGACAAAATTTCAAAAATGCGGCGCGTAGCCATGGTTCTTAGCGAAGAGCTAGGTAGAGACCCTAGCGATGATGAGCTTTCTGAAGAAATTGGCATAGACCGCGGTAAACTTGCCCAACTCAAAGCGGCTTCACTACGACCTGCTTCACTAGACGCACCAATTAGTGAAGATGATAATACCGAATTTGGTGAAATTGTAGGTGATGCAAGCGCTCAGACTCCATTTGAGCTCCTTAGTCACAAGAACATGCACGGTCAGCTTGATACGCTCTTAGAAGTTCTTGATCACAGAGAGCGTAAAATCATCGACGCAAGATTTGGTCTCGATGGACAAAAACCTAAGACCCTTGAGGAAGTAGGACAGGAATTTGGCGTAACACGTGAAAGAATAAGACAGCTTCAAAACATTGCGCTAAAAAAACTTCGACGTGCGCTCCAGAAAAAAGAAGATCCTGGCCCACGCCCTGCTCAAGGATTAGTTCCAAAGATCAAAAGGGAAAGGCTCATGTTCAGCTAAGTTTTCCTTACACCTCGGTTAAACATTAACCTGATATTAATTATAGACTTTGATAGGTCTTTCAGGCTTTCGATCTCAGCACTCTATAATAGCAGTCTCATCTGCATCAAATAGCGTTCAATTATTTTATCAC
>JABGYE010000224.1:0-11056 GCA_018675395.1 Akkermansiaceae bacterium
TGAGGCCGGACCGGTGAGATGGGTGATCTTTTAAATTTTCAATTGCTTCTACTTTCAGATAATATTATTTCAGAAGAAAATATTTTAGTGATATGAAGCGTCGTAGACTTGGTAGCAGTGGCATAACTGTTTCAGATATATGCCTAGGAACAATGACCTTTGGATTGCAAACTGATGAGAAAGAGTCTTTTGCAATCATGGATCGTGCATATGATGCTGGAGTAAACTTTTTTGATACGGCTGAAATATATCCGGTCCCTCCGTCGAAGGAGAAATTTGGAATAACAGAGGAGATCGTTGGTCGATGGTTGAAAGATAAGCCAAGAGAATCATTGATCATTGCGACTAAAGTGACTGGTCCTGGACATGGTTGGTTTACTCCTCCAGTCCGTCATGGGATGACAGCTCTTGACCGGACTCATATTGTTGCCGCCGTTGAGGGTAGCCTCCGGAGGTTAGGAACAGATTATATTGATCTCTATCAAACTCATTGGCCCGATCATGGTATGAATGCTGATGAAACCTTGAATGTTTTTACGGATCTAGTGGATCAGGGCAAAGTTAGAGCCATTGGCTGTTCCAATGAAACTTGCTGGGGGCTAATGAAAAGTCTCTGGTCCTCTGATAAGAATGGTTCGGCTCGGTACGAGACGGTACAGAATAATTTTTCAATTTTGAATCGTCGATGCGAGAGTGAATTGGCTCAAGTCTGTCGAAAAGAAGGGGTTAGTTTGATACCATATTCGCCCCTAGCTGGTGGAGTTCTAACTGGGAAATATCAGGAAGGAAAATTACCTGAAGGAGCAAGGTTCAGTGAATACCTTTCAAGTGGAGGTGAAAGACAAAAAAAGATGGCTGCTAGGTTTATTAATTCTCGGACCATGGAAGTGACAAGTAGGATAAAAGAAATAGCTGATGACCTAGGATTAAGTATTACCACTTTGGCTACGGCATGGAGTAAGCAACATGACTTTGTAGCTTCTACAATTATAGGTGCTTCTATGCTATCTCAACTTGATGGCACTCTCGCAGCGTCGGAAATCGATCTGGATGATGAGGTCATGGAAAGAATCGATCTAATTGAAGAGGAGATTCCAAGGAGTTTTGGCGAAGACGGATTGCGTAATCTATAACCGTTTTTGCTTTAGGGATTATTGTCGCATGAAACTATGCGGCATCCTTATTTGCCTTTTTTCTAAGTACAGGGCTTTTTTTTCCGTCAACTACAGATCTGTTAATTGAGATTTTCTTGATATCTTTATTGCTTGGGAGTTCGTACATGATATCAAGCATGAGCTTTTCAAATATTGAGCGAAGTGCTCTGGCTCCTGTTCCTCGCTTCACGGCTTCCTGAGCCAGTCCCTGAAGGGCATCTTTAGTTAGGCTCAGTTCAGCTCCTTCTAATGCAACTAATTTTTGATATTGCTTAAGCATTGCATTTTTAGGTTCTGTTAGTATCCTAATTAATTGTTCTTCGCTCAGTTCATCTAGAGTGGAGATGATGGGCAGTCGTCCGATAAATTCGGGTATGAGGCCGAAACCTAGAAGGTCTTCTGGTTCAGCTAGCCTCAGTGTTTCACTCTTGTTCTTCTCAAGTTTATCAGAGGATTGCTCATTAGATTTAAAACCCATGATTCCTTTGCCTAATCGTTTTTTTATTACGTCTTCGAGACCCACGAAAGCACCACCACATATGAACAGGATTTTTTCGGTGTTCACCTGTATATAGTCCTGCTGAGGATGCTTCCGACCACCTTGTGGAGGAACATTGCATATCGTACCTTCCAGTATTTTCAGTAAAGCTTGTTGGACTCCTTCTCCGGAAACATCTCGCGTTATACTTACATTTTCTGTTTTGCGTCCGATCTTATCAATTTCATCAATATAGATAATTCCTAACTCGGCCTTACTAACATCATTTTCAGCTGTTTGAAGGAGCCTTAATATAATGTTCTCCACGTCTTCACCCACATAACCTGCTTCGGTCAGCGTAGTAGCATCAGCGATGCAGAAAGGAACATTAAGGACCTTTGCTAGTGTTCTTGCCAGTAGTGTCTTTCCTGATCCTGTTGGTCCGAGGAGCAGGACGTTACTTTTTTCCAATTCGACTTTTGAAAGTTTTGAAAATTGATCGCTTTTTATTGCTTTGGCCCTTGAGCTATCGAGTTCGCCCCGATCATGAAGTATCCGCTTATAATGATTATGCACTGCTACTGACAGGACCTTTTTGGCATGATCTTGACCGATCACATAATCGTCTAGTTTTTTGCAGATAGTAATGGGGTCTGGAACCTTGAGGCCCGTATCATTAGCTGAAACGTCTGAAATTTGAGTTTCTGAGTCCTCGTTAATTTCTTTATCGAGGATATTTTTACATACCACTATGCAGCTGTCACAAATGTACACACCTGGCCCGGCAATGAGTTTTCTTACTTCCGAATGGCTCTTTCCGCAGAAAGAACACATCGTTAAATTTGAGGCTCTGGCCATTCTTCTATAATTCCATTTAGATGACGGATCGTTATTTTATTACTTGCTCTTCTTCTTTGCCTCACCTGGGATGTCTTTTTTGCTTTCCATTACATGGTCCACGAGCCCGTAGTCGGCCGCTTCTTTAGCGCTCATCCAGTGATCTCGATCCGCATCCTTTTCAATTTGTTTTTCTGTTTTTCCGGTATGCTTTGCCAGAATCTTGTTTAGCCGCTTTTTAAGGGAGTACATGTGTTCTACTGTCCTCTCTACGTCCGAAGCTGTGCCGCTCGCACCTCCAGACACTTGATGGATCATGATGTCGGAGTTTGGTAGAGCAAAACGTTTTCCAGTTGTCCCGGCACTCAATAGAACGGCACCCATGCTCGCGCACATTCCAATGCAATAGGTGTTGATGTCGCATGTTACGAATTGCATCGTGTCGTAAATGGCAAGTCCCGCAGAAACTGATCCTCCCGGAGAATTTATATACATATTGATATCTTTGTTTGGATCCTGCATTTGGAGAAAAAGAAGCTGAGCAATGACCGAGTTCGAGATTTGATTATAGGGATCAATTTCACTTCCGATAAAAACGATCCTGTCCTTTAATAGTCTTGAGTAGATATCATAAGCGCGTTCGACGCGGCCTTCAGATTCGATGACGGTTGGAATGACCATATTGCTGACACTTTGTTGATTGTCATTGCTGCGTATAGATGTTGGAAATTCTGGCATTTTTCTAAAAAGGGGGTTTGTCAGTTTATTAGGTGACTCTCTTCTGTTTCAATTAATAATCAAGCGCAGGGCCTTGCCTGACGCAAGTTAGCTCGGATCGTAATTATTTTACAGTTCTGTATTCTTTTATTTTGTTTCTAGATTCTCGGCTTCAACTTCTTTTATTACAGCTGAATCGCGCAGCAAATCGAGGGTTTTTTCTATTCTTATTCCGTTATAAATTCTACCAAATCCGTTCTTTTTTTCGAGCTGTTTAGTGAGTTGTTTTACGGAAGTTTTTTGGCGGGCTGCGATTTGAGAGACACGTTCAAGAATTTCTTCCTGGCTAATTTCTATTTCTTCTTTTTCTGCAATTTGTTCCAGGATGAAACTGGTTTTTACGCTGGAATGAGCCTGTTGGCCTGCTGACTCAATTATTTCTTCCTGATGCTCAACAAGTTCATCTTCAGAAACGCCACGTTCTGTATTGGATGAGAATATATCATTTACTCGGCTCTGAGTTTCCCGCATGACTATCTCTTTGGGTAGTTCGAAATCCAGATCAGAATTTATTTTCGAAAGGATTTGGTTTGTAATCATTTCCTTACGATAGCCTTTACGTTGTTCTTCCATTTGTTCACGAAGAGCATTTTTGATTTCTTCTAGTGATTTACCGGGATTAATTTTATCGGCGAACTCATCATTCAGGTCTGGAAGCACTTGTTCTTTAATAGAAACAATTTCCACTTCGTAATCAATCGTTTGTCCTCTCAATTCCTCAGCTTGATAATCTTCAGGAATTGTGACACTCAATGATTTGGTGTCGTCGATTTTAGCGTCGACCAGAGGTGGGCAGAATCCTGGGAGGAATGAATTATCATCCATCTTGAGCCAGAATCCTGTGTTCTGAGCTAGAGTGGCTGGGGCAAGCGGTATGACTTCACCGACAGGGCTTCCATCAATACTGCCTTTGTAGTTAATGACTACAAAGTCATTCATTTGCGTGCCACGATTTTCAACATCATTGTAATCTGCAAATCGCTCTCGTATTTGATCGAGTGATTCATTGAGTTGATCGTCAGTAACGTCAATTTTTGGAACTTGAACTTCTAGACTCTTGTAATTAGGTAATTCAAATTCTGGGGCTGTGATTAATTCGATGGTTGCCGTGTAAGTGCCATCAATATTGTGAGACTGTTCGCGGATTTCGGAGATTCTTATAATATCAACTTTTTCCTCCTGTGCCTTCTGCATGGCCTGCTTCATTATGCGTTCCTCGAATTCGTTTTCTATCTCCGCCTTGAAACGTTTTTCTATCACAGATCCGGGAGTCTTTCCTGGCCTGAATCCAGGTATTTTTGCTTGCTTGGCAAAAAGCTTAACAATTTGATTTATTTCAGCTTTAGCGTCCTCAGTCGGAACCTCTAAACGCAGCAGTGCTTTGCAGTCTGGTATTTTTTCGAGATTAATTATCATCGGGCGGAAATTCTAATGATGAATTTTCATTTAGCAATACCCAAAGGAAATATTGTTAATCAGAAATATTTTTTTGGGGATCATATGTCCCTCGTTTTAATTTTTTGCGGGGAAAGCTAGTATCAGTCAGATAAGGGCTAAAATCAATGGACTGATTGAGATGTGTAAAAATAAAAAACTATTCAGGATTCCGGGCTAAAAATTTCATAAAGGGTTCCATTAATTACGATCTGCATATTGACTGCGACTGAGAGCCACTTTGCAGTATTTGCGCCTTGATTGAGTAATTCAAAGTATTCTTTAGAGCCGAACTTTAATCGCTTAATTGCTCGATCTTTTTGCTCTGGGACCAGTGAATCGATCCAGGCATATTCGTTTTGGAAAAATGTTTTACCTGCGATGGTTCTCGTTGCTTGCTGTTCAAAACTTATTTGATTGCCGTATTGCGATTCTTTGTAGGCGCTCTTGAATGCTTTTGACTGATTTGCTTTTTTGAGTTGTTCGCTTGCTCGTGCCGCGGCAACTGCTCCAGACCCACTGTCACTCTTAGCGAGTCCCCTGAAGCTTTCTTTTTCCAAATCTCTCTGGAACAGATCTTGGCTTTTGGTCGAAGGAAGTGTTTGTGATTTTATGGGTCTTGCCGAATCAGAGTTCATCTTACTGAAGCTGATTCGATTGCCCATGGACTGTCGTGCGACTGGGATGCCTCGTGACTCTTCATCTTCGATGATGAGGTAACTTGTGTATGGAGTGACAATGCCCCATTTTCTGGACAGGGCTACAACCTCTTCTTTGAGTTCCTTATTTTCACCGTGTAAACGAATCTCTTCAAGTAAGTATCCGACTCGGCGAGTGGCCCATAGTTTTGGGATGAAGCTGTGCTTTGATTTTTTTTCAATTTTAGTTTCAAACTTCAACTTTACTTTTTCTCCTGCAAGGTTTCCATCAAGTTCAAATCTAATAGGTCTATCAGTTCCCTTCTTCTTAGTTTTGTAGCGTCCGAATATTACCAGTTGATCTCCCTTAAAGAGATCAGGAAGGTTATTGGGGTGCTGTTCATTGAGTCGAACGTTACCTTCGGTTTGTATTGATATGTTTGCCATGACCGGTTGAGAAACTTTTTCATAGAACCTAGAGACTTTGTGCTCGATATTTTCTTCGGGGAGAACGTATTCGGTTGAAGCTTTTGTTTTCTGGGAAATTAAATCGAGGAGTTTGGTATTGATATCGGTTCCGATTCCGAACGAGAAAATGCGCATATTCCCTTTTATTTCCTGTCTTTTCTTGACTAGTCGATCAATAATTTTATCGGTTCGAGTCTCTCCGATCGTGGGCCTTCCATCAGTGATAAATATAATTTGTCTTGGCCGGATTAATTTTTTATTTTCTTGTTTAGAGATAGTTTCTATAGCAAGGATTAAGGCCTCTTCTATTGCAGTGCCTCCTCCGGCTTTTAAATCTTTTACGAATTCCTTGGCCTCTTTGGTTTGCTGTTCTTTCGCTGTTCTTAATTTATTAAAAAGGATTTCAGTTTCCGTGGAGTAACGAATAATATCAAATCTGTCCTCTGGATTGAGTTGATCGATGCAGAATTCTAGGGCCGCTTTAGCCTGATCTAGTTTCTTGACTCTCATTGATCCTGACGTGTCGATAGCAAAAATTATATCTTTAGGAACGGCCTTCTTGTTTTCCCATGATCCTGGTGAGAGGAGCATTGCGTAGTACCCCTGACCTGATTCATTTTCATTATGAGTCAGAAAATCGAATCCTATTGGAGACTCTTTATGAGGATCGGTAGCAAGTAATAATTCGAAATTAGTATCTGGTATTAAATTCTCTTCTTCGAATCCAATGACGGCACGTTTCTTGCCTTTCCTGTTCACATCAATTTGATGACTTGGTGAATAGATTGACTTAAGCTCTTTGTCAGATTCAACTGTTACTTGCACTGAAACACTTTTTACAGGAACAGATAAGAACTTTTCAGCTCTCATGGCATAATGATAAGAAGTGATGCGGCCATCCCTTTTTAGAATTTCAGTGTATTTGATTTTGATATTTTTTTCTTTGCCAGGCTCTATAGGAAAGATTCGGATCTTAAACATGCCGTGATCACTGTATTCCATGAGGGCCGGATCCCTTGATTCCCTAACTATCTTCTCATATATTTGCTTTGCTTTCTGAGCATCAAGAAGTTCGGCTTTCGTCATTTTTCCGTTCACCTCCATTTCGAACTTTTCAATCTTTGCGCCTTTGGGGATCGGAAACATGTAAGTTCCTTCGACTCGTTGTCGAGACGGGTTATAAAAAGTTTGTTCCAGAGTCGTATGAGCTACTTGGTTCTTAATTTTTACCGATACATTGTTCTTTCTAAGTTCGAGTGGTAGGAACCTGTGTATTGGTCTTGGTGGTCTGGGAAAAGGAGGGTGCGGTGGGCGCGGGGGATGAGGGAAAATGAATGGTTCGTCGGTGATGATGAATCCATGTGCTAATGCTTTTTGAGGAACGACTGTTACCCATGATGTGAAGCAAATAATAAGGGCGATTAGCAAATTACTGTAATTTTTCATGTTTCTATTAAAAGAACGTATCAAAATACATTTTCTTAGAAGTTTTTATATTTGGTTGCCTCTTGCCTGATTTTAATAGGTGAGGTCTTGGGCCTCGAGATCGTCTGGAAAAGTAACCTTTGGGTTCTTAAATGAGTCGTGAACGATCCGTACTGGCTCTCCAATAAGTTCAACGGCTGAGACTTCGTCAGTGACTTGATGATCGTCTATGATTGCCAGTTCATAGGCTCTCTTCAGTATTTCAGTTTTGAATATTTGCGGAGTCTCCATGGCCCATAGAGATTTTCTACTTATACTTTCTATGATTGTTCCTTCAGGATCGCAGCGCTTGACCGTGTCGGTGATTGGTCTGGCGCTGGTAGCCGCACCATATTTTACGGCTGTCTCGAACACCTTTTCGATTTGTGCGGGCCTAATCCATGGCCTGGCACCATCATGAACGGCAACGTATCCTGATTCTTTATCCACATGCTCTAAGCCGTTCGCTACTGAGTCCCTTCTTGATTTCCCTCCAGTGCAAATCCTAATTTTATTTCCATCATAGGTATCAGAAATTAAACCTTCAATCTTTTGTATACTTTTTTCATTAATGACAACTATTACTTCATTTACGCTAATGCATTCTAGGAATGCATTAATGGTAGATTCGATGACAGTGCTGTCCCCGATCTTAGCAAGAATTTTATCGAACCCCATACGGCTACTTGAGCCCCCGGCTACAATAATTGCTGTCAGAGAATTATTCAGAATTTCTTGAACTTATGAAAGCCGCTGCATGACTCCGGAAGAAAGAGTTTTATTGTCCACGCGGCCTTCAGTTTTTTGTTGTAATATTTTCATCACCTGCCCCATTTCCTTTTTTGAAGTTGCCCCGGCCTCATTTATGGATTCATCGATGAGTTGATTGATTTCCTGTTCACTCAGTGCTGCAGGAAGGTACCCTTCGAGTATGGTAACTTCTTTCTTTTCATTTTCTGCTAGATCATTTCTTCCGGCCTCTTCAAATTTTTCAATTGAATCGTGTCTCTGCTTGATCGCTGTTCGGACAACTCCGATCTCAGCGCCTGCGTCCAGTTGACCTTCGGCTCCACACTTTTCAATGGTTGTGTTCGTGATAGCGGTTTTTAATGAACGTAACACGGCAAGCTTGAGGCTATCCTTTGCACGCATCGCGTCTTTAAGATCAGAGGTGATTGTTTCAGAGAGTGACATGGAGTAACTTTCCTTCCTAATTTCAAGAATGTCTAACAAGTAATAACTGCCAAATGGTATTTGGTGTATCTTGATAATTTTTCAGGAGACATATGTGTTTAAAAGGATTAATTGGAACTGAAGCAAATGAGCGACAAGAAAACGAAGAGACTTTTCTCTGTATTTGGAAGCATTTTTTTTGGGCTTTCAGTTGCCGCTATCGGTTTAATTTTTATGTATGGGCTGGTGGTAGCTTATGAAAAAGCTAAAGAAACCCGTTCATGGAAAGTGACTCCTTGCCTCGTTGTGAAGTCAGAAATCCAAGAATTTAGACCAACACCTAATAGTCCATTCTCTTATGATTCAGTGGTTGAATATGTGTATAATTATGGAGGAAAAGAGCGTATAGGAAAATCTATTAAGCGCGTTAATGGAGCCAGTTCTGACCGGAAAAGGGCCGAAAAAAAGATCGCGCCGTTTCCTCAAGGAAAGAGCACTCAATGCTGGGTCAATCCAGATGATCCTGATAAGGCGATCCTTAAACAAAGTACCTTGGCTCCCCTTTATACACTCTGGTTCCCAGGTTTGTTTGTAGTAGCAGGGATAGGAATTGTATTTAATGCAATTAGACGTTCGACTAAGAATGGGTAGTATTACTTTCGAGTTACTGGGATCAATGTTTTCTCGGACTTAGTTGTATTTCTTGTTTTAATCATGCAAAGTTTTAAGATGGACCCGAAGTCTCAGAATTTTGTGGACGTTGTGGTGCAGATGATCGCTCTTTCTGTGCTCTTATTCGTGCAGAGTTGCTCTGAAAAAAAATCTTCAGATTCGGAAGAGAGACAGGTTGATACTGTAGAGAACGTCAAATCTTCCGCTGTTGGGCAAATGATTGTTGCTCCTGGATTGCAGAACAAGGAAGTGATTAAGCCACTCGAAGATGCTTGGCGTAGGATCGATCCTAAGAAGGATGGGTGGGACTCGGAGGTGTTGAGTGAATCAGCGAGTAAGAAACTTAAGGAGATTGCAACCATTCTTCGATCACCAGAGAAATTTAAGAGTTCAAACATGGGTCAATTTGCAGACCTTAAATATGATGGTGGCCCTTTGCGACCTGAAGTATTTAAAGAACATTTTAAGAATAAAGAATTTGCCGTCTTTAGGGGAAATCCTGACAATGCTAATCGGGTCCCTTTGTCAGCTGCTTTGAAAGGACTGGTTTCGTTCTTTGACGGCTCTTCTGAAATTGGAGTGGAGCTTAAGCTGTACAGGATCAGCTCATTGGAGGCGCATTTTAATGGACGGGTACTCGTTCACATTTCAGGGGCCGTTCAGGGGCACCAAGTCCAAATCAATTCGGAGTGGAATACTTCCTGGACGCTATCAGAGAAAGATCCCAAATTACTTGGAATTGAAGTGCTTTCTTTTGAGGAGGTTCGTAAATTGGGAAATAAGACTGAAAAGCTCTTTGCGGACGTGACGGCCTCTGTGTTTGGCAATGAGAGTGCTTATCATGAGCAGTTCTTAAGGTCCACTGATCATTGGAGATCTAGGATTGCACGTGATTTTGGATTGGACGTTGTTGCAAATCACGGCATGGCGCTAGGAGATGTGAATGGGGATGGCTTAGATGATTTATATGTTTGTCAGCAAGGAGGTCTTCCCAATCGACTCTTTATCAGGGGCCCTGAGGGTAATCTTAAAGATGTTACCGCCGAGAGTAATACTGGATGGATAGACTATTGTGCCAGCGCTTTGATTCTTGATTTTGATAATGACGGGGACCGTGATCTGGCCATATCTCAGGACTTCAAAATTCTTTTCATGGATAATCTGGGTAACGCTAAATTTGAGCTTGCTCTTGGATTAGGGACTCATGCGCAGACCTTTTCGATAACCGCATCAGATTATGACAATGACGGTGACTTGGATCTTTTTCTTTGTGGCTATAACCCGCCCGCGGGTTATGAGGGAGAGAGCGGTGTGATGGGAGAGCCAATGCCTTATCATGACGCGAGGAATGGAGGAAAGAATAAGCTTCTGCGCAATGACGGAAATTGGAACTTTACGGAAGTGACGAAGGAAGTTGGTCTTGATCAGAACAATGACCGGTTCAGTTTTGCTGCGAGTTGGGAAGATTATGACAGGGACGGTGATCCTGACCTTTATGTGGCTAATGATTATGGTCGTAATAATCTTTACCAGAACAATGCGGGTAAGTTCGTTGATGTTTCACAGGAACTTGGGGTTCAGGATATGTCTGCTGGAATGTCTGTGAATTGGGGGGACTATAATAGGGACGGTATATTTGATTTATACGTGAGTAATATGTTTTCGTCCGCTGGTAATAGGATAACTTATCAGCGGCAATTTAAATCTGGTGCCGAATCGTCCCAGATCGAAGGTTTTCGCAGGCACGCTCGAGGAAATTCTCTCTTTGAAGGGGTTTCTAGTAATCCGTTTAAAGATGTTAGTGAGAGGGTCAATGTGACTATGGGCCGTTGGGCATGGGGTTCCCGATTTGCAGATATAGATAATGATGGTTGGCTTGATTTATTAGTCGCTAATGGTTTCATTACTGCTCCTGATCCTGGAGACTTGTGAAGTGTTTATTGGCGGCAGGTCGTGTCGCA
>JABGYE010000341.1:0-3339 GCA_018675395.1 Akkermansiaceae bacterium
ATTGATACTGCTGACGTGTATGGAGCCGGACGCTCAGAGACGATCGTTGGTGAATTTCTCAAAGAGCGTAATGAGACTATTTATGTGGCAACTAAGATGGGCCGAGGATCTTCGGAATGGACTGATAGCTATGACCAGATCGCTAAGGCAGCTGAGGATTCCTGTAAAAGGTTAGGGGTGCCTGCAATCGATCTAATGCAATTGCACTGTATTCCGGAACAAACACTCATGTCGGGTAAGGCTTTTGAGAATCTTGAGAAAATCAAAGATGTGGGGCTCATTAAGAATTATGGTGCGAGCGTTGAGACTATTGAAGAGGCTTTGTTTTGTATTCGAAGTTCATCAGCATCAACTTTGCAGGTAATATTTAACATTTTTAGGCAGCGTGTGATTTCAGATTTGCTCCAAGCTGCCTCTCGTAATCGGATAGGAATCATTGCTAGAGTTCCTTTGGCTAGTGGTTTATTGAGCGGTAAATTCACAAAGGATCATCATTTTTCCGAAAATGATCACAGAAAATTTAACTGTGATGGACAAATGTTTAATGTGGGAGAGACCTTTGCGGGAGTCCCCTTCGAATCAGGTGTGGATTTCGCAATTGAAGTGGAGCGTATTCTTGGAGGGCAACTTTCAAATGCAAGCCTAGCCCAAAAATCATTGAGATGGATTCTTGATCATGAAGAAGTGACTACCGTAATACCTGGCGCAAAAGATCCGGAACAGGCTCGTCAAAATGCTGCAGTATCCACGTTTGATCCTCTTTCAATAGAGTCTCACGAAAATCTCAGCGATCTTTACGAGGAAAAGATTCATGAACAGGTAAGGGGAAGGTATTAGAATTCATATTAATTGGAATCGCATTTAAGGTTTCCATGGATCATCGCTAGTGCCTTTGGGTTGGAGAAATTTTGCATTAACTTGCTGGTACCATTCATGTAACTTTGTACGCATGGAGATAACTGTTTTTGGATTTTTTTCTGCTATGTCATCCCTCTCACCTGGATCATTGTTAAGATCAAAGAGGTGAGTTCTCCCATCCTCATATCTTTCGACAAGCTTCATTTTACCTTCTCTGATTGCTCCTCCAGGAAATCCTCCCTGATTCGAGTAATGTGGATAATGCCAATAGAGCGCTTCTCTTTTGAGTTTCGCTTTTGGATTTTTCAGCAAGGGAGCTAAGCTGATTCCATCTAAATGCTGTGCGGGTCGTTGTTTAATTTTTGCAAGATCAAGAATGGTTGGATAAAAGTCAGTGCTGATGACTGGAACGTCAGAAGTTCCTGCTGTAACCAGCGAAGGATATTTTATAATGAACGGCTCCTTAATTCCTCCTTCATAGACCCAGCCCTTTCCTCCGCGTAGTGGCAAATTGGAAGTTGGTGATCCTTCTGATGTCGATAATCCACCATTATCGGCTGTGAAACAAATTATAGTCTCTTTCTCAATTCCTAGCTCTGTTAATTTGTTGAGAACTCTTCCAACTGCTTGGTCCATTTTTTCAACCATCGCCGCATAAGTGGCATGTTTTTGAAGGATTCGAACTTTTCTTTGTTTTGCGCCAGGCCATACTTGCTCTTCTGGTCCGAATTCTTGACCTTCTATTTTTTTTGCCTTTTCTTGATATTTTTTCACCATTTCTTTAGGTGCTTGGAGTGGGGTATGAACATTGTAAAAGGATAGATAGATAAGAAACGGATCTTTCTTATCATGAAAATTATTGATTATTTCTACTGCTTCATTTGCAAGTCTATCAGTGAGATATTCTCCTTCTTTAAGATTTTCGAGGCGTGGATTTTTGTATGGTGAAAAGTAGCCTCCAGGCGGGCTCCCTCGATTATGACCACCAATATTAATATCAAACCCTTGGTTCTCTGGCCAGAATTTTGGTGTTGGGCCAAGATGCCATTTGCCCAGGAACGCAGTTCTGTACCCTGCGTTTTTCAGTGCTTCTGCTAATGTGAATTCCGAAAGAGGCATATTACTAGTCAATGGTGCAGGCTTAAATTTTCCTGACCGTGTTCCACTGAAGTAATTGGTAGCCCCGATTCTACTCGGGTACTTTCCACTCATAATACTATATCGAGTTGGACTGCAGACTGGATTTGCAGCGTAACCGTTTGTGAACTTTACCCCAGTCGCAGCGAGTCGATCTACGTTTGGAGTTTTGTAAAAAGTTTTCGGATTGTAGGCACCGATATCCATGTATCCAAGATCATCCACGAGAAAGAAGATGATGTTTGGTTTTGCTGATAATTTTGCAATTGTGAGGACTAGAAAAGTAAAAATGAGAAGTCGCATTGAATCAAAATTTGTAACTCTTATAGGATAAAGTATCAATCAATGAAATGGATCCGGCTTATTTTAGTATTCTTAGATATTAATGTGATAATTTTCGAACTGACGGATCTCATAGTGGACTAGGCCTAGCCATATCAAAAGCATGCTCAAAATGCTTAGGCTTAAATTTAGAGGCAGAACTCATAAAGAATGATCAAATCAAATTTATATTATCTAGAGTTGATATAAAAAATCAGTCAGATAATCTTAAGATAATCTAAGTCTGTTACTATCTTAAATATAAATTCATGAAACCTCTTAGAGATTTCACAACTTTGAATTACTTTTAACAATTAATTAATAGAACAATGATCGCTAAACACAAATTTATGAACCGAATTACAATTATTATTTTTCTTTTCTTAGGTATAGGAGTCACATTATTGACTGATGCTTATGCCCAAAGGGAAGAATCCAAAGGTCGTGATAGGAATAACAACCCGCGTGCCAATCAGCAGCGAGATGGAGAGCGTCGTGGTGCGGATATAGAGGCAATTCGTAAAAGCATTGCAGAACGTTTACGAGGTGGTGCGGACATGGAGTCGATTCGTAAAGGCATTGCAGAACGTGTGAGAAAAGGTGTTATTAAAAGGGAAGATGCAGGGAAGATGCTTGAAGGGCTCCGTAAACGCGATGAAGGAGCTAAACGCGCTCATGAGAATGAGAGAAAAGGAAGGGAAGATAATTCGTTGGAGCATCAAATGAATGAATTGCGCCGAGATATTCGTAAGTCACAAGAAAATGGTGATCGCCGAAAGGCAGAAGAATTGATGCATAAATTGAGGAAATTAGAATCAAAGCATCATGAAAGAGGGAAGAATGAAAGAGAGAGGCATGAAGGTGAGATACATGAAAGAGAGAGGCATGAAGGTGAGATACATGAAAGAGAGAGGCATGAAAGAGAGAGGCATGAAGGTGAGATACATGAAAGAGAGAGGCATGAAGGTGAGAGACATGAAGGTGAGAGACATGAAGGTGAGAGACATGAAGGTGAGAGACATG
>JABGYE010000359.1:0-7199 GCA_018675395.1 Akkermansiaceae bacterium
CTGGAGGCTCATTAAATATTACAGCATTAACCCAGGCCCCACGAGTAATTGGCTGCGTCCGCGTAGGAGTCGCCGTCATCGTCATTATAGCAGCATTAGTAATAACACCACCTCGGCGCGGATCACTCAATGGCACTCTCTTAAAAAGCTGCGTCACAACATCATGACCCGCCTTAGCATGACCCGCATAATTTGCCCTGAGCATAGCATTCTCCCAAGTGTATTTCGGATCCAACAATTCCATAATCGGTCGGTCCTCAATAAAGATCGTTTCAAATAAAAGCAATGGTTCAGGCATCATATGCATGCTAGTTCGATAGCCATCAACCAAATAAAAGTAAGCGAATTTCTCGGGGTCAGGAACCGATGTAATCAAACGATCAAGCTGAAGCCATTGGGCAGGAAAATTGTCACAGAACCTGCTCGCCCTACGATCATTCAACATCCGATCAATTTGAGAACTAAGAACTTTCGGGTCACTCAACTTACCTTGCTCAGCGAGATCGAGTAATAAATCGTCCGGAATACTACTCCAAAAGAATAAAGCAAGACGCGAAGCTAATTCAAAATCATTAACACTTTGGCCAGGAGGGGCTTCATAAAAATAGAGAAAATCAGGCATGCCGAGGACTACCCCTATTACACTGCGCATGGTATTTTCTAATGACTCTCCGTCCGCGTTCTGCTTTAAAGCGAATTTAACAAATCGATCAAGCGTCACTGGATCAACCGGCCCTCGAAACGCACGCCGAAGAAGCTTTGTTAGCCTAGAGCGAATAATTCCTTCTACATTGTCCTCTGATGCACCATCAAGAGAAGCAAAGAGCCAAGGCCAACTACGACACTCTTTGGGATTCAGATCGGGACTCTCAGAGATCGTCTGGCTAAGATTTAGAAAGGACTCCATTAATAACGGTGATAGAGTCAAGTGATCAGCGCGGTTATCATAACCATGCTCTGCGCGCTTGTCCTGAGGAAATGAAGCGACCCCTTTGAACCCTTCTGGTCGTTGATTGTCAATGTCCTTGCTCAGTGGCCGGCTGGATATTCGCACCTGCTCTGGCATTTTCCTGGTTTCAGGCTTGAAGTAATTATCGCGACGGCGCATGAGCCGCTCATTCATTCTAAAAATCTCACGATCTAACTCCAGCAAATCCACTACAGCATTATTGTACTGAAAACGGTTCATGCGCCTAATTGGCGTATGAAGAAAGGGTTGATTTTTGAGAGACTCTCTGAGTGTGTCCTCTAGCCATGCTACCATTTTTTTTCGCTCTACCTCAGGGAGTGGCGGCTCATCCTCTGGCGGCATTTCACGATCTTTTAAGACTTTAATTAGCGTTTCGAGAAGTTCAGGATTGCTTGAAAAGGCATCACTGGACTTCAATTCCTGCAAGTTAACTTTACCCTTAACTTTTCCACCCTTGCCATGACACTTAATACAATGTGTCTCGAAAACTGAATGGTTTTCATCAAAGGAATCAACACCATGCAAAAGCATCGAAGCGCTCATCCAAAAAATTAAAGCGCATAACCATCCCGCCAGAGCCTTGCCGATACCCCACAATTGAATCCTCTTGGAATAAGAGAAGTCATTTATAGTCCATTTAACTTTTTCTTTCACAGCTTGGGCAACAAAAACTTACTAATTAATGATACACTCAATATTAAATCCATTGCCAACATTATTACTAATAAGCTTATTAATTTAGAAATAAGTTAGCCTACATCGGTTAACGCTCGACAATAAGCATTCATGCACTTTGAATCATTAATTCAATGAAACTACTTCTAGCAACCATATTAATGTTCGGTTTTTCGCTACCAATATCATTATCGAAGCCAATTGATATCATCATATATTCAGCAACGGCATGGTATAGACACCCTGAAATACCGAAGCTGAACGGATTTTTGGTTCGATTAGGAGCAGAGCATAATATCAACGTCAGTGTAACTGAAAATCCTACTGATCTAAAGTATGAAAATCTAAAAAACTACAATTTATTACTTTTTAATAACTCCACAAACCTTGGGGAAAGCATCCCCAAAGAGATTCAAAAAGATATCATCAATTGGTTCGACAATGGAGGAGGTATAATGGCGATGCACGCAGGAATCGTACAGAATGGCACATGGCCGAAATTAATTGAAATCGCGGGGTGCGATTTTGATTCTGATTCTGACTATATGGAAGCGCGATTCTTAGTAGAACCAAAGGCTGAAGGAGATCCCATCCTAGCAGGAAAGAAGAAGCAATTCAATTACACTGCTGACTGGCTTTGCTTTAACCGATCAGTTACTGACATTCCCGGGGTAGAGGTTCTACTTCGACTCGATGAAAAAAGCTACACCCCGATCAGAGAGCATCCAAGTTATGTAGGGAAAAAACCAATGGGGGATGACCATCCAATTTGCTGGCGCAGAAAGTTAGGAAAAGGACGCTATTTATTTACTGGGCTCGGGCACGACATTCGTTCTCTCGACACTGAATTCGGACGAAACCATATAATTGCTGGAATGAAGTGGACGGCACAATCCGCCCAAAAAAGCAAAGACCCTCAAGCCAAATAACACAAAATTATCTTAATTATCCAATAACTTAAGCCCAATCTAGTGAATGAAAGCTTTATTATCAATACTAGTCACCACAACCATATGCGGGACTAGTCTAGCTAATGATCAGTGGTCTCAATTTAGAGGACCTAAAGGGAACGGCCACATCAACACAACATCACTCCCATTAGAATGGAGTGAAAGTAAAAACATATCCTGGAAAACAGCAATACATGATCGTGGTTGGTCCTCTCCTGTGATCTGGAACAATCAGATCTGGATGACAACAGCCACCAAGAATGGCAATAAAATGTTTGCCCTTTGCGTCGATAAGGTGACCGGGAATGTGCTCTATGATATACATATATTTGATGTCATCTCTCCCCAAGCGATAACAATAGACAATACTTACGCCTCACCCACTCCCGTCATTGAAGAGGGACGTGTCTACGTCCATTTTGGGACCTATGGCACTGCCTGTATAGATACCGGCAACGGGAAAACATTATGGACTCGCAGAGACCTAACATGCGATCATGAAAAAGGCGCTGGGCCCGCTAGCTCCCCATTTTTATTTAACGATTTCTTAATCTTCAATGTTGATGGTAGAGACGTTCAATATGTCATCGCTCTAGATAAGACAACGGGAAAAACTGCATGGAAAACAAATCGGTCAGTTGACTTCAGCAACGTCCAAGTCAACCAGAGAAAAGCTTATGGAACCCCATTAATTATCCCTAGGGGCAACGAAAAGCAAATGGTAAGCATTGGCGCGAAAGGTGTTTTCTCTTACGATCCGCGGAACGGAAAAGAAATCTGGAAAGCCCTGCACCGCGGCTGGTCAATCGCTCCTCGACCAGTTTATGGAGAAGGCCTAGTCTTTACACTTATCGATCGTGACAGGCCCGAACTTTGGGCCATTCGCCCAGACGGCAACGGCGATATAACTAATTCACATATCGTTTGGAAATCTTCAAAGAGAATGCCACCAAGAGCGTCTCCCTTAATAGTTGGAGAACTTCTATTTGTAGTTGATAGAAACGGTTACATTTCTTGCATCGAAGCCAAGACTGGCAAGATCTTTTGGCAGGAGCGTATGAAAGGTTCTTTCTCCGCGTCACCAATCCATTCCAATGATCTTATCTATTTCTTTAATGAGGACACGGTCTGCACTATAATCAAGCCAGCTCGAAAACTTGAGATTGTAGCAACAAATAAAGTTGCGAACGAACAACTCATGGCCACACCCGCAATTGATAATGACTCAATCTACATTCGAACAACGAATAATTTGTACAAAATCAAGGCCACCACTAAACAATAAATTCTAATTAATCTCAAGAATAATCAACATTTCCATGGCGTAATAAGTCTATCGTCAGTTATTAAAATTAACACTTCTCGGGAAGCCTCTTTTTTTTTATCATCAGCCAATGAAGATGATAAAAGAATTTTCTCTCGCACTCTTACTTTTTTTACTGACCATCATTTCATCACCCGCAGATCTTGTAGCCTACTGGCCTTTAGACATCGATGCCAAGGACGCTACTGGAAACGGGCATGATGGCCAAATCACTAACGGCACCGTTTTATTTGAAAACGCTGGCTCATCAGACCTCACGGGAAATGCAGCCTCTTTTCCTGACAATGGTCGAATTGACATTCCTTTTGACCCTGATTTAAATCCTGAAAGCTTCACCATCACCTTATGGGCAAAAGCAACATCAACGAACGGTTACGCTTCTCCAATCACTGGCAGGAATGATGTTAACGGTGGCCAATCGACTCATGGATATATCATTTATAACGATGCTTCAGCTAATTGGAATTTTTGGACTGGAGATGGTGACCCAGGATGGGACACGCTGTCCGGAGGGCCTGTAACTACCAATCAATGGACCCATCTAGCGATCTCTTATGATTCCGAAACTGAAACAAAAACAATCTGGATAAACGGTACAGAAAAGGGTTCTGAATCGGCCCCAAACCAGTACAGCCCTAACGGAACTGTAGGCGCAATGGATTTGCACCTAGGGGCCGGACAAGATGACGGCGCAAATTTTTTCTTTTCAGGTGACATTGATGATGTAGGCCTCTGGGACGAAGCTCTTACTGAAGAAGACATTAAAAACATTATGCAAAATGGCATCAGCAGTACTTTAGTTGACCCCAGAATTAACGCTCCTCTAAAATTCATTGCAGAACTAGCAACATCAGACTCATTCACTATCAAAGTTTCAAATCGCGGTGAAACGAGAGACCTAATAATTGACTCGGTCGAAATTGTCGGAGCTGACTCTTCAAATTTTACGATTAATGTGATCCCCGCCCCCATCGAGCCGGGCGAAGAGAACCTGATTGAAATTAAATTTGATTCGAAAGGCGAGACCGGGACTTTTGAATCGCAACTTGAAATCTATAGCAATGACCCAAACCGAGAATTGTTAACAGTTGCCATATTGGCGACAGTTCATGATCCGATCCTTGACATTGAACGAGATTTTAATTTTGGAGTTTTCAGTTCCGGGTCAGGACCGCAGTCCGCTAACATACAAATAAAAAATGATGGTACATCACGCGAACTAAATCTATTGAAAGTTTCCATCATTGGGAAGGATGCTGATAATTTCTCTGTCGTAAACTTTCCCTCATCCCTAGCGGCAGGCAGTGAGGCCGGAAATATTTCACTAAACTTCAACCCCAAACAAGACGCCGGTCGTTTCTCAGCTCAGATTGAAATTGTCAGTAATGACGCATTAAGCGAAATCATTATCGTTAATTTATCTGCCGAAGTCGAAATAACAGATCCATTAGTAGCTTGGTGGCCACTCGATGAAGACGCGAGTGATAATTCAGGTAACGGATTCGATGGGATCGTGCAAGGAACAATTAACTTTGGTCAAACCGGCGCAAACGAATCCACTGGAGGAGCCGGTCTATTTGATGGTTCATCACACATTGATGTTCCCTGGAACCCCCAACTAAATACTGAGGATTTCAGCGTGACCTTGTGGGTTAATCCTTCCGCAGCAGGAGGATCTTACCGTTCCCCCATAACTAACCGTGATGACGTCTCTCCTGGCGGAGCATTCCGCCATGGGTGGATCATTTATAACAACCCAAACAGTCAATGGTCGTTCTGGAACGGGGGAGGCCGTGGATCTGACGGAGCATGGAACGGCATGAACGTTGGCCCTGTAGACATAGATGAATGGCACCACCTAGCAATTACTTATGATAGAGTTTCGAATACCAAGGTGTTTTACATTGATGGATCTGAAGTCAGCACCTCAAACCCTATTTCTTTTAGTCCTAACAATAGTGAACTCGATGATGACTTTACTCATGAAGATGAAGACCTTCACATCGGGGGAGGCGGCGACTCAGGGGCTAGCTTCCGCTGGTCCGGACTCATCGACGATGTCGGACTCTTTCGGACCTCTCTCGATGCCCAAGAAATTCAATCGATCATGACTAGCGGCGTTACTAGCATTAATAATAATGTCACTTTTAGTATTGAAACGATAACACGTTCCGAGAACGGCCCGTTAATTATTACATGGAACTCAAACCCAGGAATAACTTACGCGATTGACCGAGCAATTGGAGGTTTTAAAACTGATGACTGGGAAGAGTTAGATGACAGCTCTTTGGCAACGGACACTGTAACCAGTTATATTGATGATGACATTCCGGCTGGTGCTGAGGCTGTCTTTTACAGAGTTAGACTTACCGAATAACTGCTCAAACATCAAAACAGCCAAGCTCATTCTCCTCAGAGAGAAGTGCCACCCAAAGAAAAGAGACGAAGGAAACTGTATCCTTGGATTGATTCACATAAGCAGTCCGCTAAGATGTTTCACGATACTATCTAATTAATATGAGAAATAAAATTACCCGCCGACGCCTACTCTCAACTACAACCGCTGCCGGAGCTGGCATTACTATGCCACAATTACTACTAGGGCAGAAAGGAAGCCAATCCGTTATTATAGGTAAAGGTATACACCGTTTCGAAGTACAACACGACTGGGCAAAATTACCCGATAAATACTCCTGGCAAACGACTCACAATGTTGCCGTTGATGCAGAAGGTCTTCTCTATGTTATTCACGAAGGCCACGCAAACAAAAAAGATCATCCGTCCATTTTCGTTTTTGATCAAAAAGGGAAATTTATACGAGCGTTTGGAAATCAGTTTCAGGGCGGCGGACACGGAATCGAAGTCCGCACAGAAGGAAAAGATCAGTTCCTATATGTTTGCTCATATCAACAAGTAAAATCTTTCGCCAAAATGACACTCAAAGGCGAAACCGTATGGGAGAAATATGCACCAATGGAAAGTGGCGTTTATAGAAAAAATGAGGACACTGTCAGAGTAAAGCGTTGGGGAAGAGACGCATTCATGCCGACCAATTTCGCCTTCCTTGACGATGGAGGATTTCTCCTCGCTGACGGTTACGGATCCTTTTACATCCACCGTTACGATAAGGATGCTAACTGGATTTCCAAATTCGGCGGCCCAGGAGGAGGCAAAGGCAAATTTAATACACCTCACGGAATATGGATCGCCCGCAGACCGGGAAGAAAACAGCAAGTCGTAGTCTGTGACAGGGCACATCATACCCTGCAATACTTCACGA
>JABGYE010000362.1:0-4226 GCA_018675395.1 Akkermansiaceae bacterium
AAAAATACTATCGGCAAAGCGTTTCCATATACGACGGACCTACAAGGAGTACTTGACGGTAATTTCGGTGAATATGATGTGTTCTTTGACTCATCAGGAACTCTTCAAAGAGGACATTTTATTGAGATGGCAACCAGTGCAGGCAAAGCGATTTACTGCGAAAAACCAACTGCCACTTCTGTAAAAGAAGCACTACGTATCGCTAAATTAGTCGAAGAATCGAATCTCAAGAATGGAGTAGTTCAGGACAAGCTGTGGCTCCCAGGATTTCGTAAAGTGAAGCAACTCAAAGAGGATGGTTTCTTTGGAAAAATTCTTAGCGTCAGAGGAGAATTTGGTTATTGGGTCTTTACCGGCATAGACCCAGAAAGACCCGCTCAGAGACCTAGTTGGAACTATCGCAAAGAGGACGGAGGTGGAATCATGATAGATATGTTCTGTCACTGGCAATACGTAATCTCGAACCTATTTGGCCCGATAAAAAGACTCGTCGCTCATGGCTCAACTGACATTAGTGAAAGACGAAACGAGAATCAAAACGTCTACCCAAGCACCGCCGATGATTCAGCTTATGCAATCTTTGAATTAGAAAATGGTACCATTTGCCAGTTCAACAGCTCATGGTGCGTAAGGGTCCGGAGAGACGACCTACTCACTATTGAAATAAATGGAACAAAAGGATCTGCCATGGCCGGACTCAGGGAAGTTCGAATCCAGTCCGATGAGAATACTCCTAAACCGGTTTGGAATCCAGATGTGGAGCAACCGATCGACTTCTATGAAAACTGGTCCCTCGTGCCTAACACTATTGATTACGACAATGCGTTTAAGATCCAATGGGAAGAGTTCCTCCGGCACGTGGCCATTGATGCTCCATGGCATTATACTCTACGAGAAGGAGCAAGAGGAGTTCAACTCGCTGAACTTGGCATGAAGAGTTGGAAAGAAAAGCGCTGGATCGAAGTGGATTCTAATTTAGAATAAAATGATTCCAAAGCTCGTCGTATTCGACCTAGATTTTACGCTCTGGGATGCAGGTGGAACTTGGTGCGATCACTTGGACCCACCCTTTGAAATAATTTCAGGTAGAATCTATGATTCTATGGGAGCTGAACTTGCACTGTATCCCGACACTATCGACATCCTAGAAGAACTCAAACATGAATGCATCGATATAGGAATTGCTTCACGGACCGGAGAACCGGACTGGGCAAGAGAATTACTGGATCTTCTGAACATTCGTAAATATTTCAAATACGAGGAAATCTATCCCGGCTCCAAGATCACACATTTCAAACGACTCAGGAACAAGTCAGGACTTAATTATGAAGATATGATCTTCTTTGATGATGAGCCCCGAAACATTACAGAAGTCAGCGAGCTTGGAGTAGAATGCATCCTAGTAAAAAACGGAATCAGCCCTGGCCTTGTCAGATCTTACTTAATTAATCGATAGAATTGGGCTTTATCATCTGGAGCCGTCCTCAAAACCAATTCTTGCCCTTCTACAGTAAGCTCTTCAACTGGAACAATAGCCCATTGGTCTGGGCTAAGCCCACTACTCCTTTCCAATAGATAAATTTCCTCAGTGATTGGCCATGAAACAACAATCTGACCATTTTCTAGATAAATCGATAATTCGGGCAAAGCCTCTTCTTCTTCCTCATCTTTCTCTTCCGGAACTTCCAAGAAATAAGTAAGGATATCACTTCCATTATCAAAGTGATCAAAGATCTGTAATTCGACGGCGTAATTTCCTTCAGTTACTGACTGGTAACTAATTTCAATCCCGTCCAAACCATTTTCAGGTATGTCTATAAAAACATCCTCAAAAGATACAAAGTAAGAATAATATTCATCTTCAGCCAATTCCTCCATGTAGTAAACAGGCAAAAGCCTTCCACCAGGCTGAATCCCCTGATCAAATTCAACCGGAGAAAGCGCGAATTGGTCAGAACCGTCGGTTTGAATCGTATCTTCCATGATCGTATCGATAAACCCATACCCAAACTCATCAAAAGTCGTGTAAAGAATCAACGGTACATACTCCTCGGTTCCAGGGGCAAGATAATCAGCAAAGCTAACATGGATATTCGATCCAGGCTCTATTGCATACCCTCCAAGATAAATAGGATCGTAGAATTCAGAATCCGCTAATGACAGTATCGGCATTGTGGAATCCCACTCCAGATCATATTCTCCTTCTCCGTCAAGGATCCCACTCCCAATTTCGCCCAAATAAAGAAATTCATTAACATTTCCTGTCAATTCGTTTGTCACTAAGGAAGCGGTGGCAGAGTAAGCATCGTCTCCCTCGGTCACCTCAAAAGACATGATTGCAGGATCTGCATAGCTCGCGATTTGAACATCAAATAAATCGATTTGATCCGAAAGAAAACCCTCTACCCTGCCTGATTTAGCATTGGGGTTAGGGCTCTGAACAGTTAGAGGCAAATCATTATTTAGATTATCCTGACGAACCTCAGCCAAATAATCAATCCAAGTCTCTCCACCAAAAGAGTCCTCAATGAATGCCAGTTTAAGACCATATCCTTGATCCACACTTCCATTGATCGGATAATAAATAGAAAGGCCTGACGCGTCTTGTCTCTGACTTCCAACAACCTTAGAGATTATCAAGTTATCAATGGCGTTAACTAAATCTAGAGAAGCAACTCTTAGGGAACCATCGAAATTTTTAGAAACAGCTGACGCAAATGATCCCACATCTATGAAATCAGTTATTACGGACTCACCAGATCTCGGTGATTGATTATCATAGTGAATAGCTTCGCGCCTGAGCTTTGCTAAAAGATTCGCCGATTTAGAATCACCGGACTTAGCCTCATTAAGGAGAGCCTCCAAAAACGCATTGAATTTTATATTGTAGTCTGTAAAGAGAGTCATGTCATAGGAGCAATGCGCCTTATACCCTTCATCAAAAGCATCATCATGATGAGCATCCCAGAACCGAGACTCAGCCTGAGCAAAATCAGCCATACTCATATCTGGATACATTCTTAGGTACGCTAAGGAATTAGCATAATCCCATCCGTGGCCATAATCGGTCTCAGGATTCGCAATATAGAGTCGACATATATCTCTCATATCTACTAGCTGCTCTACTCCTCCCATCAGACAGGCATCAAAACTCAAAAAATCGAATTTGGATATTTGATTGCTCTTTAATACATCCTTAATGGCTTGCCTTATCTCTAAGTTTTGAAGGTTTATTCCATCATTATTCTGATTATTGTTGTTCAAGTCGCCACCGAAACCTTTCCAACCAGCCCCATGATCCCAAAGAATTAGACCATACTTATCGGCTTTATACTCACTCATGCCCCATTCAAGGAAGCCGCGTAACACCTGAGGATCATCCATGTCCTGTTCATCAAGAACATCAACCACCGTCTCACCTGAACCATCAAATACAATCCTCGATACTTTGTTCCAGAGCTCTTCAGGGACACCAAATCCTGCTAATTGTTCCTCGTCGCTACCATCATAGTCGGCCTGCAATACAATTCTAAATTTGTCATTACCTTTGGCCTTTCTCATTTCTTCAATATCCTGAAGAAACTTTCCATTGATGTTACTATCACCGTGTCCGTATACAAATATTGTCCAAGTCGTTTCAATCGAAGTATTCGTTGCATCTTTGATTCTAATTGCTGATTGAGCCAAGAAATCTTTACCTTCTTTCACTGCAACATAATAGTCACCCGGAGAAATCGGAATACCATCAGACCCACCGAACTTGATTTTATAATTCTCTTCTACCTTACCAGAGAGAGACTGAATTGTTTTTATTTCATTTCCAGCACCATCAAAAAGCATAATTTTTGAATCGCTTTGCAGTGGTTCATTAGAAAATCCAAGTAATTCCAAAACGAACGGATCAAAATGAACGAATTCTTCAAATTGTTCATTATTTATACCTTTCTTAACCTCAACTATAGAACTATTTCCTGCAACATCTTGAGTAACGTTGAACGTACTGGACGCAACGTAATTGTAGCTGTTGTTCTCCAATAAATACAAACGATAACTTCCAGGCGGCAATGAGCCTAATTTCCATTCCCCTGAACGACTACCATTAGTATACTTCCAGAAAATAGATGGGGTCTCACCAGGCAAATCACCGTCGCGATAAACAGCGATCCAGTCCTTGGCGTTACCTGGAGCATTCGAATATATTGCCCCTATGGACTCTCCTGTTTCAT
>JABGYE010000365.1:0-4622 GCA_018675395.1 Akkermansiaceae bacterium
AAGGGACTTGACCCGAAACGTGTTCTGTCCACTTTTCCCGCCGTTGATACTGCCGTTGACGGGCTCAAATTCACAGAGGGATTAGAAAAGATAGGTGCGGTCATGGATCGTGGTACTTTGATTAAAACTTACCAGGCGGCTGACCTTGGGTTCATTCTTCATAGCCGCCATCAATATCATTGGCACACTGCTTATGAGCCACCGCTAACAGTGGCTGCTCCGCACATTGGTTCATGGATCTCTCGTACCCTTGGGCCGCTCAATCCGGACCTTCCGGCTTTCATTGATATTGGACAGACTTTTGACAGCGGAGAGAAAGAATCTCTCAAGGCTTTCCATACATCGGGATTTTTAGGTAGTGAGTTTGCACCTTTCTTCCTCGTCGAACCTGATCAGGCAGTTGAGGCGGTCAAACCTCCTGAAGGAATGAGCGATACGCGCTTTGCTAGACGATATCAAGAGTACAAGAAGTTACTTGCCGACAGTCCGGTACAGCGGCACGGATCTGAATATCAACGTGAATCTCTATTAAAGTCGATTGATAATGCACACCGGCTTCTCTCTAGCCCTAAGGCTCGCAAAGCTTTCGATCTGAGCCTCGAATCGAAGGAGAGCTACGATACTTATAAGGTAGGTGGTCGTTTTGGGCTTGGATGTCTTCTTGCTCGCAGGTTAACTGAAGCGGGGGCTCGTTTCATTGAGGTTACTCATGGTTACTATCCATTTAAATATTGGGACACTCATGACAATGGGCACACCAGGATGAAGGAGCTTAAGACTATGATTGATGCGCCCATTGCTCAGCTCGTCTTAGATCTTGAGGAACGGAAGTTACTCGATCGTACATTGATTGTCGTTGCTACTGAATTTAGCCGCGACATGATGATGGAGGGTAAGCCCGAGAAGAGAGTAAAGGATCAGGTCAATGTGCCGCCAAAGATTGAGGGTCTTCAGCATTATGGTATGCATCGGCACTTCACTGGTGCAGGCAGTGTGTTGCTTTTCGGTGGGGGAGTCAAAAAAGGATTCGTCTATGGAGAGACTGCTGATGAGCGTCCATGCACTACGGTCAAGGATCCGGTTTCTACTCAGCAATTACATGCTAGCATTTATCGTGCCTTGGGAATACCTCATGATCACCATTACAATGTTGAGCAACGCCCGTTCTACGTTACTCCTGATGGTGTCACTGAACCGATTATGGATCTCTTTGGGTGATCTCTGTTTGCCATCCCTCTAATGCAGAATGATGTTTATTTTTGAGTGGATTTTTGAATTAATCGCTGAAAGATTTTTTAGGCGTAGCAATGGATGTGATTTTTGATGGCTGTTTGTTTGAATGGCTATCAGTATAAATGAAGAAGAACGGTAAGACGTCTTAGGTCAAATGAAGTACATGCTTTCTATAATAATTATAGTGTTCTTTTCTTTTTCTTCATTGTCCCTTTCTGCCGAAAAATCGCGTTATGACGAGCCTTATCCCGCCGTGGATTCAAAGAAGGGGCTCCAAGTAGAAATGGTCGAAGATGCTTTATTTTTGGGAGTAAAACACGCTGCTCTTAATTTTAACGTTGCCCAATTAGTTGATCCGACTAGCGACCCTGACAATCCAAAATGGGTTAAGGACGGTAGAGAATATTACTTCAATAAACCGTATCTCAATAAAATTGATTCTAGTATAAAAAGATTATCTGATAGGGGAGTCTTAGTTAATTTAATAGTATTGGCGTATCAGTCCGGTAATGCACAAATTAATAAGCTAATAATGCATCCAAAAGCTGCACGTGAACGTCCTAATTCGTTATCTGCATTTAACACAGTCACAGAAGATGGGAGCCGTTGGTTTGTTGCTATAATGGAATTTATTGCAGAACGGTGGTCGCATCCGGAAAAAAAGAATGGGCGCGTCGTAGGTTATATTATTGGCAATGAGGTTAACTCTCATTGGTGGTGGAGCAACATGGGAAGAGTCAATATGAAAGACTTTACTGCTGACTATCTACGTACCATGCGACTAGCACATGGTGCAGTTCGAAGACAATCATCTTGGGCTCGTGTCTATATATCACTAGATCACCATTGGAACATACGTTATGAGGCAGGTGATGAAAGTCAGACATTTTCTGGACGCCCATTCATTACATATTTTGCTGAACTTGCAAAAGATGGTGGCGATTTTGATTGGCATCTGGCCTTTCATCCGTACCCCGAAAACCTTCGCAATCCAAAATTCTGGAATGATCAATCGGCTACAAAAAAATCTACCACTCCCCGGATAACATTTAAAAACCTTCGCGTACTCACAACGCATATGAGGAAATCAGAAATGCTATACAAAAAAGAACAGAGACGGATCATATTAAGTGAGCAGGGATTTGATACACCCAAAGCACCTGACGGTGAAAAAATTCAGGCAGCAGCCTACTGCTATGCCTACAAATTGGTGGAATCTATTGATGGAATAGATTCATTTATTTTACATAGGCATGTAGATCATCGAAATGAAGGTGGTTTATTATTAGGCTTGCGTCGATGGGACAAAGGCAATTCAAAGAAAAAGATTTATGATTGCTTTCGTTTTGCAGATACGCCCGAATGGGAGGCAGCATTTGAGTTTGCGCTGCCCGTGGTAGGTATTAAAAAGTGGCCATGACTAATGAATTGTCATTGCGGAGAATCTACTTTTTTACTTTAGTTTCTTTGCGAGGTTGATGAATTTCAGAGTGCCCTCATCTCGGTTATTGATAATGAGTGTTTTGAGATTGATAGATTTCCGGAAGGAGCTCTAATTTCCTCTGATTTTATAACACAGTAGAATGTCCTGATCGCGAAGGTAAAGGTTGCCGTTAGCCACTACCGGGTGAGGCCATGCTTTGTATTCACTGCGATCAGGTTGATCGAACTTACTTATTTCAGTCATCCCCTTTGGTGTGGCTTTGATTAGAGCAACAGGACCTTTTTCACTGCGCAGGATGAAACGGTCTCCGGCATATAGTGTAGAACCCTTGCCGGCGCTTCGTTCTTTGAATATCTCGTTCCCGCTTTTGAGTTCAATGCACCGGAAAGTGCCTCCTGTGGATCCGTACACGTGGCCATCAACTAAGACTACTCCACCATGATGGTTGGCGATCGATTTGTTTGCGTAGATTTCTTCACTTGACCATTCATCTCCGTTTTTATTGATTTTGAATCCGTTGCATCCAATGCCATAACCTGAAGTGACAAAGACGATGTCTCCGTTAATAATCGGAGTTGGGATCACTGCAGTTTGGCCTTTTCGATTTGCTTTCCAAAGAATTTCACCTGTCTCGGGATGAACTCCAGCAACGCTATCTCCGGTGAGTTGAACGTATTGGCGAGTGCCATGAATGGTAGCAATAACAATGGAGGAATATGCTGCACTGTCAGTCCATTCCTTAGTTTGCCAGATCTTTTCGCCTGTCGATCGATTGAGGGCCAATAAGGTTCCATTTTTGCCTCCGGGCGTACATATTACCTGATCCTTATCCACTAATGGTGATTCACTGTATTTCCATCCTGACATCATTTTCCCTCCAAAATCATCGACCAGGTTCTTTTGCCATATGAGCTTACCAGTTTTCGAGTCGAGGCAAACGAGGTCCGAGTGTTGGTTTAAAGCAAATACATGCTCATTGTCCACGGTAGGGGTGCTACGAGTTCCTGGATATCCTCTGTGACCACCCGAGTCACCGATTCTTGTTTTCCAGAGTATGTCACCATTCTTTTCATCGAGTGCTATTGTGTAACTGCCGTCTTTTAGATCGCCGAGAGTGTATAGTTTTCCTTTTAGGACTGCGAGGCTTGAGAAACCGATTCCTAGGCCTTTGACTTTCCATGTGAGGGGTGGCCCTGCCTTTGGCCATTCTTTAAGGAGATTGTTCTCTTTCGATATGCCATCACGATTTGAACCACGCCATTGTGGCCAGTCTTCGGCCTTGGCGTTCGAGGTGAATAGGGTAACGGTGAATGGTAGTATGGAAATTATGAGTGCAGTTAATTTCATTTGTTGAGTCCTGAGGCTATCTATGTAGTGAGTTGAAGTCCAGCTTTTCTGGTATTGGGTTGATTTCAAATGAGAAAAGAAAAGAAGAATTTTGTGATTGGTTAGTTAGTTGATTAGATGTTAATATTTTATAGCTAAATGATGTTAATTTGAACTTATTATAAGTAAAAGTTCATACGGATTCATCGAGACAAGGGAGTAGTTATTTATATGAAATCCACAGTAGTAATTATTTTTTTCATCTCCTTATTACTCGTCATTGTAAATTTTTCAGCGAGTGCTGATGTTCGCTTGCCGCGAATTTTTGGTGATCATATGGTTCTTCAGCGTGGAATAAAATTACCGGTTTGGGGTTGGGCCGAGGCAGGAGAGAAACTTACGCTTACCTTAAAGGGTAAGGATCTTAATGTTAATGCTGAAGTTACAGCTAATGGGAGCGGTCAATGGAAGATTGACTTGCCCGCTCTTAAGGCTGGAGGCCCTTACGTGATGACTATCACAGGCAACGATTCTGTTATTTTTAATAACGTGATGGCTGGAGAGGTGTGGCTTTGTTCTGGACAATCGAATATGGAGGTGCCTGTCGGATTAATGAATG
>JABGYE010000262.1:0-7474 GCA_018675395.1 Akkermansiaceae bacterium
AGAGGAAAATAAATCAGAACAGAGCCAATTATGGAACAAATTTATTAATTGGGCTAACAGCCCTGAAACGACCTCCTCATTAATTCACTTTGTGGGCAAGGCTGCAAACGGTTTCATCGGGGCGCTAGGATATCTGATCGGACTTTTCCTCATTCCCGTTTATTTGTTTTTCTTCCTTAAAGATTCAGCCTTCATTGAAAGATACTGGGACAACTACATCCCTCTCAAGGATTCATCATTAAAAGATGAAATCGTAAGTGTAGTTAAAGAAATAAACGTATACTTCGTTGCCTATTTTCGAGGCCAAGTCGTTGTAAGCTTTATTGATGGTGCGCTTACAGGGGTAATTTTAATGATACTAGGACTAGATTATGCGCTAATCATTGGAGTTTCTCTGGCCATTCTTGGCGTAATTCCATTTGTTGGATTTATTCTAACAGCTATCCCCGCATTACTTATAGCAATGGCTCAACAGGATGGCCCCTCTGCTCTCGCTGTATTAGCAGTATTTATCGCCGTCCAACAATTTGACGGTCTTATCATTCAACCGAAGATAGTTGGTGAATCCGTAGGCTTACATCCATTGACCGTAATCTTTTCTGTCCTCTGCTGGTCTTTGATCATTGGAGGAATTCTTGGAGCATTGCTCGCTGTACCACTTACCGCTTCAATTAAAGTTCTATTTCAGCGCTACATATGGGAACGAAAGATCCAAAGTAAGACACCCGTAGAAGAACCCATTCAAACTACATAAACCCCATTGTCATATAATTTTGATGTCAGTTGATACAATTGAAATCACTGCCGAAGTTGAAAGGGCCAGTAAGTGGATCAATCCACTTAGAGAAGAAATGGCCCGCGTTCTAATTGGCCAAAATTCACTAGTGGACAGCCTAATAATAGGTCTACTTACCAAAGGGCATCTATTAATTGAAGGAGTCCCAGGACTAGCAAAAACTCTAACAGTTAATGCATTTGCTGGATGTCTAAATGCCGAATTCAAAAGAATCCAGTTCACACCAGATTTACTTCCTGCCGACGTCATCGGGACACTCATTTACAGCCCTCAAAACGGCGAATTTTCACCAAAGCTAGGGCCGGTTTTTACCAATCTTTTACTGGCCGACGAAATCAATAGAGCCCCAGCTAAAGTTCAAAGTGCACTCCTAGAAGCTATGCAAGAGCGTCAGGTCACTATCGGAGACACTTCATATGAATTACCCGACCCCTTTCTGGTAATGGCCACTCAAAACCCATTAGATCAAGAGGGCACGTACCAACTACCTGAAGCTCAGCTCGATCGGTTCCTACTAAAAGTAATAATTGATTACCCTAGCCCCGATGAAGAAAGGTCAATTCTAGAACGCATGGGCAATTCAACAATCAATTTAAAAACAAATCAAATACTCTCAAAAGAACAGATAGCCGAATCCAGAATAACAACTGATTCAATCTATATTGATGAAAGCATCAAAGATTATATCATCTCATTAGTTGTATCCACTAGGGAACCAGAAAAGATTGATAAGAACCTCAAATCTTATATCCGATGCGGAGCCTCTCCTAGAGCAACCATAAATCTTACCTTAGCCTCAAAGGCTAACGCCTTTATTCAAGGCAGAGGATTCGTTACACCCACTGACGTCAAAAAAGTTGCCCCAGAAATTCTTAGACATAGGATTTTATTAACATATGAAGCCGAGGCAGAACAGATCACAACTGACCAGATCGTTAGTCAAATATTAGAGGGCGTCCCTGTCCCCTAATCCAATGGACGAACTGACCCAGATATTAAAAGAAGCTAGGCGGATCGAAATTCGTGCCAGAGGCATGGTTTATAATGAATTTAGCGGAGAATACCGCAGCTCTTTCAAGGGCAGGGGCATCGACTTTCACGATTTGCGTGAATACACACACGGCGATGACGTTAGATCAATTGACTGGAACACTACAGCTAGGACTGCAGAGCCCTACGTTAAACAGTTCATCGAAAGACGCGAACTGAACATATACATTGCGATCGACATTAGTTCCTCCTCTAATTACGGAAGTGTGAAATTCAGCAAAAGAAAAATTGCTGCGATTATTTCTGCATTATTCTCGCTCAGCGCAGCAAAAAATGGGGACAAGGTGGGACTAATACTTTTTAGTAATACTGTTGAGTTTTTCTCTGCCGCAAAAAAAGGATCAGCGAACTGCATGAGGATCTTAAGGGAAGTCCTTCTCTTTCCCCACAAAAACAAAGAAAGCAATCCAGCTTGCGCGCTTGAATTCTTACTCAATCACCAAACCCGCAAATCTTTAATTTTGCTTGCCTCTGATTTTCTATGCGGTGATTTCGAACAGCCTTTAAAAGTATCCTCATCAAAAAATGACATCATAGCAATTCAGTTAGTTGACCCTGCTGAACGAGAGCTTCCCAGGGTAGGCAAAGTTCGTTTGACCGAACCCGAAACCGGAACATCTCAAACTGTACAAACAAACTCAGAAAACATTCGTCAGATTTACTCCAAGAATAGAGATCTATGGCAAATAAATCTTAATCGAATATTTGAAAGTAACGGCGTTGATAAAATCACTCTTAGCACTGACAATGAACCGAACATAGAGCTATCCCTAAGAAAGTTTTTCAAACAGAGGTCAGTCTAATAACTAATCCTGAAGTATTTCTCTAAATTCATCGGGAGTTTCAGAAGGAAGTTCAACTGCACCACCCTCATCAGAACCTTGCTCGTTTAATCGGTCAGCCCTTACCCCTGAACCTCTAGGATCACTTAATCCACGAGATTGAGCCGCTTTCATCTTATTTTTTATTCTCTCCTCATCAAAGTCTGTTGTTAACAGCTCTGCTGTGAAGTGAGAAAAAAAACCTGATCCCATGAATAAAATAATTGCGACCAATAATACTTCGCCTTTCTTAGGCCTAAGTCTTGGGTTCCGATGTCTTTTAGCAAAAAATATAACAATCCCAATAGAAATGATCACGCAAATGAACATTAAAAGATAAAAATATTTTGGTAAATACATCAATTTTAACCATTACACAATTTAGAAGTAACTTCATTAAAAATTATTTTTACGCATGACCCAAAACAATCCCAAAAAGAAGAACGGATTTAAACCGGGCCCATTTGATTACCATGAAGAAATAGAAGTAGAAATTACGAGCCTAACAAACATGGGACAAGGAATAGCAAGGACTGACGAAAACTGGGTTATCCTAGTCCCTTTCTGTGTGCCTGGAGAAAAAGTAATTGCTCGGATTTATCGTAATCAAAAAAATTACAGCGAAGCAGATTTACTAAGAGTCATTTCACCTTCTCCTGAAAGAGTTCAGCCAGAATGTAATATTTTTGGATCATGTGGCGGATGCCAGTATCAGCACATCAAATACTTCGAACAATTAAGATGGAAAAAAAAGCAAGTCGAAGAGCTACTCTTCCACATGGCTGGCATTACATGTAACATAGATGATGTTAACCCATCTCCTCAAAAATATTCTTACCGAACAAAATTAACTCCGCACTTTAATAAACCAAAAGATGGTGATGTCGGACCAATTGGCTTTCAACAACCTGGACGAAGATCGCTAGTCGACGTGGAGGCTTGCCCCATTGCTCACCAAATCATTAACGACAATCTGAAAGAGATAAGAAAAGACGTCAGAGACAACGCGAGCACTTACAAAAGAGGATCGACCCTGCTCATTAGGGTCGACTCAAAAGGGAAAATACATACAAAACCAGACTCTATCGCAGTTGAAAAAGTAGGCTCCATGGAATTTCATTTCCCCGCAGGCAGCTTCTTTCAGAACAACGCATCAATACTAGTAGATTTCACTCATTACGTAAAATCAGAAGCAAAATCTTCTGGGCAGAGACATCTTATAGATGCGTATTGTGGCGCCGGACTCTTCTCATTAACTTCAGCCAGTGAATTTGAGAGCGTAATAGGAATTGAAGTCTCTGTGCATTCGATCAAATGGGCTAAGTTCAATGCTAAGGTCAATCAAATATCAAACGCATCATTTCTTGCGGGCAAAGTAGAAGATTTATTCAAAGATGTTGATGTGCCTGGAAATGAAACGGCAGTCGTGATAGATCCCCCAAGAAAGGGCTGTAGCGAAGATTTTCTAAAACAGCTTTTCGCATTCGCGCCTGACACAGTAATATATGTTTCATGCAACCCGGCGACTCAAATGAGAGATTTAAAACAATTTCTTAAATCTGGATATAAGCTAAAAAGAGTTATGCCTTTTGACCTTTTCCCACAAACAAAACACCTAGAATGCGTTATGACACTTAGCAGAAATAGTCATTGAACCGCTAAGCCCTCAAAAGAGAGAGCCAACCTCCAATTAATAACACTCCACCCAACGGTGTCACCGGACCAAGAAAGGCAAGCTGATAAAGAGCGAGTAAATACAAACTCCCACTGAAGAGAATTATTCCAGTAACAAAACAAAACCACGAAAGCTTATTGAAATTCTTGAGAGAAAACGTAACTACCAATAAGACCACAGCATGAATCAAATGATAAAAGACAGCAGTTTTCCAAACATCAAGATTTCCAGTCACTTCTAGATTCACCTTCAAAGCATGCGCACCGAACGCGCCCAAAATCACACCGAAAGCACCAATAATAACTACAACTTTCTCCATCCACCCAGATGCGATTTTTAATGAATTATTCTCCCTATTTACCATTGTTTGTGAAAATTAAATTAGATTAATTATACCTTGATATCAAAATCATAAAATGGCAAAGAAACCAAAAATCACATTTCTAGACTCATCAACAATGGACCCTGGCGACTTGGACCTAAGCCCTTTAAATGAATTTGGCGATTGCAGTTTTCATCAAATCACAAATGAAGAGGAAACGTTAGCCAATATGAGAGATGCCGAAATTGTGATTACCAACAAAGTAAACATTACCTCAAGTATCATCGATCAATCTACAAGTCTGAAGCTAATCGTTGTATGTGCTACCGGCGTAAACAACATTGACCTGCACGCGGCAAAAAACGCCGGGATTATTGTCAGCAACGTAGCCAATTACTCCACCCCAATCGTTGCACAACATACTCTTGCGCTTTTACTTAACCTTTGTGCAAACACTCATAAGTATTTAGGAGAAAAAGAATTGTGGCCGGAGAGTCCAATTTTTACAAGATTGGACCACCCAGTAACAGAATTAAACGGCAAAATAATGGGCATTGCAGGAGCTGGGAATATAGGATCTCTAGTAGGCGAAATCTCTCAACAAATGGGAATGGAAATACATGTTTTATCTAGAGGTCAATCTAATGTCCAAATCCACCCTGAATGGCCTAGAACCAACAAGGAAGACTTCTTTTCAAAAAGCGATGTCATAAGCCTGCACTGTCCATTAACTAAAGAAAATGAACACATGATAAACTCAGATACCCTAGAACTAATGAAGCCAACATCATTATTTATTAACACTAGCAGAGGAGGTCTAGTAAATGAAAACGATCTCGCTAACGCTCTAAGATCCGGCAAAATTGCCGGTGCAGCACTCGACGTCCTTTCTTCAGAGCCTCCGGAAATTGACCACCCCTTAATGAGTGATACTATCCCAAATCTACTCATTACTCCTCACATCGCCTGGATATCACTTGAGGCCAGAATGCGCCTCCTTGAAGGGGTAATCAGCAATATCAAATCATTCATTTCAGGCAATCCTTCAAATAGAGTCGCTTAGAGCCATTCATGAATCTTTACCCAATTAAGATTCAGTTCTTTCTGAGTTACGCTGCCCTTGGCAGCATAGCTCCATTAATGGCTCTTCTTTTAAAGGAAGCAAAAGACTTTAGCCCAAGACAAATCGCCATCACTCTAAGCGTATCAAGTATTGGGATGCTTTTCACACCAGCCTTAATGACTTACCTCGCAGACAAGTCAATTGATTCGCGCAAAATACTAAGATTTATTTTTTCAATTACAGCAGGCTCGTTAATTGCAGTTTATTATTTAACTGATCCATTTCATATAACTCTCAGCTGGACCGTCTATAGCGTTGCCTTCATTCCCACTCTACCGCTACTGGATGGTTACTTTTTCAATCACAACGAAAAACTGAAAGAGCGTGGAGAAAAATCTCTCGAATACCAAAAGATTAGAATCTGGGGATCAATTGGATTTATTGCACCAAGTTCGATTCTATTTTTTACTCTTAGCGGCGAAAAAGGTATCGCAAATTCACTTTGGTGCGCAGTTACATTCTGCATCCTATCCTTATTTGCAACCTACTTAATGCAGAACCCCGTCTCCTCTCAAAAGGTCACCTTAGAGAAGCCAACGACAGAAGCTTTCCGCGTTCTTCTGTCTCCACGACTAATACCATTCTGCATCGGCATATTCTTCTCCTACACTGCCGCAAACTGTTACTACCCTTACCTATCAGTCTTCTTCAAAGAATCAATCGGCATTAAAAACAATCACATCACAGCGATAACTTCTATCGGCGTTGCTATCGAAATTATTTATCTTCTCAACCTTACGAAATTAAAAAAATGGCTCGGATTTCGTGGAGTAATGACGGTTGGCCTAACCTCAATGGCCATCAGATTGTCAATTTTAGCTACGTTCCCGTCACTAAAAACAGCTTTAATCATTCAACTCTTCCACGGTTTAGAAATTCTTTCGATGTTCGTTCTTCCTATAATGTATCTTGATCAAGTGTCCGGTGCAGGGTTCCGAAATTCGATCCAAGGCGCATTTACTATCCTAATAACCGTGCCATCCCGTCTCCTAGGTTTTGTAATTGCCGGTGAAATTGCCCGCGTCTATGGAGCGAAGGAAGTAATTTACGCTGGATCATTCCTTTCTGCCTTTGGAATGCTTATAATTCTTATTTTCCTAAAAACAGACAACAACACTGAAGGCACTAACTAAGGATCAATTTCACCTTGAACCAATCCATTGAATTCATTCTTTATCCTCAAGAAATGGTTACTCTCCAATTCATTCAAAAGCACCCCATCAATACTCTCAATCGGCTGTATTTGTCTAAGAGTTGAAGTTAGAAATGCTGAATCAACACTGGTCAGATCAGCCATAGGGAAATCAATCTGGTTTACTTCAATACCAATTCTATGACATATATCGAGCACTAGGGCACGAGTAACTCCTGCCAAACACCCTGATGAAAGTGGTGGAGTTATCAATTGGCCATTGGCAACAATGAAAATATTACTACCGGACCCTTCGCATAAGTTGCCCGACACATTACCGAAAATAGCTTCTCTGGCTCCTTCAGAGTGCGCAAGCGCCAAAGCTACAACATTTTCTCCATAGGATGTCGTCTTTATTCCGACTAACGCCCCACGTTCGTTCCTTAAATATGGAACGGAAATAACTTTACTATGGGCTGGCTGTTCAGGCGCTGCGGAAGATGCAACAATAATGTTCTCAGAATCCGAACCCTTCTCAGAGCCAAGCGGGGCCCT
>JABGYE010000280.1:0-4866 GCA_018675395.1 Akkermansiaceae bacterium
CCTGCCGTTAAAGAATTATTAAAAGACCCCAATCCTTACATCGCAGCCCGTGCAACTTTCTTACTTCCTCATCTGGGGAATTCTGGAATCGCGCTGACAAAGGAAATTCTAAATGGAGATAACCCTCGTCTGCGTCTGGCCGCTGTCCGTTCATTGAGGCGTTCAGAAAATGAAATCCTACCTTTAGCCAAGAAAATATCAGAGGATCCTGATCCCGCAGTACGGAGAGAACTGGCAACGTCACTCCGTAACGTTTCATTCGATAAGGCAGGTGAACACATAGTCTCACTAGCAAAGGGTTACGACGGCAAGGATAGAACTTACCTAGACGCACTAGGCATAGCTTCTACAGGAAAGGAAACCGAAAGTTATAATGCAATTGGAAGAGCAATAGGAAGCAATGAACCAAGAGAATGGAGCAAAGAGTTTGCTGATATTGTATGGAGGCTGCACCCTGAGAAATCAGCACTAATGTTGGCAGGAAGGGCCATGGCATCAGGAGTTCCTGAGGCCCAGAAGAAAGCGGCTGTGGTTGCCTTAGCGTTTATTAAGTCAAAATTAGGAGCTGATTCTATGCTCGCTGTCGCTGAAAGAGCCACTGGACGAGCCAAGGCCGAAGCGATTTGGTGGCTCCTGAACAATCGAAATCATCGATGGAAAGAACATGATATAGTAGGGTCACTCAAGTCACGAGGCATCTATAACCCTTCAAGCGTAAAACTTGTCGGTGCCGTATTGCCTCCGCCAGTCAAACGGGAGTATGCACCCACTACCAAAATCCTTGCAATGAAAGGAGACCCTGCTCGTGGTAAGACTGTTGCTGCTAGATGCTACATGTGCCACCACATTGACGGGGCAGGCGTTGAATACGGACCCACTCTAACCGATTATGGCAAGACGCAAACTGCCGAAGTCATCATTCAATCTATCATTAATCCTTCAGCTGATATTGCTAGCGGTTATGATAGCTACCAAATTGAAACTAAGGACGGAATTAAGATTCAGGGAAGACTACTATCTGCCGGCGACCCCTTAGTCATCCAATCAATGGGAGGAATAACTCAAACCATTCCAAAGGGGAGAGTCAAGAGTCAGGGGAAAATGGAATCCTCATTGATGATGTCAGCAGCTCAGCAAGGACTCTCTGAACAAGACATTGCAGATATTACAGCTTACCTGAAATCACTCTAACCCGAACACTTGCACTGACATGAAACCACTGATCCAATTAACCTTATTCTCCTCAATTTTTCTTACCTATGCTTTTTCAGCTCCGGACAAGAAAGGCGCTTATTCTACACCTGAAGATGCTGCCAAAGATCCTGATTTCTCGATCCAAGGTGAATATGAGGGGGCCTACACTAAAGGGAACGGAAACAAGTCAATTGTAGGAATTCAAGTCGTTGCGCTCGGAAACCGAATCTTTAATGCGGTAGGGTTCGAGGGAGGGCTTCCCGGCAATGGTTGGGACCTTAGTGAGAGAGCCCAATCGGAGGCAAAGCAAGCCGATGACGGATCAGTAACCTTCAAAAAAGAAGAAGGCGGATCATCTGCTGTCCTGAAAGAAGGAAAGCTCACCATTTACAGTGCCGAGGGGAAGGCACTCGGAACACTCAATCGCGTTGAGAGAAAAAGCCCCACACTGGGAATGAAGGCACCTGAAGGCGCAATCAAGCTCTTTGACGGTTCTTCTCTTGATCACTGGAAGACTGGGGCTCGGAAGACTGAGGACGGATTACTAATGGAGGGAGTAAACTCTGCACGCAATGACTTCAAAAACTTTACCTTACACATTGAGTTCAGGATCCCCTACATGCCAAAGGCAAGGGGTCAGGGCCGTGGAAACAGCGGAATGTATTTGCTTGGAACCGAGACACAGATGCTTGACTCATTTGGACTTTCCGGCGAGTCAAACGAATGCGGAGGCCTCTATAAGTGGAAAAAACCAGACGTTAACATGTGTTATCCTCCACTCCGTTGGCAGACTTACGATGTTGAATTTCAGGCAGCCACCAAAAACACCCCGCCCATTATGACTGTGAAGCATAATGGCATTATCATTCACGATAAAGTAAAACTCAGAAAGAGATCCAGTCAGGGCAATATTCATCTACAGAACCACAGCAACCCTGTCCGTTACCGAAACATCTGGATCGTAGAGAATTAAAGAGAGGCTCCTCTTCCCTTACGGAGACGGCGGAACGATTTCTTTAGCGCTGCTTCTGTGACTCTATCACGCTCAGATCCGGCATATCGGACGGCATAATGATAATTCGCTAAAAGGTCAAACGCTTCGGCCCCAAACTCCTTCTCATCCCTGACCCTTTGAATAGCCTCTCTGATCGTATCTCCCTTGGCCTTGGGACGACCAAGCTCTAAACACATTCTTAAAAACTCCAACAAATAGGGCGGAGCATCTCGGTCCAGATAAAGCTCCCTTTCTGATGGCCCATCCAGGTCACTTTTCTTTACTTTTTTGATAAAGCTCTTAACAAATACTTTCAAGAAAAAGAGAGCAAGTAGACCCAACAAACCAGCAAGCCAAATCAGCTGAGTTCTCTTATCCCCTTCAGGATCTTTAGCAATCTCAACGTTGTTCTCACTTTTATGGGCATCCTTGTATGATGAAAGTTCCGGGGCTTTTAAATCCTCAATGTTCGACCGTGCAGGAAGGCGCGCCGCCCCAGCTCCAACTGGAGTCCCATCAAAAACTACCCAGCCATGCCCCTGCACCAACACCTCAGCCCAGGCATGAGCATCTGAGGCATCATAAGAAACAATCCCTCCTTCAGTGAAGGCTCGCCCACCAGAAAATCCATAAGCTGTTCGCGAAGGATATCCAGCCTCACGAGCAAGGAGCGCAGCAGCAGAAGCAAAATAGTCACACCACCCAGCACGCTCTTGAAATAGAAAATTCTCCATCGCTGATAAGCTTTTCAGATTCTTAACTTCTGTACTGTATTTAAACTCCGACCTTAAATAACTCTGAATTGAATCCAGTTTCTCGGGTGCAGAAATTAAACCCTCAGTAATTTCAGAAAATAGAGATTTGACTTTACGGCCCAAATTACCTTTCGCTGGAGAAAGAAGGTCAGGACTAATTCTTGGAGAAATTCCTTGAGCTTCTCCCCTGATTTCTGACCAGACGAGGGGCCGAGACTCGACCTGATAACGAACTGCTCCTCTAAGTTCAGCCTGATACGAATTAGAACCTGAACCAATTATAAATTTCAACCTATAGGCCAATGGGTTCTGAATCGCAGGCAACCCAACTCCACCAGACACAGGTAAATAAATCTCATGCAAAATACCCTTCCCTTCAGCGAGCCTGACCCAATCATCCTTAACTCCATCCATTTCATCGGAACGCCATTCCTTTTCCATGCTCAAGGACTCCCAAGCATCTCCAACATATTTGTCTAGTACCGCATTCCTGACATAATTTTGCCGAGCAATGAATTTATTAAATTCTCCGCCATCAGGGATCCGCAGATACATCACTTCTTGATTACCTAGATTAATATTTCCCTTTTTTGGCAATTCTCTGCGATTATCAAAACCAGCACCTGAAACTTTGGTTTGTTCTGATTCATTATTACCCACTTGAGTCGTATTTCTTATCCTGTCTGTAATTTCACTAAGAGAAGGCAAGGTGTTTTTGACTGATTGTCCCAAATTAACGAATTGAGTTCCAACCAGAGGCAATGGCCTCACAAAAAGAAACGCTATCAGCACAGACAATAGGGCAGAAAAACTAAACAACAGGAACCATGAAGAATCATTCCTTTTATGAGCCAGAACAAATCTTAACCGATCGACTCGCCATTCAAAGGCCCAGACCATAATACCAATGCACAAAGACATCGCCCCAAGCATCACCCAAAAACTCATCAATCCTTCCCCTTCGTTAGCGGTAAAGAAAAATAAAGAAATCGAAACCGCAATATAAAAACTCAGAGAAGTAATGACATTACGACTAGAGTTCCCCTTAATTGAAAATAACCAAGTTATTAACAAAATAGAACCAAGTAAAACAACGAAACTGCCAATCTGAAATACGTTATCCATAACCGCATTAAGCCACACTACGAAAATCTTTTAGCTTAGGTTTCTTTGACTTTAAGACCTCGTTATCAACGCAATTAATGACTCTTGGCAGTTGAGGCAACTTATCAGCCCATGTGTCAACTGAAGCCTCACTAATAACAAAGACAGGATGAGTGCCAGACAGAGTCATTAACACTTTGGAAACTACTTCAAGATCAGACTCGGGATCGTGTTGAGCTTCAGCCAAACATTTAAGCACTTCTGAAATAAAACGAGGATTTTCTATTTCAATCATTTCCCATCCAGTGAAAGGACCGCAAATTTCGAAAGGAATATTCTGGTCCCTACACATTAATATTAGACCAGTGACCAAACTAATTGCATGCTCAAAGACTTCCGGCCAAATAAGTTTCCCGGAAGGAGAATAGGAATGGAAAACCAAAGAATATCTCTGAGGCTGTGAATAATCATAATCGCGCACGTAAAGCCGTCCTATCCTTGCATAAGCAGGCCAAATAATCTGATTCACTTTATCCCCTTTCTGAAATTCTCTGGATCCACATATTTCCCCATCATTATTGTTCATAAATGACATTAACGAATTCCCTTCACCTCCACCGACCACCGTCGATTTAATAGCTGCGGTAAGCATTGGCCTTGGATAAACCTGCATCACTTCCATCCCACGTCGCCGCTTCACTACATGAAATAGTCCAAGAGGAAAATCCGAAACGATTCGGTATCCCTTCCCTTTGACAGTTCCCCTCTCCACTACCCGAGTCCTAAAGTCCTCAGTCAGGCTCTGCCCAGGTCTAATCA
>JABGYE010000366.1:0-4269 GCA_018675395.1 Akkermansiaceae bacterium
AAAAAGGAACCAAAATCGACGATTGTTGCAAAAGCTAGCCCGAGCAAAACGATCAATTCTATTAAAAATATTCTGACTAAACCGCCGCAAAGAACATCGCCTAAAACAGTGATTTCCAAAAAAGAAACCACTCCCAAGTCAGCTCCTAAAACAAAACCACCCATTGCCAAAAAGAATACTCAAAAAAAACCATCCAAAGTAGATCCTCCAACGAAACAACTTGGTTTATTTGCCCGCCTAAGAGCAAGATATCCAAGCACGAAAAGTGAGACCGGGAGAGTTAAGCGGAATAGATTTTCACCGCGAAAAAAACGCTAGCTTTATTCTCAATAATTTTATTTCTTTAGGGATCTGAGAAGATAAAATTCGAAACTATCAACAAGCGCTTTCCAGCTTGCTACAATTATATTATCAGAGACGCCAACGGTTCCCCACGTTTCATCACCATCAGTTGAAACTATGAGGACACGAGTTTTAGCCGCAGTTCCAGTGTGACTGTCTATAATTCTAACCTTATAATCTCGCAGTTCTATATTCTTAATAGCGGGATAGAATGGTTCCAAAGCTTTGCGTAACGCCCCGTCTAGTGCATTTACTGGACCGTCTCCCTCTGCTACCTTATATGTGCTCTTATCATCCACCTCAAGTTTCACAGTTGCCTCGCAAGTCTCAAAATGAGTTTCAGGATGACGCCGTGTTGAGCAATGATATTCTTGTAATTTAAAGAGTGGACGATAGTCATCAACGGCTTTCCGAACGAGCAACTCGAATGAGCCTTCCGCTGCCTCAAACTCATATCCATCTTTTTCCAGATCCTTAAGTTGAGTCAGAATTTTTATAGCAGTTTCACTGCCCTTTTCCAAATCATGACCGAGCTCCTTTCCCTTCATTAAAACATTACTTTGCCCTGAAAGCTCAGAAATAAGAATAATTTGAGAATTTCCAACCGTCTCTGGCTCTATGTGCTCATAGCTGCGCGATAACTTTTGTACAGCATTAACGTGCATTCCTCCTTTATGAGAAAAAGCAGTTCTGCCTACATAAGGAGCGCGTTCATTATGTGCATTATTTCCGAGGTCATCTACAAAATGTGAGATTTTGGTTAATTTTGATACCTCCGCCCTTAGGCTAACTCCCATCTTCAATTCTAAGTTAGGTATAGCCGAAGTCAGATTACAATTACCGGTCCGCTCTCCATACCCATTAATTGTACCCTGAACATGAGACACTCCAGCAGTAACTGCCGCAAGTGCATTAGCAACGCCCACTCCAGTATCATCATGCGTATGAATTCCAAGAGGCACATTCAAATTCTCAAAGACATCTCTAGTGATCTTCTGAATTTCATGAGGCATAGTGCCTCCATTGGTGTCACATAAAACAATGACATCAGCGCCTCCTTCTTCAGCTGCAACTATAGTATCTATTGCATGCTTAGGGTCATCCTTATATCCATCAAAAAAATGTTCAGCGTCATATATCACCTCTCTCCCCTCCTCCTTTAAGTAATTAGCAGTGTCGCGAATCATTGCCTGATTCTCTTCTGGTGTTGTCCTTAAAACTTCGGTCACATGCAACTTCCAAGTCTTCCCAAAAAAAGTAATTACTGGAGTCTCTGCTTCTAATAGAGTTTTAACCTGAGGATCAGTTTCAACACTTTTATCAGCCCTTCTAGTACTACCAAATGCAGCAATTCTTGCATTCTTCCATTCCCTTTTACGCGCCTCAGAAAAGAAGTCTACATCTTTAGGGTTAGATCCAGGCCACCCGCCTTCAATATAATCAACTCCAAAATCATCAAGCTTTTCCGCAACTCGAAGTTTGTCCAAAGAGCTAAACGAAAGACCAAGACCCTGGGTCCCATCACGCAGAGTGGTATCATATATAACGATTGATTCAGGAATAGACATATTTAGAATTATAGTTTGGAAGATCTATTTTTCCAGATTAGCGCTTTTGAAGAAATTATTAAAGATACAGAACCAATTCATCAGCGCCTAAGCGATGAAAATGGAAATATGGAGAATTCGTATAGACAGCTGCATCGACATAAATAATAACTCACACTTTGATTCTGACAAGTGGAAACAAGTAATTAACACTAAGACAAAACATGTATTCGATTCGCTTATCTATTTTTTTTATTAGAAAACAAAGTTTGCGATATCTATAGGCTACTCAATGTCCATTTTAGCGAACCTAAAGGCCTATCCCTTCTCTATCACGGCGTAGGCATTATGATTGTGTATGGACTCAAAGTTTTCTGCTTCGATTCGGTACCATGAAATATTTGGAATATCATTAGACTTCATAGCAATGTTCCGAACAAGATCCTCCACAAATACAGGATTATCATAGGCCTCTTCCGTAACACGTTTCTCATCAGATCTTTTCAAGAGGCTATATAGCTGTGAACTGGCACAAGATTCGACTAGGCATATTAAATCCTCTATCCAAAGACTATCATTAAATCGAACAGAGTAAGTCACTATCCCTCGTTGATTGTGTGCCCCCCGCTCACTAATTGCTTTCGAGCAAGGACACAATGTTGAGACTGGTATTTTTAATACAATTTTTGAATCAACTTCATCTTGATTGGCAACAGTTTCAAAATTGACTTCATAATTCATCAAACCGGTCGCACCACTTTGAGGCGACAATTTCTCAATAAAGTAAGGGAACTTGATTGAAACTTTTGAATGCTTAGCACTAAGACGCCCTAGCAACTGTTGTGGAATAGAATGTAATTCGTTAACACTTAAACTTATTGGACTCTCATTTAATGCCTCAACAAATCGGCTCATGTGAGTTCCCCTACATTCCTGAGGTAAATTAACTGCTAAAGAAAATTCGGCTGCCGTGTTTTGTTTTGACCCTGATTTGTCATGAATTTGTATTGGATGAGAATAAGAAGAGATTCCCACCCAATCAATTTTTATACCTCTCTCATCAGACTCTGATTGAGTATCTATTAAATCCTCCATGAAAATAAATCCTAACTATCTATAACTACAGATTCTCCTAAGTGGAACCCGCCTAAAGTTAGCACATCAATAAATGCAATGTTCCATGAATAGAACCTCTACTTTAATGAGTGTATCTCTCAATATTAGTAAATATTATTTAAGCAAATTCAAAGCACGCGAGCGTTTGATCTCTCTGGTAATCTTCCTATGAATTTTTGCTGAAACACCTGTGACCCTACGTGGCAAAATTTTCCCTGTGTCAGTTGTAAATAGCGTTAAGACTTCCGGATTCTTATGATCTATCTTCTCGACAGGTATATCTAGACGCCTTCGAGGCATCTTGCGATTTGCTTTTCGAAAATTATAGGCGCGCTGCTCAGTTTTAGGTTCCATGAATTAATTATTATAAATGAATTATCGAAGCTCTCGATGCAATGTTCTACGCTTAAGAAATGGATTGTATTTAACTTTTTCCAATCTCCCAGGAGTTCTTAGGCTTTTTTTATTCCTGGTAGTTACATATCTTGATGGAGGCATATCGTTTTCACGAGCCTCAGTACATTCCAAAATGATTGTATCGCGAGCCATTATATTCTGATAATTTTAAGTTTGGGGAAGTGAGTTTAGACTCTTTTTAGAGATTTTCAACCCCAGAAGCATCATCCATAAATCCCGAAATACCCCTATCAGGAAGCCTTCGACCTCCTCTATTGCCACTTTCCCGTTCAATTTGAGCCTGACATTCTACAGTGTAGCGAGCAAATGGAATCGCCTCAAGTCGCGCGTTGATTATCTTTTTCTTAGACATTTCACAAATTCCGTATGTTCCGTAGTCAATACGCTTCAGGGCTTCTTCAATTTCATGAAGCGCGTCTTGCTCTTGGGATAATAGATTTAATGCAAAGTCTCGATCATATGCATCACTCCCGGCATCTGCCTGATGCATTCCAAATGCGGATGAGTCACCTGCATCCGCATCAGATCTGAGGTTATCTTTAGCCACTCCCGCCATTGCATCAACGAGTGAATCACGTAAATCTAGGAGTTTTTGCTGTTGATTCTTTTCAAAATTTGTAAGATCTGACTTCCTAAGTTCTTGTCTCTCAGGAATTGGAGGGAATTTAGCCTCTTCTTCCTTTCTCTTTTGTTCTTCGGCCTTCTTCTTTGCTGCAGCTTCGGCCTTCTTCCTTACTGCTTCAGCTTTCTTCCTCGCTGCTTCAAGTTTCTTCTTTTCTGCTGCCGCTTTCTTTTTTTCTGCTGCCGCTTTCTTCTTTTCTGCTGCGATTTTCTTCTTTTCTGCTGC
>JABGYE010000298.1:0-7906 GCA_018675395.1 Akkermansiaceae bacterium
CTGTAATTCTACTAATTGATCCAACCAGCAAGAACGCTAACGGGAATCGAACAATTGCCAATGAATATAATTAAAGAGTAAGCATAGCCAGCAAGTTTTATAAGTCCCCAGGTGCGTTCGGTTCGCAATCCAAGGGTTTGAAATACACTCGCAAATCCATGACTCAAGTGCCAACAAAGAAGCGCCATTGAGATAATGTAAAACGCGCTAGCCGGCCACCAATTAAAACCGTCCACTAGCATCCTGTACACATCATGACGCCCACTGGAATCGATGTATCCATCATAGTCATTTCCAACGCGGGCCGTGAAATGGAGAATATGATAAATGACAAATGAAAGGATAATGATGCCGCTCCAAAACATGGCCCTAGAAGCACCACTCGCTTTGACAGTAGCATTAGCAGCGTATCGACTCCCCTTAGCGGACCGGTTCTCTAAGACTAACCTTATCGTAGTATAAATATGCAAAACAAAGCACACGATGAGTCCAATCCTTGCAAGCCAGAGAAGACTAGACATTGAGTGCAACCAAGCAGCATAACCGTTAATCTTATCAGGACCAGCAAACACCTTAAGGTTGCCGATCATATGGCCCAGAAGGAATCCTATTAGCGCCAATCCGGTAAGCGCAACTATGACCTTCTTACCTATAGAAGATCCATAGAATTTAATGAATGAATTAGCGGTAAGATTCATTTATGTGGACACTTTTCCATAGTCTCTATATTTGCTCTTTGCAAGGTTATCAGGACACTAGCTCATTATCATCAATTTTCTTTAAGGTTTCTTAAGAAAATCTAGACATTGGCGTCCAGATACAACAATGTTCGATAAGCATTTAATAAGCATTTAATAAGCATTTCGATGAGAATTAGTTCTGTTTTAGTCCGTTCCCTCTATTTATCGTTCATTCTCGCCGCATCTTCGTGGTCGAGCTTATGTGCCGCCGAAACACAAACAGGCATTGATAAGCAAATAGATGAAGCCTTTAAACCGGCAGCTGAAGTGACGGGAAAAATGATGTTCAGCCCCATTACCATTTTTGGCCAGGACATTCCATGGGTCATACTTTGGCTTGGTCTAGGGGCAGTCATACTTACTTTCTATTTTAAATTCATAAACGTCCGCGCATTTGGCTTAGCCATTAAGACCGTTAGGGGCAAATACAGCAAAAAGGATGACCCCGGACAAATAACCCACTTCCAAGCACTCGCTTCGGCCCTGTCAGGCACAGTAGGTCTCGGCAACATCGGAGGAGTGGCCGTTGCCATTAGCCTGGGCGGACCAGGAGCAGTGTTCTGGATGATCCTCATTGGTTTCTTTAGCATGTCCACTAAATTTGCTGAATGCACCCTAGGTGTTAAGTATCGAAAAATAGATGAAGACGGAACTGTCAGGGGTGGCCCGATGTATTATTTACAACAGGGATTAAAGGATCGCGGCATGGGCGGCCTTGGAAGATTCCTTGCCATCATTGCTGCAATTACATTTATATTTGGTGCGTTCGGAGCAGGGAACATGTACCAATCAAACCAAAGCTGCGCCCTCATCTATGATGTGGTTCTTCAACAAGAAACCAATGATGGCAAATGGATCTTTGGTGTCATTATGGCAATACTAGTTGGCTCAGTCATTATCGGAGGAATCAAAAGAGTCGCCGCCGTCACCTCTAAACTCGTTCCGTCCATGTGTATAATATATCTGCTAGGCGGCCTAATAGTTCTGTTATCTAATATTTCCAGCTTGCCCGCAGCCTTCGCAACAATAGTTTCTGAAGCATTTGCACCGAAATCAGCGATGGTAGGCGGCATCGTTGGTGTCTTCGTTCAGGGAATGAGAAGAGCCACATTTTCAAATGAGGCGGGACTTGGCTCTGCTCCTGTAGCTCACTCAGCAGTAAAGACCTCAAAACCAGCCAGTGAAGGCATAGTCGCTATTCTTGAGCCTTTCGTCGACACTATCATTGTTTGTACCATGACCGCACTCGTTATCGTTTCTACAGGGGTTTACGAAGTCGGGGACGAAATCGGAACGGGCGGGGGAATACTCCTCACATCCAAAGCCTTTTCAACAGTTATACCATGGTTCAAGTACATTCTAATGGTGGCTGTTTTTCTTTTTGCTTTCTCTACCATGATCACCTGGTCCTATTACGGAGAACAGGCAATTGCTTACCTTTTCGGACCAGCTAAGAAAATCGCAATGACTTACAAGATCCTCTTCTGCTCCTTCGCCATCGTGGGATCATCCTCAGAGTTAGGTAACGTCCTTGATTTTTGTGACGCTACGCTATTCATGATGTGCGTACCTAACCTCATTGGCGTGTACCTCTTATTGCCTGTCATAAGGAAAGAACTTAGTGACTTTACAGATCACGCAAAGAGCATTGATTCAGCAGGCAATTCTTAGCCAATAAATGGCTCGAAAGTACAACATTGATTCGACTTCAGGGGCAGGACCCTCGAGCAAAATCGATTATAAATCCGAACTGAACGAGCAACAATACAAGGCCGTCACCTCATTAATGGGGCCAGCTCTTGTCATTGCTGGAGCAGGTAGCGGCAAGACCCGAACACTCACTTATCGTGTCGCTTACTTGCTAGATAACGGAATTAAACCCGACAACATTCTTCTACTAACATTCACTAACAAGGCAGCCAAAGAAATGCTACAGAGGGTAGAGGACCTTGTACCATATGAAACACGATCGATCTGGGGTGGCACTTTCCACTCAATAGGCAACCGGTTGCTTCGTCAGCATGCAGAAAAGGTAGGATTAACTCGATCATTCACTATAATGGACAGGGAGGACCAGAAGGACCTCATGTCCACATGCATCGCTGCTGCAGGAGTTAACACAAAAGAAATTAGATTCCCTAAGCCCGAACTTTTAGCGACTATGTTCAGCCTCGTTGAAAATACCGGCGAAAAGCTAAGTGAGATCCTTGAGTACAGATATCCATATTTTCTTGATCTATTACGACCCATTAAAAAGGTGGGCAAAGTCTACACTCAAAGAAAAATTGATACTAACAGCGCTGATTTTGATGATCTATTAATATTGGCCGTGCAACTACTAGAAGACAACGAGGACATAGCACAAATATACCAACAGCAATTTCAATTTGTTCTAGTCGACGAGTATCAAGACACTAACTGGGTTCAATCCAAACTCATTAACCTTTTCTCCAAAAAGCATGGAAACCTGATGGTCGTGGGCGATGACGCTCAATCCATCTACTCATGGCGAGGCGCAGACTTCGAACATATTTTACAGTTCGAAGAATCTTACCCGAAGGCCAAAACATTCAAGATCGAAACCAATTACCGATCAGTACCTGAAGTCTTAGAGCTCGCCAATCAGGCAATTTCCGCTAACAAAAAACAGTTCAAGAAAGACCTCAAAGCTAACAGACCAGAGAGAGGGCAGTTGCCAGCACTGGTTCCTGTCAATGAACCTAATACACAGGCAGCTTTCGTCGCGCAGAGGATTCTTGAGTTGAGAGATGAAGGAGTAGAATTAGAAGAAATGGCTGTTCTTTATAGGGCGCACTTCCACGCAATGGAACTTCAAATGGAACTCACTAACAGAGGAATTCCATTCAATATTACGAGCGGCCTGAGGTTTTTCGAGCAGGCTCATGTTAAAGACGTCGCAGCATTCATGAAATTAGCGGTAAACCTTCGTGATGAAGTTGCATTCAAAAGAATAGCCAGAATGCTCCCTGGAATTGGTATCGTTACCGCAAACAACTTGTGGCTCGAGTGGATTAAGTCACCAATAAACAAAGATAATACTCCTCCAAAATCTTTTTCTGATCATCTCAAAAAATTCAAAGTCCCGGCAAAATCAAAGAACACCTGGATCCAGTTCGGTTACACGATGGATGAAATGGCGCCAGAAGGTGAAATAACTAATCCTCGCGAAATGATATCATCTATTCTTGGAGGCGTTTATGATGATTACATGCGAAGCAAATTTACTAATTACGACAACCGGATTCAGGACCTCGAACAGCTCAAGCGCTACAGCGAACAGTTCGAAGACACTAGTGAATTCCTAGGACAATTAGCACTCCTCTCTGGAGTCGAAGGCGAACCAATGAAACAAAATGAAAAGAAGGACAAATCTGAAGCCATTACTTTGTCCTCAGTTCACCAAGCCAAAGGCCTCGAATGGAGAGCGGTGTTCGTTATTTGGCTAACCGATGGAATGTTTCCCAATTCCCGTGTCATAGAAGAAGATGACGAAGAAGAGTCCGGCCTCGAAGAGGAAAGGAGGCTTTTCTATGTCGCAGTCACTAGAGCTAAGGACGAACTGTACCTCATATATCCATATATTTGGCCAAGCTCCAGAACAGGCGACGTTATGCAACGCCCCTCCAGATTCTTAGAAGACTTTGACCCTGAACTTGTAGAAGAATGGGAAGTAGGCTCAATCGGGGCTACATGGTAAAAAAAACTTGCTAAGAATCACACAACAAGTCATTCAATAATAGAAAATATCACCACTAGCTAAATACAATCACATAAAATATAAAATGAGCGACCCCATTACCGTTTCAGTCACTGGCGCAGCTGGTCAAATAGGCTATTCACTGCTATTCAGAATCGCTTCCGGAGCAATGTTCGGACCCGACCAATCCGTTAACTTAAACTTGATTGAAATCGAACCTGCAATGGGAGCCCTAGAAGGCGTTTGCATGGAACTTGATGACTGTGCTTTTCCTCTACTAAATAAAATTAATCCGACCTGCGATTTAGACGCAGGTTTCTCTAATGCCAACTGGGCACTACTTGTAGGCAGCGTGCCGCGCAAAGCCGGCATGGAGAGGGGGGACCTCCTTGGAATAAACGGCAAAATATTCACCGGACAAGGACAGGCAATTAACAATAACGCATCCTCTGATGTCCGGGTTCTCGTCGTAGGCAACCCTTGTAACACGAATTGCCTCATCGCTATGAACAATGCACCTGACGTACCAAATGATCGTTGGCACGCAATGACACGACTCGATGAAAATCGAGCGAAGACCCAACTCGCACAAAAGGCGGGAGTTCATGTTAGCAATGTGAGCAACGTGACTATTTGGGGCAATCACTCAGCCACTCAGTACCCAGACTTTTACAACGCTAAAATAAACGGGACCTCTGCCAATGAAGTAATCAATGATGAGGAATGGCTTAAAGATACATTCATTCCCATTGTGCAGAAGAGAGGAGCAGCAATCATCGAGGCTAGGGGATCTTCTTCTGCAGCTTCCGCGGCAAACGCAATCATTGATAACGTTAAGCATCTTACACTAAATACTAATGAAGGTGACTCGAATAGCGTTTGTGTCTGCTCCGATGGAAGTTATGGCATCGATGAGGGCCTGATCGCCTCTTTCCCAGTCAGGAGTGACGGAGCATTGTGGGAAATAGTTCCAGACCTTGAGCTTAATGATTTCTCAAAACAGAAAATTGCAGCCTCAGTTGCCGAGTTAAATGAAGAGAGAGAAGCCGTTAAGGACCTTCTACCTTAATACTTAAGAAGGACTAGCTCGTTCCCCGTCTTGCCCTAACACCTTTAGCTAATTCTTCCAAAACCGTTTCAGTATCACTCCAGTCAACGCAAGCATCTGTGACACTTTGACCATATTTTAAAGAGCTCAAATCATCGGTCAGCTTTTGATTGCCTTCTTCAAGATTGCTTTCAACCATGACAGCAGCAATGTCAGAAGCCCCAGCGGCTAACTGCGCGGATACATCTGCAGCAACCTTCGGCTGATTCTTATGATCTTTCAGACTGTTACCATGACTACAGTCAATCATTAAGGGTCTTGGGAGATTGCTTTTTTCTAGCAGGTCAGAAGTTTTTAGTATGGTTTCCGAATCATAATTTGGACCCGCAGAAGAGCCTCTAAGAATGATATGACAATCCTCATTGCCTACCGTACAAACTATGGCACTTACTCCTTGCTTTGTAACAGAGAGAAAATTATGCGGCATTGATGCCGCCTTGATCCCATCTACCGCAATCTGCACGCTGCCTCCTGTGCCATTTTTAAATCCTATAGGCATAGACAGTCCGGATGCTAATTCTCGGTGAATCTGGCTTTCCGTAGTACGTGCACCAATAGCGCCCCAGGAAACCAAATCAGCAATGTATTGGGGGCTTATAGTATCTAGAAATTCTGTACCTGCGGGCACCCCTAATTCGTTAATGTCTATTAGCAGTTTTCTCGCAATTTCTAACCCTTTATTAATATCAAAAGAACCATCAAGGTTTGGATCATTAATAAGACCTTTCCAGCCAACCGTTGTTCTGGGCTTTTCAAAATAGACTCTCATTATGATAAGCAAATCGGCATGATGCTTATCAATCTGCTCCTTAAGTTTTGAGGCGTATTCTACGGCGGCATTAACATCATGAATAGAACACGGCCCAACAACGACTAGTAAACGATCGTCAGAACCGTTTAGTATGGATCCAGCTGAAACCCTAGTATTGTTGACTAATTTACCAACAGCGTCACTGATAGTGAATTCAGACATCAATAATGCAGGCGCAATTAGTTGTCTTATTTGATCTATTCTTAGATCATCAGTATTGTAGTCAGAATTTTGCATTAGCGACCTATCGTGCGATCATACATTTTTATCAATTCGAATTCTATTGGATTTCTAGAATCTGTTCATAAATTTATAAAGACGATAGTAATGCAATTTCCTTTAAATATAATCAATTATATCATCTATTGACGTTATTTGCGTAAATATGACAAAAAATAGATTAGACCTGCAATTACTAGCTAAAGGCTTAGTTAAATCCAGAGAAGAAGCAAAGAAACTGATCTTGGCCGGAGAAGTATCAGTTAATGGTCATATGAACGATAAAGCTTCATTTAAGGTATCTGATGCTGACGAACTAAAGATCAAAGAACGTCCAAAATACGTAAGCAGAGGAGGTCTAAAGCTCGAGGCTGCGATTAATCAGTTCAACATACCAATAAAAGGTAAAATAGGCTTGGATTTAGGGTCTTCAACAGGTGGGTTTACTGACTGCCTTTTACAATTTGGGGCAGAAAAAGTCTATGCTTTCGATGTGGGAACAAATCAACTTGCTTGGAAATTAAGAAGTGATGAGAGGGTAATTAGCAGGGAAAATTTCAATTGCCGCAATATTAGCAAAACCGACATAAATGACAGCGTTGATATCATTGTAATAGACGTATCTTTCATTTCGCTCGAGAAAATTCTAGTTCCTGCATGCGGTATTCTAGACGGGTCTACAGATATAATATGCCTGATTAAGCCTCAATTTGAACTTAAACGTGAACAGATTGGTAAAGGAGGCATCGTCAAAGATTCTACCTTACACAAAGAAGCTGTAACAAAAATTGAAAATCTCGGAACTCATATTCTAATGATGAATCATATTGGGACTATGGCTGCACCAATTAAGGGAGCGGCTGGCAATAGTGAGTTTTTAGCTTATTTCCAGCATAACGCTTAAATTCAGCGCAATTTTATTCGCTACCCATAACTTCTGACAATATATGTAATGTAGAGTCCGAATATTTAATGCAATCAGCTTAAGCTTCCCTATCATCATTGATATTCATGTTATTGAAAATCATATTAACGGTAGCTATTTCATTGACCGTCTCTCAAATAGGTTTCACATCATTTGCATCGCCAATCAAATGGCATCCAATTGAACGTGGATTACCTCCTAACACGATCTCAGGATCCACCGCATCACTTACCCTAATAAACAAATCAGGTAACAATGTAAAAATCTATTGGATCAAATACAATGGAACCTTGCAGTCATACGGTGAACTGAAAATTGGCTCGACAAAGATTCAAAAAACTTACTCGAATTCGAGCTGGTTCGTAAACAGCCTAGACGACAAACC
>JABGYE010000367.1:0-13641 GCA_018675395.1 Akkermansiaceae bacterium
CATCCCCCTCATCGACACGAAGGCCGACTGTAAATTTGGCCACGCTTAATGCGATGACCGATGCAATGGTACTCCAAACGATAGTAACCAGAATCGATTTTACCTGAATGATAACTTGAGCAACTCCGGCTTCGCCTGCCCCTTCACGGATAAAGACTCCAGTTAATACCGCACCAACAATGCCTCCAATGCCATGGACTCCGAAGACGTCTAGACTGTCATCGTATCCGAAAGTCTGCTTGAGCTTAGTCGCTCCAAAGTAACAAATGATTCCGGAAGCGAGGCCAATTACAATAGCTCCAACCACTGTGGACCTGCCGGAGGCCGGAGTAATAGCAACGAGTCCGGCAACGGCCCCAGTCGCAGCACCGACTGCAGTCGGCTTACCGGTACTGAAAGTTTCAATTGCAACCCACGCAATGACCGCGGCAGCAGTAGCAATTTGTGTAGTAAGCATAGCGTAACCTGCATCTGCTCCTGCACTCACAGCGCTACCAGCATTAAATCCGAACCAACCGACCCAGAGAAGAGCCGCACCAATGACCGTGAACGGTACACTGCTCGGAGCGCTTAAAGAGTTTGGATATCCTTTACGCTTGCCTAGCATGATACATGCGACCAGACCCGCTATACCGGCATTAATATGGACGACCGTTCCACCGGCAAAATCAATAGCACCTGTACCTGCTGCCATGAGCCAATTGCCTTCATCGCCACCAGCAAAGAGTCCTCCGCCCCAAGCCATATGCCAGATTGGACAATAGGAAAGAATTGCCCACAAAGTCGTGAAAATAAGGACCGCTGAAAACTTCATCCGTTCCGCAAATGCTCCAACGATCAGGGCCGGAGTAATGATGATGAAAGTCATCTGAAAAGTAATAAAAACACTTTCTGGAATCGTGCCACTTTCCGAATCAGCGCTCAAAAGATTCAGAAAAGTATTTTTTAAATCACCCCAATAATTATTACCTGTTCCTGCAGCAAGGCTATATCCGCAGATAACCCAAAGGATCGACATGACCGCAGTGATAAAAAAGCACTGCATAAGCACAGATAGAATATTCTTTGATTTGACGAGACCTCCGTAAAAGAGGGACAGGCCCGGAATCGTCATCAATAGGACAAGGACGGTGGCCGTAAGCATCCAGGCAGTGTCTCCCGAATCAATATTAGAAGCGACAGCTTCCTCTGCGACAGCTAAGGGCGCAGACAGCGCCAACAATAAAAATGCCCATAGGGGCTTCAATAACTTCTTCATTTTCAGTATTATAAGGGTTGTAAAGGACACTTTTGTGCCTCAATACACCTTAATAGCAATGTCCATGCCAACTTTTGGATTATTGGCAAAAAAGGCGATTGAACTAACTCAACCCAGGAAATCTGGACTCGCTAAAATGAAAATTTAGCACGGACCGGATAATGATCAGATAGGTACCGACCCTTTTCATTATACCTAATAATAGCCGCAGATTTTACGGAAGCAGTGCCCGGCAAAACAAAAACATGATCAATCTTTCCACCGGCAAATGATCCTCCTCTGAATCCATGAAAAGTTTTTACTAATTTCTCTTCGGGTTTCACTTCCCGATACGTATCTACCAACTTTAAAGGTTTCTCCTTAAAAGCTTTGATTGCTGGGTTCATTTCTGAAGCATTAAAGTCTCCCATAAGAATGATAGGATCTTTAAGGTTTTTTCTTTTCGCAATTCTTTGGATGATTAATTGAGCCGCACCAACTCGGCTCGACTGACTCTGATGATCCCAATGAACATTATAAACATAAAAAGCACGGTCAGAACCTTTTTCAATGAGTCTAGCCCAGGTGCAAATCCTAGGGATCTCATTGCCCCAAGATTTCGATGCAATTTTCTCCGGCGTGTCACTTAACCAGAAAGTTCCACAGTCTTTCTTATCTAGGACGAATCTTTTCTTTAAGTATAAAATCGTGCAGTGCTCACCTGAGTTCTTGCCGTCATCTCTGCCGACTCCGTACTCTGCATAGATTGATACTCTCTTTCTTATATCGTCAATCTGATGACGCTTTGCCTCCTGAAGGCCGACCACGTCAGGGGATTGCGCCTTCAGCCATTTACCGACCATGTCTTTCCTTTTAGGCCAGGCATTGTCTCCATCCTTTGGGTTATCAAATCTAATATTGAAAGAGAGCGCATCAATTTTAAGAGGATCGGCGAACGCGTTCGCTCCTAAAAGGATAAGAAGAACTAATATTTTTCTCATGATTGAATACTGCGTTTTCATAAATTTTTAATTAAACAAATTTTCCTGGATTAAGATTCGATTCCCTATCCAGTGCTGATTTGAGTCTCCTGTGTAAATCCAATGATCCATCATCCAGAGCATCCTCAAACCATCTTTTCTTTGCAATGCCGATGCCGTGTTCTCCACTCACTACACCACCCATGCTCAAAACCTTCTTAAATAGCTGGTCTAAGGCCTCGTCCGAACGTTTTCGATTCTCTTCAATTTCAATGTCCTCTACCATGATGTTCACATGTATGTTACCGTCACCGGCATGGCCAAAACAAGCAATAGGCATGCCACATTCTTGCTGCAAAACTTCACAAAACTCAACTAATTCAACGAGCCTGCCACGAGGAACAACGATGTCCTCATTGAGCTTAGTGAGACCAGTCGCACGTAAACTATAACTGAAGGCTCTGCGAATCTCCCAAATATCCTCACATCCAGACTCATCCGTTGCAGTTTCAATAGTCAAAGATTTCTGCTCACTTATCAATCTCGCAACTGAATCCGTTTCCTGTCCAACAGATCCTTTCTGACCATCAAGCTCAACTAGTAAAAAGGCTTCGCCTTGTGGAATCATCTCTGAACCGACATGATCACGGGCAGCAGAGAGAGTAAACTTGTCGGCAATTTCAAGAGCAGCAGGAAGAAACCCTGCACTCATAACTTCCTGAACTGCTAGAGCCGCATCGGCAAAACTTTCAAAGGTTGCCGAAACCATTGCCCTAGAAGGAGGATAAGGAATCAAGCGGCAAGTCACCTCGGTAACAACGCCCAAAAGGCCTTCTGATCCAACAAACATTCCTATCAAATCAAATCCTGTCTTATTTTTGTGACAGCGTCCGCCCAACCTAGCCAATGTCCCATCAGCAAGAACGACCTCCAATCCCAAAACATAATTACGAGTGACTCCATACTTGAGGCAGCGAGGCCCACCAGCATTCGTTGCAACGTTCCCTCCTATACTACACTCTCTTAGACTAGCTGGGTCAGGAGGATAGAACCAACCAAGGTCACGAACAGCATCCTGAAGGGTCCCTGTGATAAGGCCAGGTCCAACAATTGCAACGCCATCCTCTACATTAATCTCTTTAATAGAATCCATGCGTGCCACTGATAAAACAATGCCACCCTTAACAGGAACTGCCCCTCCAACGTATCCGACTCCAGAACCCCGCGTCGTGACTGGAACCCCTTCCTGGTTAGAAAATTTCATGACGGCGACAACGTCCTCAGTTGTTTCCGCAAAAACAACGGCATCAGGAGGATAACCCACTAACCATTTATCAATGCTGTGCTCCTCAATGTCAGATAGCTCATCAGAAACCTTATCGGCACCGACCAAGGCTATGAGCGATTCTACTAATTGGGAACAATCCATGAAATGAGCTTAGGGACAAATATTATAAGTCCTACAGACAATGCTGCAATCGCAGTAATTAACACGGCCGAAGCTGCAATGTCCTTGGACTCACCGATCCCAACATGATGGTCTGGATGAACCGAATCGGCTAATCTTTCTAAGGCTGTATTCACAGCTTCTGCAGCCATGACGAGTCCCGAACAGATTAAAATAAAAGCCCACTCGAGGGCAGTAATCTTAAAAAGAAAACCACTGCATATGGCTAAAGAAAAAAAGAACAGATGAATCCGTGCATTTTTCTGTGAACGGAAAAGGAGCAAGAGACCCCTGAATGCATAATAAAATGATCTCATGAATTGCTATTAGCTTTTTTCACCCTTTGGGCATGCTTATAAAATTCACTCGACTAGATCAATTGATCGTAATGAGTCCGTGTCTGCTCCGTAGTCGACTCCATCAAGACCGAAACCAAAGAGCTTCATAAAATCTTTCTGGTAACCTTCAAAATCAGATAAATTCTTCAAATTATCAGTGCCAATCTGTTCCCATACCTCTGCCACATGACTCTGAATATCATCTCTCATCTCCCAGTCATCGATTCTAATGCGTCCAGATTCGTCCAGAGATGGTACGCCCGTGAAATGATCACCGAAGAGCCTCCTGATCTGTTCGATACAATCCTCGTGAATGCCTTCCTCTTTCATCTTCTTAAATAAGACACTGATGTATAGCGGAACGACTGGAATCGCAGAACTGGCCTGAGTCACTACGGCCTTGTTGACTGATATGTATGCCCTTCCACCAGATGGCGAAATCTTTTTATAAATACGTTCACACGTTTCCTGCAAATGAATCTTTGCCTGACCAATAGTACCATCTTTGTATACGGACCATGTCAGCTCCGGACCAATGTAGGAATATGCAGTCGTTATGGCAGATGGAGCAAGGACACCTCCGCTTGAAAGAGCGTCCATCCAACGTTCCCAGTCCTCTCCTCCCATGACCTTGACTGTTTGAGTTATTTCATCTTCAGTCGCCGGCTCTATGACAATCTCTTCGACTTCTGCTTTATCAGTATTGACTGTCTTTTGCGAATAAGTGGTGTCTATCGGTTTCAAGCAAGACTTATATACCTGACCATTATCCGGATCGACTCTCCGTGGTGAGGCTAATGAGTATACGACACAATCGACCTGCCCCATAGAAGCCTTTATTTCATTCACAGTCAGAGCCTTTATTTCATCTGAGTATGCATCCCCGTTAATGCTCCTCGCATATAATCCTTCGGCCTTGGCCGCTGATTCAAATGCAGCACTATTATACCAACCAGCGCTGCCAGACTTATTCTCTGAAGGAGGCCTCTCAAAAAACACACCCAAAGTGTCTGCCTTACCCCCAAAGGCAGGAACGATCCGCGAAGCGAGCCCATAACCTGTCGATGAACCTATTACTAAAACTTTCTTCGGACAATTTTCTATGGGCGGTTGAGAACGCACATAATCAATTTGATCCCGGACATGTGCTTCACAGCCTTCAGGATGAGCAGTTGTACAAATGAATCCGCGAATTTTCGGAGAAATAATCATAATCCTCTATAGATAAACTCAGTTCACCATTAGAACAATTACGAATGAGTTCGAAGTTTTTGTTAAAGATGGTTTGTCCTGGCCGCGATTTACGCGACCAGGACATTTTTTAGTGGGAAGTACCCTCATAAGCCGGATTCTGTGTCCTGTCTCCCCGGAGCGAGACAGGTGACAGCCATTTATCTTCCTGTCATATGACAGGAGCTGGGCGAACCATACTGCGACTATTACCCAGGATCATCTCCGAAGAGGCCGGGCAGGCTACCCGTTTTCCCTGTTCTGTCTTGCACCGCACGGGGTTTGTCATGCCCCCTCAGTTACCCTCGGGGCGGTGAGCTCTTAACTCGCCATTTCACCCTTACCTGATCGAGTAAAACTCGTTCAGGCGGTATATTTTCTGTGACACTTTCCGTAAACTGGAGCTTTCGCTGTCAGCTTCCCGCACTTTCGTGCGGCGGTACTGCCTTAAGGTGTCCGGACTTTCCTCTCAGTGAGTTTATATCAGTGAGCGACTGTCTCAGGCACTTCAGTGGATATTATCGTAGATCTTAATCAATGTTCAAATAATCATTCTTATGACTTACCGAACCAACTAATTTTATTAGATATTGATCCTCGGCTGCTTTTCGGCCAATTCTCACCTTCTTTTAACCAGCCAATATAAAATAGGCCGAGACAACGATCAGACTCCCCTAAATCTAGGAATCCACGCATCCCATCAGTTTCTAATATGGGAGGCGAAGACCAGAAAGCGCCGAGGCCCGCCGCTGCCGCAGTGAGGTGCATGTTTTGTACAGCACATGCCACGGCCTCGATTTCTTCAAGTTCAGGAATCTTCGGGTTATCACCTCGCTTCATGCATATAGCCATAACGATAGGTGCAAGGGTCGGATTCTGACCCAACTTATCCATCTTGTCCTGCCGAAACTGATCATCAGGAGTGTGCTCGGAATAGAGTTCCTGTAACTTTTCCCCAAGAACTTTACGATAACCTTCAGAAAAAATCTTAAACCTCCACGGCTCCGTAAAACCATGCGTAGGCGCCCAATTAGCATTCTCTAAAAGTTCATCAATTAATTCATTCGGAACTTCAAGATCTGGATCCATCATGGCCGGCTTTACTGTGCGCCGGTGCCTAATGGTTTCAGTAATAGGAAAAGTCTTGGATATCATTTTAAAATTCAATATAAATTCAACTTCGTATAATTAACTACCTTAACAACCACAACCAAAAAATTAAAAATGCTCGCAGTTGGAGAAACAGCACCCGATTTTAAACTTACTACCCTAGGAGAAGATGGGCCTAAACACATTACCTTATCTGAAAATCTTGGGCAACCCACAGTCCTTCTCTTTGTCCCTATGGCATTTACAAGTGTATGCACCAAAGAACTATGTAGCGTGACAGAAGAAATGTCAGAATACGAGAGCCTTGATGCCAATATCCTTGCCATCAGTGGTGACAGCCCTTTTGCTCAAGCTGCATGGGCAGAAAAAGAAGGTATTAAACTTACACTTGCCAGTGACTACGAACATAATGTTGCCAAGGAATACGGTATTGCATACGAAAGTTTTCTTCCTGAAAAGAATTTGACGATGGGAGGAGTTCCCAAAAGATCAGCATTTGTGATTGATGCGAATGGCATCATTCAGTACGCGGAAAGCAGCGATGATCCGGCCCAAGTGCCAGACTTTGAAGGAATTAAATCCAAACTAGTTGAACTTAAAAATTAAAGGTTAATCTGAAAGATTCCGGAAAATAAGATAAACCGCTCCTATCGCCTAACCACTAATCGATAGAATCGACGCACCCCTGATGAAATGGGGATATCATCAATGATTGTTCTTTGCCGAACCCCATTCTTTAATTCTGAATCCATATAATTTTCAGACAAAGGGTCGATAGTATTCCATGTCTTAAGATCAGAACTCCTCTCTAATACCATTTCCACATCAGTGACTGAGCCGGCTATGGTATGGGTTAAGACCATGAATTTTTTTCCATCCTCATCCGCTACAGAATGAAAGCATCCCTCATCATGAGTTGTGGGATCAGTGCCAAGAGCATATTCGGCAATGTTCGCTAAACTGTCATTGTCCGGATCCTCCAACTCTCCAGAAATACTTGAATCAATAGCTGCAGAATCAGAAAAGTTATTCCATGCCCAGCTGAAATATGGATCTGATTTCTTACCAGGAGAACCATGAATACTCTTACTGGGTCTCCAGCCATCTTCTACGCTCCAAAATACAGGACCTCCATTCGCATTCACAATGTTAAGCGAATGACCTTTGCCGTCAGTCGATTCATACCAGTCACCAAAATAGTTAAAATCTAATATCGTCTGGTCAGAGGGGTCCCTTAAGATTAATTCTTCATAGTTATTATTGAGATTGCCACTGTATTCGCCGATGACTGGAACAGAATCGCCATACCGGGCTCTGAAAGCTCGTACTCTTTTTACAATAACAACTCTCTGTCCTGGCTGAATGGAAAAATCATTAAACCGGATCCGCACAGCACCCAATAATTCGTAATTGGACAGATCATGAACCTCTGAAGATATATTAAGGAGTTCGATGAATTCAAAATCATCATTCTCAATAAATCCAGCAGCTTTTTCTTCTTCAGTTGGAGGCCCAGGATTAAACATCAATTCGCTAATACGAATTGGTGAAATCGGCTGTGAGCGAGCTGCTCTTCCAGGAGATCCACCCCGTTCGGAACTTGGTTTCCAATGTGACCGCTGCCGCCATCGAAATAATTGTTCAAAGTTATTCCTTGTTTCAATGGATGACCCTATTCCGTCCGACTCAGGGAACCAATCTGGCGAATATCGAAAATCATGAATGAGCTCTTCCTCATTACTATATAATCGGATCCTCTCACCAGAATCATCGAGCTTACCGCTCTCAAAAAGACCAGTTATATCCAACTCTTCTCCATAACGCAAAGCAAATGCCCTAGCATCAGCAGCCACTACCGCATATTCACCTGGACTTAATAAATGCTGACCAAAGGTAAAATCAATAGCATCAGAAACACGATACCCCTCCAATTGAATCGATGAAAGGCCCACATTTTGAAACTCAATGAACTCAAAAGCATCATTATTATTGAATCCTTCTAACCGTTCATTTTCAGTCGATTCGCTCGGGTTAAAATGGATTTCTGAAATTCTTAAGAGAGGTAATGGCGTCTCAAAATATCCCGGAGAACCACCTAACAATTTACTGGAACGCCAACCCTCTGCAAAGCTCCAGTCTAGTAGTGCAGCATTATAATCGACCACAACAAGTGATCTCCCTTTACCATCAGTGGGAGGATGCCATGAATCGTTATACTCAAATTCTTGTATTATATTTCCATACTGACCAGACAATATAATGGTCTCTCCTGAATTACTTAGAGTCCCATTGTACTGACCAGCAATGTTGATACTATCTGTCCCATACCGTATCTCGAAAGCTTCAAGGTCATTGACAATGATGAGAGATTTTCCTGGACTCAGGACCCCAGAATCAAAAGTGAATTGAATCCCTTTTGTAAATTTAATACCGCTCAATTTAACGTCATTTCTTCCGACATTGGTCAATTCAATATACTCGAAAAAATCTCTATCTTCATAACCTTCACGCTCTTCATCTACAGATAATGAATCTGGATGATACATTATTTCGGTGACGCGAAGATTCTCAGCCCCGTTCTCTACGAAGAAAACTGCATCTGTTAAAGCACTCCAGACATCATCTGTCTCATTATAGACTCTGGCCTTAATATTCACACTACTAGTGATCTTACGCTGATTATCTTCCACCGCATTCGCTGAGACTCCTCCGCCAACTAGTCTTGGATCGGATCCATCATCAGTATAAAAAATTAGACCAGTGCCAGAGGGTTCACTGAATATTAAAAAGAAACCAGATTCAACATTTCCTCCATATTGTGAAAAGACAGGAGCCTCAACCGTTGGATAAAGACTCTCACGTTTCAATTGAGAAAGAAGGACCTCAGTCCGTCTAGGAAAAAAATCCGTTAGCAAACGGTCCCTTTCCATGATCCATGTTAAGCGAGTGTATGGTATCTTATCAGGATTGCGGTTATCTCCCCAACGGGCTGATTCTCCAACAATGGCTCGATCAATCTCAGTATAACGTAATTCATAAATGGAAGAAGCCATTCCAGGAGTAAGGACTCCATCATTAAACATTAAATAATGGGCCCTATCGGCAAACTTGAGACGGTATTCGCTATTTGCACGAAGTCGCTGATGGATCTGTGTCGGTGATCCTTGATCATTTGCACCAGTCACATCATCAGTGACCTGCTGAAATGTCTTTTCTGCATCCCAATTATGAAAGACCCATAACTTTTCCGGATCGACGCGGTTATAACTAGCGTTCCAGTTCTGATAAGCCCAGTCCGCATTGCCGGCATAAAAATTAATGAGCATATAATCAATAAACTGATCAAGGTCTAGTAACCTGAGAACGGCCTTATAATTTTCTTCAATACTAAGGTCAGCACCAATCGCACTCAGAAGATCCTCATAACTCTTGTTGTTACCAGCAACAACATTATTAGAACGGTGCCTCAATATGTCATAGTCACTTTTCTTTCCACCACGATAGGCAACTACAAATTCCTCATCTACAAATTCATGCAACCAATACATTCCCCAATACAATCCGTTTAGGTAAAGGTGAGCATAATTACCTCTTGGTGCAATCCCTCCTGCAGCATTCTGAAGGTCACCAACAAGCTGATCACGAATGTATTGTGCACGCAATTGCTGATCAGGATTAGGGTGAGTCCAGGACTGCTGGTTAGTGGCATCAAGAATTACAGTATTAATATTATCAGTGGCCTCATTACCGAACAGTGGATAATCCAACTCAGAAGGGCCATAAGGAGGCTTAAATTTTAGCCTCATGGAAAGCTTGTCTGTTTTCCATCGGTCCGTACTCGTAGCACCCTGGATTTCTAGGGAACAATCAATTTGAAATCCTGTTGATCCGTCAGGAAGAATCAATTCAGCAGATGCAACCCTCTCAAATCCCTTACCAATAGGATATATGCCACGGGTCTGAATCACATTATTATCAGCATCGATCTGGACTGGCGTTGAAGAAAATAAATCATCAGGATCCAAAGAAACTGCAAGAGTAGGAATGGATCGCATGTCCTCTTTTATAGTAGTCATATATTTTGGATCATTCACAATGTCCTGATCCATTTCATAATCACCGGCATAGGGTCCGGGTTTTAAATCCCCAGGAACAGTATCAAAGCGTCCGAATGATCCCCAGTTTAACGGCATGCCTTTTCCAGTCTGACGAATGACATCTTCAAGAAAAATGTAGGTATGAGTATCCACATCTGTCGGGTCATAACCATCCTTATAAGCCGCAGCACGAATAACCGTCGTCTTTTTCAATACCAAAGGACCCGTATAATCTTTTCCATTAACTCGGCTTGGAAAACTCCCATCTGTCGTATAGCGAATTTGAGCTCGAGGAGTAGCTGAAGAAATATTCAAAACAAAAGGTTCCACAAAGAATCCTCTATCCACGCTAAACTTCGTATCCTTAACTTGAGCTGACCATGAACAAATCAACCCCATTCCGAAAACATAAAGAACCCCCACTACCCTTAATGGCCAAAAAATTCTGGTTTCAAGTCTCTTAAACATCAGTTGATAAGAAAAAGATTCTGTATGCCTACTTTAATCCCTAATTCGCAAACGCCTAAAAAAACTAATTACTTTTGTTTCATGAAAGAAAAGGAAGTATTGAACTGGCAAAATATACTCAATCGCATCAATCTCTATCCTATCTAAATGAAATTATTTTCACTCGTTCTAATCTATTCCATCCAATCATTATTTACCTGTCTGGCAGATGAATCTAAAGCTGTTTATAAAAACTTAGATGCTGTCAAAACCAAGGCGATTATTGCCAAATTTACAAAAGAAAAGAAAACCCTTCTGATCTTAGATGTTCGGACAAAAGAAGAATACGATAAAGAACACTTTCCAAAAGCCAAGTTAATCAACTTCTTCGGAACCGATTTCGAAAAGAAGCTCAAGGAACTTGATAAGAACAAAGCCTATCTTCTACATTGTCAGTCTGGAGGCAGGAGCAGAGGAGCCCTCAAAAAAATGCAAGAACTAGGATTTAAAGAAGTGTACCATCTAGATGGTGGCATTTTAGCTTGGAAAAAATCTGGAGGTGAGCTGACGGATTAGTTCCTTGCTCATATCATTGACAATTTTCACATAGGGGTCCCCACCAATGATCATTCGCCAAGTACCAGTTCACCGTTTCATTTAAGCCCTCATCGAGCTCAATAGAAGAGTTCCAACCAAGCTCGTTTCGAATCTTTGTAGAATTTAAACTGTAGCGAAAATCATGGCCGGCCCGATCATTAACAAATTGAATTTGTTCAGAATGTGGAGAGCGGTCAGAGAACTTAGAATCCAACATTTCACATATCATCTGAACTAGAGAAAGATTCGTAATTTCTTGCCCACTACCAATGTTATAAGTGTGGCCAACTTCTCCATCAGACAAGACTCTCATCAATGCCTCAACCAAATCATTAATGTGAAGCCATTCACGGATGTTCTGTCCGTTCCCGTAAATAGGTATCATTTCTTTCCTCGCTCCATTAATAATAGCCTTTGGAATAAGTTTTTCAGGGAACTGGTACTGTCCATATACATTTGAACAGTTTGTCCTCAGGACTGGAAGACCATACGTTATATGCCAAGCATTCACCAAATGATCACTGGCTGCTTTTGAAGCAGAATACGGACTACTTGGCCTATAAGGTGAATCTTCACTGAAGGATCCCGTATCATCAAGCTGACCATACACTTCATCAGTGGAAACATGAATGAGCCTAAATGCCTCATCGTTTCCTCTCTTTTCCCAATAATGGAGTGCTGATTCTAAAATGGAATACGTTCCATTCACGTTCGTCGTAATAAATTCACTCGAGAATTTAATGGACCGGTCAACGTGAGTCTCTGCCGCCAGATGAATGACGCTATCAGGCTTATACTTATCTAATATTTCGCAAAATCTTCCTCCGTCCCTAATGTCAGCCCTTTCAAAGAAGTACAAAGAATCATCAGATATACTGGAAAGATTATCCGAATTCCCTGCATAGGTCATAGCATCAACATTGATGACAGAATGACCCAAACCAATCGCTTTACGGACCAGAGCTGATCCTATAAATCCTGAACCTCCTGTAATCAGTAATTTCACATGAGTCAATAAAGGAATCCTACTCAGATTTAAACTGGTATGAACCTAGATTTTTTCTTGGGAGGTTTCTTTTTATTGTTATTTTTCTCTGTACTCCAACGTTCAACGCGTATCCCCGATCCTTTTAAAAGTTGAATGAGACCCTTCTCTCCCACTAAATGAGCGGCACCAACGATAACCATAATGTCTTTGTCTCCTTTCATATACTCATTAATCTTCTTAACCCAATTCTCATTTCGATTATCCAGCAATTCCTTTCGAAATTGAGGTGAACCTGACATTGAATCATTAATCATCTTTTCAAGAGTCACATCATCACCTTCCCTCCAAGCTTTAACCATCTTTGGGAAATCTGTTTCAACGTTAGCCATATCCTTCAATGTAGATCCCAGCATTTTTTCCTGCTCTTCCTTATTAAGCTTGGCAAAAAGACCAATCTGGAACTCAGTCGTTTCCAAACCTCTCACAGTCTTCCCGTCCTTCACTGCACGCTCTTCAAAAAAAGTATCAACTCCCAGTTCTGGTCTTCCACCCATTTTCATAATTTCTGTGATTGATATTGTCATACCAGCCATCCAGGGCCTAAACCCATCCATCGCGGTAGGTGGTAACCCTGCACCCTCGAGATACTTTCCAAGTTCAGCATACATCTCAGGGGATAAATCGTCGCTTATCTTTCTACCTTTCCCGTACATCCCTTTCTCGAGAGCTAGAGTGTCCGATTCAGAATCCTCATTCGTTGCTATTTCCAATACGAGATCATCTACGGCTCTATAAGCAGCCTCAAAAGCTGGGTGCAATGGATGATCATCTTCGCTCAGTATGTGTATAGAACCTGCAAGATAAATGGATGGGCCAGAATCATCCCCAGTAACTTTCCACAAACTGGTCGTTTCAGCTGAATGCGCTATAACAGCACAAAGAATTGAAAAGCTTAAAAATAATAAGAGCTGAAATGGTTTTTTATAACCACCTAAATTTAATGGACGCATTACTTAAAGTTCCTGAAAACAGTGAACCTGTAAATTGAAAAACGCTTGCTTTGCAATCAATAAAAAGGAGCCAAGAAAGAATCAGAGACTCTTTCGGCGAGTCTTAACGCTAATCTGAGCTAATGACCTAGCTACTACAGCCTGAAGGGCATCATATTGC
>JABGYE010000037.1:0-7502 GCA_018675395.1 Akkermansiaceae bacterium
CGGGCCAACTACGGTTGGAGAGGTGGTTAATATGGCCCTGCTGGCGCCAGTCATCCTTCCAATTGCCGCTATTCATTACTCTGTCCCTATAGAAGGGGACAAACGGCTGCGCAAATCGAGCGTTCGTGGCAGGTGGTATCAGTCTCGGGAAGATATTCCCAATAAGCCTTATATTGAGTTTCATGGCACTAGGGGAATGGTTCTCCCCTCTCATGACGTTGGGAATCCTAGTGGGACCGTGGCGCGTGGGTCAGAGATAGGAAATCGGTCCCCAGATAAGGAGGATTTCTGGGAAGTCACTAACTCTGTTTTTGGCTACCACCGGACTGCTTCGATTGAATTTCATTATCACGATCGAGACGAGGTAGAAAGGTGGCTGGGGGTTGAGATTTCAGGAAAGGAAATAACCGGTAGAAAAACTGTGGATGGTTGGAGGATCGGGCCTGCAGGGCAGGACGTCTCTAATTATGTGAATTTTCGCCTTTTCCGTGAATGATCTGAATTTGTCTTTGGACACTCACCCCATCACAGTACAGGAAGCAGGTTGTGTGCACGGATTAAGAAAAAAGAAGAACCCATGCCCCCCTGTTCCCGTTATAATTTGCGGTGGATTTTGTAATTGGTCGGTTAGTTGTGCGGTGTTAGGGTTTTGGAATGAGACCGTTCATTTTTTCTTCACTGAGTCTTCTCGGCCCTTGCCTTCTAATTAGCTCTCAAATCGCTCGTGCCAATGATACTGCCTTCGGCGGCAGCGCCTCAGCTCCGTATCCCATCCACACTGATGAAATCCGCATGATTTCCGAGAACATCACCATCAAGAGCAACGCGAGCGATGGTTCGTGGATTTACATCTGTGAATTCAGATTCAAAAATGTCTCAAGTAAAACGGTGAATCTCTTGATGGGAATGCCCTTCTCAAAAAGGACAAAATCTGATGATGAAATGATTAACGTGCCAAAAGGGGCTAAGGCTCCTCCGGATGGTCAACCACTGGTCTGGGAATTTAAAACCTTTGTGAACGGCAGAAAACTGCGCTCCACAAAAGTAATACCCGTAGTGAACTCAAAGATTCCAAGTATGAATTACAAGGTGGCCTATACCTGGCCGATTCGCTTTAGACCGGGGGCAACGCACAGAGTCCGTAATACCTACAAGCTGGCATATACTGGCGACTCTAGTGGTAATCTCTACGCCGAGTACATTTTAAAGACTGGAGGCTTATGGCACGACGGCACGATTGGACGTTCACGGCTCAAAGTGATTGTTGATGATCCTAATTTTCTCCTTAAAAAGGGAGCTGGAGACGAAGCCTTTGCACCGAAGCCAGAGGGGCACAAAATGAGTTTCAAAAACAATAAGATCGTCTATGAATGGGACCTCAAGAATTTTAAGCCGACCGAAGACCTCATGGTCGTTTTTAAAAGTAGTAATGCCGTATTATGGATAGACTATAATGACATGATTTATAAAGAGGATTTTTCCGGCTACAGCAAAGAGAAGCTCCGACGGATAAGAAACTTACCTTACGCTCTGAAGGGATATATTTTTAAGGATCGTGAGCTTAAAAAATACTACGATTCGAAATGGATTATTCCAAAGGATAAGAATTTTTCAGATTCAAATTTTTCCAAATCTGTTAGGGAATTTATTGAACGCGTCAAAAGTTTTGAGGACAAGAAAAAATGAATAATCAGTGTTAACCGAATGTTTTTGAAAATCCGATGATGAATCTCAAAATGATAGGTTCTCCATTTTTGGATATTACCCCTGTTGAGGAAGGGCTTTTTCGCTTTAACTTTATTGGAGAACCGGGGATAGTGTACCCTTTTGCATCATCTGCAAATTTGATGGATTGGCAAAGGTACGAAATGCCGTTCCCGTTGCGAACATATTAACCCGTGAATATTAACCCGTGAAACCTTTGCTCTTGATTGCTGTCACTATCCTCGTGGTGGGGTGTGGTTTCACAAGAGAAACTGAGCTATCAACAGAACATCCTTTATCGAAAGCTTTAGTATCATCTGTAAATCCTGCTACTGAAACTCCACTTGAATTAGACGGCGTTAACCGTGATAAAATAGAATATCGGTTAGACAATCTTTATTATCTGAAAAGTTCAGGTGCTCCTTATACAGGAAAGGTTTTCGAAGAGTGGTCGGGACAGCAGAGGGTAGAAACAAATTACATTGAAGGCAAGTTGGATGGGTTGTCGGAGTCTTGGCATGAGAACGGGAAGAAGGCGAGTGAAGTAAACTACAAGGACGGTAAGCAGGATGGACTATCGCTGGAATTTCATGAAAATGGACAGAAATGGAGGGAAGTAAACTACAAGGACGGTAATCCTGTCGAAGGTTCTGAGAAATTCTGGAACAACAAAGGCGAACATGTTGATTCAATAAAAGAATCCTTTAAAAAAATAAGAGGATCCTTAACCCCATGAACTCCTTACGTCTGTCAGTGTCACTGCCCCCTGCTTCTTGGGAGGTTTGATAAGAAACAGGTTCGCCATTTAAGAAAGTTACAACCAATTTATTTTAACCGATCCCTGTGACTTTAGACGGTCCTTCTAGGATTCCAAAATCTGTAATGACGGGATTTATAAAAGCTGGATTGTTGCCTATAGCAGCAAAGACTTCTGACTCCTTATAGTCAAGCATCGCTTGTTTATTTTCGAAGTGATACACTCCACCGTAAGTGTTGGTTTCTTCGTTAGCTAACCATGTTTTGGTGATCAGACCAGGTATGTCAGCGAAGGTCTGAGCTAGACCTTGGCAGGCTTCTTCAAATTGCTCTCTGCTCAAATCTTGTAAGTTGAAATTAATGATAAGGATATGCATTAAAAAATTAAATCAAGGATCCCATCATTTGTCACTTCTTAATTGGTTGAATCCCTAACCAAGTGCAAAATTCACCGAAGATTATAAGGGGGAACCGTGAGTCATAAATGAGGGATGAGTTGTAACTTGGAAAACGCCCAAGGATGCAGTAAACATGGGGGCATGAAAAATGAATATTTACGAGCAATCGAGGGTTTTGCCTTTCGAGCGTTTCTTATCGCTATCGGTTTTCAGATGTTCACGTTATCAATTCTTGCTTTTGGATCCGATGAGATTGCCGCTATTCATGGCTCTATGATTGGAATCAAGGAGAGCAATATGGAGCAATTCAAATATGATTGGAAGTTACAGTTATTCTTTTTTGTTAGTGTGTTCAAAGTTGCTGGGATTCTATTGTTTGGAATCCCTTGGGCAGTCCTTCGATTTTCGAAAATTTTCCGAGATAACGGATTAGAAACTGAAAACAATGATGGCTAATTAGATGTGAATTCTATTATTCATCTAATTAGATTATAAAATAACTATTTTTGCTTGTTCAAACGCAATAAAAGACATGCGTTTTTCATATGGTTTTTTTAAACGCCGTTAAATTTTTATGAGACCCTCAGCTATTTCAGTGATCCTTTTTTCTTTGATGGGATTATTCCTTGCTGAGGTAAAAGCTTTGGGGCCTCCTAATTTCATTATTATCACATCCGACAATCAACCGGCCTGGGCCATGGGATGCGCAGGTAATAAGATTATCTCCACACCGAATCTGGATCGTTTGGCGGCCGAAGGTGCACGTTTTCAGAACGCTTTTGTGACGACTCCAATTTGTAGTTCCAGTCGAGCAAGTATCCTGACGGGGATGTACCGCCGTCGCCATGAATTCACTTTTAATACAGATCCATTAAAGGCCAAATTGGCGGCAAAAAGCTATCCTGCACAATTGAAGAAAAACGGTTACCGGACCGCACTGATAGGTAAGTTTGGTATTGAGTCGAATGGTGAAATCATGGTTGAGAATGAAGACCAATCATTAGGGCTGATGTTTGATGATTTTGATAACTTTGAGCATTGGGGTAAGAGTGGTCCTAAAGGATACTTTGTTACCGATCCAAAAGGTCGGAAAAAACATCTGACCGATGTGACGGCTGACAAGGCCAGTTCATTTCTGTTGCAGCGAAGCAAGAGTGACCAGCCCTTCTGTTTAACTTTGTGTTTCAATGCCCCTCATGCGCAGGATGATGATGAGAGGCAATACATCTGGCCAGTTCGCTTTGATGATTATTATGTAGAATCTACAATACCTGAACCTCTCAATTCAGACCTGAACTTTTTTAAAAGACAGCCCACTTTTCTGCAGAGTTCTCTTGGCAGAGAACGGTGGCGCTGGAGATTTAATACGCCCGAAAAATTTCAAAGAATGATGAAGGGTATGTACCGGATGGTCAGCGGAGTAGATGACGCAGTCGGTCGTTTACGGGACCAATTACATAAGCTCGATCTAGCAGAGAACACTATAATTATATATTCCAGCGATAATGGGATGTTTTTTGGAGAACGTGGGCTGAGTGATTGCTGGTTACTGTATGAGGAATCGATCCGTGTTCCTCTGATCGTTTACGATCCTCGGGCAAGGACAAAGAGTAAGCGGGGCAAAGTGCGTCAAGAAATGGTTCTCAATTTGGATCTGGCTCCGACCCTTCTCGATTTTGCTATGATAAAGGAAAAACCTCCAATGGATGGGCGGAGTATTAAATCTCTTCTTTTAGGCAATGAAGATAATGTATGGCGTGAGGATTTCCTATGTGAGCACCTCTTTGAGCATAAAAAAATTCCTAAGAGTGAGGGAGTCCGTTCGAAGAATTGGAAATATATTCGCTACTTCGAGCAGGACCCAATTTATGAAGAGCTCTATGACCTTAAAAATGATCCTCATGAAAGGGATAGTCTTTCGGAGGATCCTAACTATCTTGAGAAGTTGAATTCGATGCGGGAACGATGCGATAAATTACTCATTGATATTAGGAAGGGCATTAAATAGGGGGAGGGCTCAGGCGGCGTGAGCTAATGAGGAATACCCAAAGAATATCTCTTGGTGCTAGTTATATTATGGTACCATTGTTAGAATACTTTTTAGGTGTGTATAAATAAAGTTTGGAATGGTTCCTTTACTCATTTAGGATTTATCCTATTCGAAATATTATGAAAAGTATTATTGCCACTTTAACAATCATTCTCGCTATGACTTGGAATGCTTCTGCTGAGCCGTTAAAGGTTGGCGATGCTGCTCCTAAATTCAAAATCAAGGACACTAAAGGGAAGGAAATTAATCTTGCCAAACTAGCTAAGAGTGGGCCGGTATTGGTGCGGCTTACCTGCGGTTGCCTGGGTTGTGATCGCGAGTTGCCCTATTTCCAAGCACTGCATGAAGCATACAGGAAAGACGGCATTAAGTTCGTTGCCGTTTTTGCTGAGCCGGATAATAAATTCGCAACGTATGTGAAAACAAAGAAACTAAATATGCAGTATGCTTTGGATCCAGGAAAAGATAGTTGGAAGATTTTTGGCACCAATACCATGCCTAGTAATTTTCTCATCGGAAAGGGTGGTAAAATTGCCGCCATCAGCAAAGGGTGTGATCCGAGTGGTCTGATCGCCCGTGACCTTGGCGATAAGGCAGCCAATCTGGTAAAAACAACGAAGGTTGATATCAAGGCTAAGGTTGATAAAAAGAGGGGCCTAAACACACCGAAGAAATAGTTCACTATATTCCTTGGTTGCAGATCCGAATCCTGCCTATCCAATTATTAATTGTTTCTTTCTGTCTTTTCAGTGGTCCCATCAAGGCTCACTAGGAAACTGAGCAAGTCAACGAGTTCGTCACTTCGTAGACTCAAAGTGAGGCCAGGAGGCATGAGAGATACTGGGCTTTTTTCAATCTTTTTCACCTCACTGTTTGGAATGGGTACGATTTTATTTGTGGTTTCACGGATAAGAGTAGCAGTGTCGGAACGGCGCTGAAAAATTCCCGCTACGATGGTGTTATCTTGTTTAGTGACTAGAACAGTTTCAAATCCCTGTTTGATGTCTCTACTGGGACTCAGAATTGAATCGAGTATAGCGGCTGGTTGGGCATAGGCTCCTATTGATGAAAGTTCTGGTCCTACTAATCCACCTCCTGTGCCAATTTGATGGCAGACTGTGCAGGCCGTTGATTTCCTATGATAGACTTCCTTTCCACGTTCAGGGTTGCCGGAAGTTGCGACTTTGCTAAGCAGTTCTTTTCGATCTTTCTGGGAAAGATCAAGAGGGACCAGTTTAAGATTTCCCGATTTAGTCAGCATCGCAACGAGTTCGGGGAATTCGCGGCCTGATGACCTGATGAGGCGAATTCCTTCAATTGCGATGCTTTCGTGAAGAGGTGTGTCTTTGAGCGCTTCTTGCAATTGCTTATCGCCGGATTGCCGGTTTATGAAGGATAAGAAAAGAGGTTCAATTTCTTGAATGGTAGATGCCTTTGCGAATATTTCGATCACCGATTCACGAGCTTTGTCAGGTTGATTTTCGGCCCAAATTGCTGTGGCCGCGATGCGAATTTTCTGACTTTGATTTGGGTTTGCGAGGTTGGCTAAACGATCAAAGTGCTTCAGGCGGCCCAAAGCCCTTGCTGCTGTGAGGCGCTCTTGAATGTTTTCAGTATTCCGCACTAGTTTCTCCAACGATTCACCGGCGTCCGTAATTCCCCATATGCCTGTCAGCTCTGCGGCGGCTCGGCGAACGTCTGAATCTTGATTTTCTAAAAGTGGGAGGATTTTTTTAATGCCTTTTGGCGTAGCTTTATTGTGACGCGCGCCAGCGACTATCGGAGTCAGAAGGGTCGGTTGCTTTTTGGCCAAGGACAGGACCATATCAATTTCCTCCACCCCACCTAGTCCGGCGACGGTCTTGACAACGTTCGGTAAATTAGGGGCATCAACATTGCCGTTCTGCAGTAAGGCCACTAGGGATTCGGTGGCCCGGGAATCACCAGTCGCTTCGAGGGCATACCGTAACTGATCGGTGTCTCCACTAAATACTGTCTCTCCGGCCTTGAGGGCCGGTAGCCAATCATCACGCAACTCGCGGGACGTGAGCCAAATTGCGTATTCTAGCCACTTGTCTCGTGGCTGACGCAACGCTCCAAGAGCAATGTTGGCAGATTCCAAGGAACCTACTTCGCGTAGAACGTTCACAGCTTCTAGGCGTACTCTGGGATGCGCGTCGTCGATCGCGGCGCGGAATAATTCGTACGGATTTTTTATGTCATTTCTCCAATGAAATAGTATTCGCACTGCATTGGCTCTTGCCCGAGCCTCGGTGGATTTTAAAACATTGCGTAATAATTCCTCGTTAGGCGCATTAATGGTTCCATGGAGCCAGAGCGCTTCGAGTAAGTGATGCTCTCTGTCAGGATCGTCGACCGGCAAACTGGCTAACCATGATTTGAGTTTTGGTAGCACTTCATTTTGTGAGTGAGTTGCTAATTCGCGTTTGGCTTGGGTCCGGGTATAGTCTTCGGGTGCCTTCAGATGATCTAAAAGGGCTTCGATTGGAGCCCCGCTGATGTTTGGGCGTTTGACCAGTGGACGGTCCTTGGCTTGGAGTCGCCAGATCCTTCCGTGCGCCTTGTCGCGTAAC
>JABGYE010000147.1:0-13028 GCA_018675395.1 Akkermansiaceae bacterium
TATTTTGAACCAGAATGTTCATATCAAAGATGGAACTGTATAAATATTATCTGTGACGCAAATAACTGGCAAGCTTCGTGTTCGATTAAAGGTTAAAACGCTTTCATTCGGACAGTCAAAGAGTGGCCATTGGATAACTGTTAATCGCACCCCTTCAAACATCATGTGCCTTATGAAGAATACAGCATACTTGTGCGTTGAGGGACGATCATGTTATGGTTTTCGTATGAAAGAAAATGAAGAATTAACGATGCCTGGATATAGTCGACGCGCGGCAATCAGTGGTGCGCTTGCAGCTGCTGGAGGAGCAGCAGTGTTTGGGAATAGTGTGTCAGGTGCATCTCAAAAGAAGAAGGATGAACGGAGCGCTTCTCCAAAGAGGTACAATATGAAGAAATCGATTAATCTTTGGGCCTTTCCTTATCCCGAACGGATGAATTTGCGTGAGTGTATGCAATTGGCTAAGGATGCAGGATTTGACGGTATTGAGTTGAATTATGACTTGGAAAATGATCTCTCACCAAAGAATGGCACGAAAGAGTTCGAGGCTGTTCGGAAAATGGCGGACGAGATCGGTATTGCTATTAGCGGGGTCTGTTCATTTCTTTTCTGGCCATATCCTCTCACAAGTAATGACCCGAATGAGCGGAGCAGGGGAATGGAGTTGGCGGCCAAGATGACGCAGTGTGCACATGACCTGGGTACGGAAAATTTATTAGTTGTCCCCGGTGCAGTACATATGCCGTGGAGAGAGGATCACGATCCAACACCGAATGATATTTGCGACCGTCGTGCGAGGGAAGCGATCGGCAAGCTGGTACCGATGGCGGAGAAGTTAAAGGTGCACCTGAACATGGAGAACATTTTCTTTAACGGGTACCTCATGTCTCCTGAGGAAATGATCAGTTTTGTTGACTCATTTGATAGTGAATTTGTGAAGGTCCATTTTGACACCGGTAACATTATGCTTTTTCAGTTTCCTGAGCACTGGATACGAATCCTTGGTGACCGGATCCAGAACGTGCACCTGAAGGAGTTCACTAAGAAGGGAACAGATCACTCATTGGAGTCATTCCGACCCCTATTGGACGGTACTACGGACTGGCCTAAGGTGATAGAGGCTTTTGAAGGTACTGGCTATCGCGGGTATCTGACCTTTGAGTATTTCCATCCCTATCCACATTATCCGGAGGCATTAATTTATCAAACAAACGATTCGCTCAACCGGATGCTAGGAATGGTCTAGATAGGTCATTTTGCAAAGTGCGGGAAAAATAACTTTTGATCCGAAAAATGATCAAAAGTTGTATATGAAAATCACTCGACTTCGTGCACGTCGTCGAGAACTCCACGTGGAATGCACACAGTGAGTACTGTCAAGTCACCGACAGCTTTATGTTTAACTCCTCTGGGGACATAGACGACTTCGCCTTTTTTGACGGCCACTTCTTCATCATCAAGGACGAGCTTACCTTCACCATCAATGATATAGTAAATCTCATCCGTTTTCTTATGGTAGTGAAGCTTCGCATCTTGGATCTTGACGTGATGGACTTCAGCTGCTGCCAGATCTGATTCTTCGATCAAGCATCGGATTGCTCCACAAGTTTCAGACCAAGGCGTAATTTCTTCAGGATCGCGACGGAATGGTGTGGAGGTTAATTTTGTTTCAAGTGCGGTGTCCATATTTAAGATTTTATAGAGAATTTTTATTTACTGCAATCATCATTCGCTCATTAGCATGAATCTAATCATTATTACTCATTCTGATATCCTAATATACAAATGAACAAACTAACGCTTTGCCTGATCGAATGATTTCTGTTAATCTTATGTTTATGAATTTCTTCAAATTTGGGTCATTATTAATTCTCCTGATTTGCCTTGTTTGCACTGAAGGGGTCAAAGCGGATCATCATAAGAAAATTAAGATTCTTTACATGGGTGGTCGTGATCATGACTGGAAAGGTTATTATGAATCGATAGTTCCTTTGTTCAAAGATCAGGGCGACTTTGAATTAGTTTTTAGTAATAAGTTTGATGACCTTAGGGCTGATAAAATCAAGAATTATGACGTGATTTTATTCTTTGGTTCGGGAGGTAATTTTACTGACCCTGAACAGGAGAGTGGCCTCGAGTCTTATGTCAAAAACGGAGGTGGCGTTATCGGTGTTCATGCGACTGACGCTTTCAAGAAATCAGATTCTTACTGGAAACTTTTCGGAGGTCAGTTCATTGGTCATGGAGGAGGGGAGTTTAAGATTATTTTTACTGATCAGAATCATCCGATAACCAAAGGAATGAAACCTTTCTTGATACATGATGAATCTTATCGAGATAAATTTCACCCTGAGACCAAGGACCAGTTGCACCATCTTGGAAGAATAGATCGTGGAAAAGAGAACCATTCAATGATTTGGGTCCATGAATATGGAAAGGGTAGGCTCTTCAATACGGGACTAGGACATGACCAAAAGGCATGGGATAACCCCGCACTGCAAAAGCTAGTTATCCGTGCCGTTTATTGGGCAGCGAAGAAACCTGTGAAGGATCCAAAATAACAAATTATATCCCCTGATATTTGTTCACTAATCATTATCTAATCATATCGTTATTATTAAGCTTCTGTTTTTCTTTCATTGTCAAAGGTGATGAAAAATTGGATTCCCATTTGGGTGAACCTGCTTTTGATAAGAAAAGGCTCTTTTCTGATCAGCGTTACCCCAATGTAGTGGTTTCGAAAAAAGGAACGGTCATTGCAGTTTGGGGGAATTCCGGTGTTGCCATACGGCGAAGTGAAGATGGTGGCAAGTCCTGGGGTGAGCCGATCAATGTTTCAGAAAAGGGATATAATGGTGGAGGGGCTATTGTTGATAATGGCTCAGGAGAAATACTTCTTTTTGTTGAGGACCGTCAACCTCCTGCGCCGCTGACGGTCTATCGAAGTAAAGACGATGGGTTGAACTGGAAGCCCCAGAAAACAGTCATAAAAAAGGATTTACATGGAAATAATCCTTCCATGCACATGAATGAGAGCGGCATCACTTTGATGGTAGGGCTCAAGAAAGGGAGACTATTGAGGGCCACACGTTTTTATGGCTCAAATGAAAGAGAGGCTGAGTGGTCAAAGCACTACACTAATGCAATTTACAGTGATGATGGCGGTAAGAGCTGGAAGACGAGTAGTCCTTTTCCAGAGAATGGTACTGGCGAAGCGGCTCTTGTTGAACTTTCTGATGGGCGAATCTATTACAATTCCAGAGTCCATTGGCCGGAGAGACCGAATAACCGGCGTCGGCGAGAGGCATGGAGTTTTGATGGGGGAGAGACTTGGAAAGATTGGAAAATTGTTCAGGCTTTACCTGATGGTGATCAGGGCCGGCCCTACGGATGCATGGCGGGCATGACTCGAATTCCCTCTAATGATAAGGATGTCATTGTTTTTAGTAATCTAGATACTGATGCATCGCACCGGGAAAGAGTCACGGTCTGGGCAAGCTTAGATGCGGGAAAAACGTGGCCGATTAAACGCCTTGTAGATGGTGAGCGAAGCGGGTATTCCTCTTTATCTGTTGGTCGACATGGCACTCCTAGCGAAGGTTGGATTTATCTTCATTATGAACATGATCCATTCAAGGGATCACACATGGCACGATTCAACTTATCATGGTTGCTTGAAGGGGAGTTGACCGGTGATGGAGATTTACCAAAACTAAAACGCGAAAATTGAGGCGTCCATGCTTGCCGGAAGTTGTTTTTTTAGGCGAACAAATCAGGTTGCGAGTTTTATTATACATTTGATAATTTGAACGAAACTATGACTATCAAAAACATGACCATGGTAGGAGTGTCCTTTCTTTTTGCGATAGGATCCCTCATTGCAGCAAAGAGATCGAACATTATTTTTATAATGTCTGATGACCACACTTCACAGGCTATTGGTGCTTATGGGAGTCGCCTTGCAAAACTCAATCCAACGCCAACTATTGATCAGTTAGCTGAGGAAGGAATGCTCTTTGAGAATGCGTTTTGCTCTAATGCTATCTGTGCACCTAGTCGCGCTACCATTCTTACTGGTCAGTATGCGCACACTTGTGGCGTGCATGACCTTCGAGGCAGCATTGAGCCGGGAGGTCAGTACCTTGCTAAGGAGATGAAGAAGGCTGGTTATCAGACTGCCATGATTGGAAAATGGCATTTGAAAAAGGAACCGGCCGATTTTGATTATTATTGTGTATTGCCAGGTCAGGGCAAGTATCATGACCCCGAGTTTCGTATCCGCGGTCAAAAAAAATGGCCCAAAAATATTATCAAGTTTGACGGGATACATTCGTCCGATGCTATCACTGATCAGACACTTAAGTGGCTGAAGGAAAGCCGCGATGAATCAAAGCCATTCTTTCTGATGCATCATTACAAGGCCCCGCATGATTACTTTGAACATGCGCACCGGTACAATGATTATTTAGCAGATGTAGAGATTCCAAAACCTGAAAATCTTCACAATTCACCCCCTGCTCGTTTTGGCTCCATTGCTACGCGGGGCTATCAGGACGAACTGATCCCGCACGTTGGCACATCGATAGGGAACCGAAACCCTCGCCGTTCTTATGCGAAGGACCTTCCTCAGAAGTTTCCTCAAGATTATCCTGCCGATTATGATCCTTCGAAACTCAGTGATAAGCAGGTCCAGGACATGGCCTACAATGTTTACCTTCGCAAATATTTACGGTGCGTGAAAGGAGTCGATGATAACCTTGAACGGCTATTTGCCTATTTGAAGAAGAGCGGGCTCATGGATAATACGGTTATTATCTATACCGGAGATCAGGGATTCATGCTAGGAGAGCATGATTACCAGGACAAGCGGTGGATGTATGAGGAGTCAATGCGCATGCCGTTCTTAATTCGTTATCCAGAGACTATTAAAGCGGGAAGTAGAACCGATGCAGTTGTGGGTAACGTTGACTATGCGCCTACCATCCTTGACTTTGCCGGAGTCAAAAAGCCAGACTATATGCAAGGCCGCAGTTTTAAGTCTATATGCGAGACGGGTAATGAACCGAAGGATTGGCCGAACGAGGCCTATTATCGTTATTGGATGCACATGGCGCACCATGACAATCCTGGTCACGTGGGAATTCGCACTAAAAGGTATAAGCTGATTTATTTTTATGGGGTTGATTACCAGGGCGGAAATCAGACACCACCGGCTTGGGAGCTTTATGACATGGAAAAGGATCCTTTCGAGTCAAATAATCTCTACGATGATTCGAAATATACTGATAAGGTAACCGAATTGAAGGGAAGGCTAGCTTCTTTGCGTCAACGCATAGGTGATGATGGTAAAGACTTTCCCAAGACTGAGAAGGTACTGCAGAAGTTCTGGGATTATGATGGATCTGACCGTGAAAGGGCCCGTAAAATTTCCGGTGAATTCCTTGAGCGGCGATTATTGGAGCTAAAATCCCCTCCGAAAAAGAATAAGAAATAATTATTTTTTCTGTTAATGAGATTTTTGCCGTTTTTTATTTTTCCTGCAATGATGCTTCTCCTTGGATGCGAGGGATGGAAGATGGATTATGGAAAGCCCGCAGCACAGTTCCTTGAAAAGGATCTGTCCGCGATGGGTAAAGCATATCTAGGGGAAAAAATTACGGTGAAAGGGAAAGTCTCTAGGGTGGTCATTTATCCTGTCCCAGCAAAGGTATTTCTAGAGAGCGGGATAGAGTGTAATCTGGGTAAATTTACAAGGATGGCGGAGAGCTGCAAAGTAGGGGATGAAATCTTTGTTGATGGTATTTTAAAGCGTTTAGAAAGAGGAGAAGCATTATTGAATCCGGCAATTCTCAGAGATCCGGATGCGGATTTTGTTCCTCTGAGGGAGTGAACCTTTATCTGGATTGATTACTAAGATAGAGGCACGTTAAGGACGTTCTTTAGGGATGCAGTACAGATGCTTAGCTCCTCGGAAAATTCCCGGATAAACTGTATTTCTTTTGGAGGTATTTCCCAACTTCAGCGAAAGGCCCTGCCTTTGGGTCATCTCCTAGCATTCTATCAAAAACGATAATTTCGGCAATCTTTCCATTAAAGAACCATTCAGCTCCTGGATCTTCTGGCGGGTCAAGGATGCCATGACCGCCTACCTGAATGAAGTTAATTGGATCGAGAGGGAGTGTAGATTCGTCTCGAAGCTTTGTGCCAGTTTGCCGACCATCAACGATCATCTCCAGTTCCGATTTGTGCTTATCAAAGCGAACAGTCAGGATGTGGAATTTACTGTCTAGCTTAGATTCTTGGCTCTGAATTTTCTTGCCGTTTCCAGATCCTCCATAATGAACGCAGAACCAGCTATCGGATTTGCCCCCTCTTCGTATACCCAATCCACCACGACCAGTCTTGGAGTCAGCGGTAGCACTTAGGGTCATGGGGGAAATGATAGGTATAAATGGCATGCTTGCTACTAAAAAGACAGTGTCACGATTCAGATCAAAGGGCGTTTTAAAGCGGCCTATCAATGCGTCTGTAATTTCAAAATTGCTTCCACCCTTACCGCTGAACTGGAGAGCGGGTTTCCCCCCAATGTCGGAAACTTTCCTTACAAGTGATGGGCGAGTTTTTGTTGACTCGTAAGCAGGGGTCAGTTCGATGCCTCCTGCGGACTGATCAGTCCATCGAGCGACATCGGTTTTGCTTCCTCCTTCCTTGGAATTATCTTCAGTAGTGATACCGGCATCTGCCATTAACCATAGGCGTAGACTTTCGGCTGGAAATGGTTTTGTTTCGGCGCTGAATGAAATTAAGGGTAGCCCGATACCGAGGAAAGTCGTTACGATGTGTTTCATAATTGAACCTATATCAGAATCATTATTTGATCATGATCTTTCTGGTCGGGATGATTTAAAAAACATATTCAACTTCTAATCCCATTCGGTGTGCAGACAGAGGGGAAAACTTTATTGTAATTGGAATGTCAGTGTGTTCTTGTGAGCTTAATTTAAATGGCTTCATTTATTAAATGTATTATCGGAATTATTTTTCTCTCAAGTGTCGGATTGAGTAGAGAGAAACTTACTCCAGAAGCAAAGGACGCCCTGAATAAGTTAAAATTACCTGGCATTAAGTTGAATCTTAAAGAGTGGAGTGTTGATGTTCTTGCAGACGTTTGCCTTCTCGAAGGTGTTTTAGAGCTCATTTTGTGCACCGATAACAGCAAAGAGCATGAGTCAATTTTTTGTACATCTGCTCGGCCCTTACATATACATACAGCATTGTTGCTGATGGGCTCAAAGCCTGGTAATACAGCGATGAAAAGAGTGCACCAAAAGAAGGGTGTTCGTTGGGTTTCAGTAGATCCGACAGGTGATGAAATTATTGTGTCCGTTGTTTTTTCTAATGAGGATGGAATGATACGAGAATATCCAATCAGTGATTTTGTTTCTCCTGTTGCCCCTCAATCGGAGGCTGTAGTAGCTAAGGAAAAGAAACAATTTCCTGATAATTTTATTTTTGCTGGATCACATTTGATTGCTGGAACTAAAGGTTTCAAGAAGTATTTGTGTGAGGATACTGGTAATGTGATTTCTGTTTCGACGTTTGGTGATGAGTTATTGTGTCTTTCAGAACTTAGTGGTCACGAAAGTGATAAGCTTAATTGGAAAGTAAATTCCAAATTGTTACCCGATTTAGGAAAGGAAGTAATTATAAGACTAAGATCGAAAGTGGTTAGGCCTGTAAAAAAACAAAAAATCTCTAAATAAAAAATGTTCCGTCCTTGTTCATGTTTTCTAATATTTTTATTAATTTACCCACTTGGGAGCTCTGCTGAGGTACAATTTTATAAGAACCCTAACTCTATTTTTTCCACCCGGCCTGATGAAAAAAAATCGCTTCAAGTCATTAAGAGATTTGGACCAGTTGGCGTAGGTTTGGATTTGATTCAGCCAGCGTTTGTAATGAGGATAAATAACATTGAGGAGGGTTCACCGGCTGATATATCTGGCAAGCTCAGTGTGGGGCAAATTATTGAAAGCATTAATGGGGATGGACTTGCTGAAATTGATCCACGCATTCAGTTGGGAAATATTCTGGCAGAGGCTGAAGGAACCGATGGTATTGTTCAGTTTAAAATCAAAGGAAGGCTCAAACCTGTGGAATTGAGCATTCCTGTTCTGGGTCGGTACAGTGGAACCTGGCCAATTAATTGTGCGAAGTCTGATAAGGTTGTTCGACAAGTTGCTGAATATCTGAAGAAGCCAAAGTCTACTGAAGGTCTTGGCGGGATAGGAATGCTTTTTCTGCTTTCCACTGGTGATGCAAATGATCAGAAGTTTGTTCATGAGTGGGCCAAAAAAGTTCCCGCTCACAAGTATCCTTGGTACATAGGTTATGGTGGTATTGCTTTAGCCGAATGCTACCTGCGTACTGGAGATCCTATCATATTAAAAAATATACAAGTATGGGTCGATAACGCAGTGAGTTCTCAGCATAATGATGGCTGGGCCGGAAGAGGAAGTGCTCTGACGAGTTATGGCCAAGGTCATCTTAATGCTGCTGGGACTAATGTTGTTACTTTTCTCATGCTGGCAAAAGAATGCGGAGCCATTATACCTGACAAAACTTTTTTAGGATCTTTACGACACTTTTTTCGTTACGCAGGCCGAGGTAATAATCCCTACGGTGATGACAGACCTGAGGTCGGTTTTGTGGATAATGGAAAAAATGGAAAATTGGCATTTGCGATGTCTGCTGCCGCAGCGTTGACGCAAGATGATGGAGAAACGATTTATTCTATGGCACGTGACTCATGCGCCATCCAAAGTTTTTATACTACGAGTTTTATGCTGCACGGTCATACCGGTGGAGGAATTGGTGAAATATGGAGAAGTGCAGCAATGGGATTGCTCTATGATAAACAACCACAGAAGTACCGTGAGTTTATGGATAATCGTAAGTGGCATTATGACTTGTCGCGACGCTATGATGGATCTTTTGGTATCCTTGGTGGATCAGGTTATGATAAAGAATTATGGGGTGTGGCATATCCACTGACTTATACTATTCCAAGAAAGACCTTGCGCGTTTCAGGAGCCCCTCCTACAAAGTTCTCCAAGCCTTATAAATTACCCAAGCAAATATGGGGTACCGATCAGGATAATCTTTTCCTCTCTCTGGATGCAGTTCCTGAAAAGAATGGTAAAAAACAGGACCTATCAAAAGAGAATTTGGCCGATGATTCGAGTCTTGGATTTATACGAAATTTTCATGGCAAAAGGCAACCCACTAATGAAGAAATTCGTCAGTATATTCATCATCAAGATTATAATGTAAGACATATAGCAGCATTTAAAGCCATAGGAATAAATAGCGGTTATATTGGATGGAAATCAGGAGGAGGTAAGGTCCGCGGTGAACTGGTGAATGAATTTTTAAATCACAGTGACCCTCGCATTAGAAGGGCTATCATGAGTGCCGTTTTACACAAGCCTGAATTGATTACTACTGATGTCTTTGATAATGCAGTCAATGCTTTAAAGGATGAAAAAGAGTCGTGGTGGATCAAGGACGCGGCTCTCCAAATCATAGGTCACGGTTCGGTGGATCAGGTTTTACCTCTTGTAGATTTACTTTTACCATACTTGAAACATGAGGAGAACTGGCTCAAAAACGCAGCCCTTACCGCTTTGACGCCAGTAGCAAGTGATCAAAGATGTTATAAAAAAATTCTTCCCGCAATCGGAGATCTAATCCGTAATAATCAAAGGGTCTCATTGACGAGAGGTCTGACCAAGGCGATTAGAGAAAGAATTGCAAAAGCCACACCAGAAGTTCAGCAGTTGGCTGCAAAAACTTTAGAGTATAGTTTTACTAGTTATGGTGGTTCAAAAAAAGCCCCAGGCGGATTGGACACAACATCAACTTATGAGTTTCATTTGGAGGCAATAGCTGAATCTTTGGCCTCTGTGCCAGGCGGGTTAGACGTTCTCTATGAGGTTTCTCGGGAACGACAACCAAATGAGGTTCTTCCCTATAAGGAGTTGTTCCTTAATGCCGATTCAAGTCGTTTTGGATCAAAACTCAAAGAGGCCATCAATCCAATTATCATGAATGAGTTAATTCCTGAATACGTTGGTAGGAATCGCGAAAATTTAAGGAAATTGGCAGGAGGAGAAATTCAATCCGGTTATCCCGGAGGGTCCCGTGATGCCATTGATGGATTAGCTGCTCTTTATAGTAGGGCAGGCGATAAGAAGTATGGATGGAATATTTTCATGGATTTACGAGAGGCCGAATGGAATTATCACAGTTCTGATCCAATCGCCTCGGAGCAAGTGCCATTCGATCAGCTTATTACAAGGTACCGTGATGTGACGCTTCCTAAGGGCATGGAGAATTGGTTTAAAACTGATACCGATTCGACTTTTGATCATCCAGGTGTTTTTAAAACCGGCAAGAGCCCCTTTGGTCACTACATGGGAAAGATTCCCGACAAGCCCATTCATAAGTGTGGTCCTAACTGTAACGGTCCGGAATGTTATGGAGGAACAAAGGTGAATACTTTTTGGGAAAAGGAAGTATTACTTATTAAACAAAATTTCAAAGTTCCTCCGATCAAGCCAGACCATCGCTACCGGTTACGAATCAATGATGGGAATCATGTTGGTTCCGGAGGAGGGTACATCGTTTATGTGAACGGAAGGCCTTTAATCGAGACCAAGACCTGCAATGGAAGAGGTTCAGGAGGACTGCCTAAGGGAGCTTACATTACAAAAGAATTTATGGATGATTTCAAAAGTGGAAATGTTTGTATTGCTTTAAAGACTTTCCTGCGTTTCAACGACAAGTACAAAGTAAAACCCACACAACCAATTCCACAGGGAAAGGTAAGTCTTCATATAGAGGAGCAAAAATTGCCACCAATGAGCGACGATCTGGTCTTTAAGTCGGCCTCTCTCATTCCAATGCTGTCCTCTGAATGGCAAGCAGGGCAAGACCCTGAGGATCGAGAAAAATCAGCCTTAGCCATTAAATATCGCTGGGATGGAGAATTCATTAACAATCGAAATATTTTGGGATCATGGAAGGTGATTGCTCAGGTTGCCAAAGTTGATGAATTTGATCCAAAGAAAAAGACAAGAGTTAACCGGTACATTTTTAGTGAAATGACATTCAATAATCATGGTAAGACCGATAGCCCGGTTTTTGTCTGGTCCAAAAATGTCTTGATGGATCTCACTAAATTTCAAGCACTCAAAATGACTTCTCAAAATATCCAAAGTGAAGATTATCTATTTGTTGAAGCCGGCGGGTTTGGAACCCGTAACAAGCCAGGGTGGCAGTCTCAGCTATTAGTGCTCAGTAGAAAATAACATTAAAGCTTCAGAAAAATTTCTCCTAAAAACTATCCAATATGAATAAGATCATAATCACTCTCCTGTTAATTTTAACATCATCAATATATGCGTTTTCCGATGAGCATTATTTCCAGTTAGCAGTTCCTTTTACTGACAACATGATACTTCAAAGGGATGCGAAAGTCCCAGTATGGGGGCAAGACATTACAGGAAGTGAAATTACTGTTAAATTTTCTGGTCAAACTAAAAAGGCTATCGCGGACAAGCAGGGCAACTGGATGGTTAAACTTGATCCATTAAAAGCATCTTTGAATGAGCAGTTGATGGAGGTTAGCAATGATAAAGGAAAGTCAATCACATTGAAGGGGGTGTTGATTGGTGAGGTATGGTTCTCCTCGGGTCAATCAAACATGGTATGGATAGCAGGTAAAAGTATGTGCAATGAGTTGGCAAAAGAAATAGCTTCATCAAAGGAATCGATTCCAATCAGAGAGATAAATATCAATACCGTTTCCGCGCTTTATCCCCAAAAGAAGGGCACCTCTGACGGAGGGTGGAAAAAATCGTCATTGGCTAGTGGATTTTCAGCATTGTCGCTTTCTTTTGCTTATGATTTATATAAAGAATTAAAAATTCCAATAGGTATTCTTTTAAGCGCCCATAGTAATACTCGGATCGAGGCTTTCACCCAACGTAGAGCCATTGTCGAACACCCTAAACTCAAAGGTGACGCTGATCTCATTTTGAATGCGGACCCATTACTGAAGCAAGGCCAGAAAGCCTTTGAGGATTACTATGCTGATTTGAAGAGTTGGCAAAAAGAGGCCGGTAAATTATCAGAGCTAGGAGGTAAGGTGCCGGCCCGGCCCAATATGCCTGGTATTTCCGGTATGTGGAGAGGCCCGTCGCAGTTCTTCAATGGAAAGATTTCTCCAGTCATACCTTATGGTATTAGGGGTGCGATCTGGTGCCAAGGAACAAGTAACAGTGGAGATGGAAGAATTTATGCCGCTAGGATGGAGGCTTTAATTAATGGTTGGAGGGATGCTTGGGAGATGCCAGAAATGCCTTTTTATTTTACTCAGATGCAACCTTATGGATCACCGGATTCGAACAGTGTTGGATTCGCTGCCATACGCCAGGTCCAACATGTGTTCTTTGTTAATAACAGAAAGAATGTGGGCATGGTCATTCAATCAGACATTAACTCTGCTAATCCTGGTGGTATCCATTACTACAATAAACTCCATCCTGGGATGAGGATGGCGAGATGGGCTCTCAATAAACAGTATAAAAAAGATATCCCTTATACTGGTCCTATTTATAAAGACTACAAGATTGAGGGGAATAAAGTCTTAGTGTCGTTTGAGAAGGATAGTCTTTTTGGTGGATTGATGGTCGGAAGTAAAGGGCTAGCAAAGGACCGTGAGGAGCCTGAAAAGTTTGTTGAGCCAGCGTTAGCAACACCACAAGATAAACTTAATCATTTTCGACTATGCGGGCAGGATAAGAAATGGTATCAAGCCGAAGCAAAAATTGTTGGAGATCGTGTTGAAGTAATTTCACCTGATGTATCTATTCCTATTGGGGTGCAATACGCCTATAGCGCAGTTCCGGAGCAGTCTAATCTTTATAATAAGGCAGGTTTGCCAGCAACTCCCTTTGCCCTAA
>JABGYE010000334.1:0-3731 GCA_018675395.1 Akkermansiaceae bacterium
CAACTGGAGGCAGGTACACTCATGGGCTCGGAGTCGGTTATGTTAATGGTGACGGCAAAATGGATGTTCTTGATAAGGGTCACTGGTGGATGCAGCCGGATTCATTGGATGGGGATCCTTTATGGAAGGAATACCGTTTTCAGTTTACTGGTCCTGGAGGTGCCGACATGTTCGCCTATGACTTTGATGGGGACGGAGACAATGACATTTATACCGCGACTGCGGCTCACAACTATGGGCTGACTTGGTTCGAGCAGGCAGAATCTGAAGAAGGGAAAAAGATATGGAAGAAGCATGTCATCACTGGACCAAAGGCTGAGGACAATCCGTATGGAGTTCGCTTCAGTCAGGCCCATTCTGCGCAATTAGTTGATATGGATGGGGACGGAGTGAAAGACCTCATTACAGGAAAGAGGTGGTGGGCACATAATGGGAATGATCCGGGAGGTAATGAGCCTGCCGTTCTTTACTGGTTCAAGGTAGTTCCAGGAAAAAAATCGGGCCAAGCCAAGTTCATCCCTTACCAAATCGATGATGATTCAGGCGTTGGAACTCAGTTTCTTGTTAAGGATATTAGTGGGGACAAGAGGCCTGATATTATTGTTGGCAACAAGAAGGGCACTTACCTTCATATACAGGACGGCGTGTCTGAGCAGGAACCAGGTCCGAAGAAATAAAATTAACGGGAATTTTCCTGGTAGTCTTCGCCGACCCAGTTCCACTCTCGAATTTGAGGGGCGTCCGTTTCATCGAAGCTTTGGACGCTATTATCAGCCATTAATGCGTTCACTGATTTTTTATATCTGAAATCAACGATGGTAGCAGTTTCCTCTCCGCTCGTTAAATCAGAAGAGGCTTGATCCCATGATATCCATCCTCTGCAGTTAGGACTGCTTCCTTCTTGCTGCGATTCGACTAAGAGAATTGTTTCTGAGAGTCTCTCAATTCCACTCGTGTGTCTTCCTCTATTGGGGCTGAGGTTTTCATCCGCATCATATCCTTGCAGAGCATCTGTTGCGGCATAAGTGTTGTAGATGTTTTCCGGTTTATAATATCCACCTGATGGGGTAGTCCATTTTATGCCTGGGGAAACAAAGTCTTTGGTCCGGGGGTCTCTGCGAAGCTCCTCAATGTCAATATTTTCGTTTGTAGCGACTACCAATTCAGATACCCAGTTATCAAGAAATTCGATTTCTGGAGAATTGCTTTCGATTGCTGGATATCTTCCATCATTTTGTCCCTGATATGCATTAAGCGCAGTTCCGATGTTTCTGAGGTTGGCTTTCGAGTTGGATGAACTGGCTCCATCCTTGACCATGTTGAAAACAGGAACTGCTACGGCCGCAAGAATGGCGATAATAGTAATGACAACTAGGAGTTCGATGAGAGTGAATCCTGACCGACGTGCATTGATGGATGGGGTTTGCATTTCATCTGAATTTTACCTTAATACTGCTTCTAGGCAAGGATGGAAGATATAGTTGTTTGCTTCCTAGGCATTAGGAATCTATGATAATAGCACTGTGCAACGTAGCGTAGTATTAAACATCGTTGGACTGACCGGTCGTCATATTGGTGAAAATACACCAAATATCGCAGCTTATATGGCTGCGAAGCCTGAAATTGTAATAAAACCGGCATTTCCCGCACTCACTTGTACTGCCCAAGCAACTTACTTGACCGGCAAATCTGTTACCGGGCATGGAGTAGTTGCTAATGGTTGGTATTCTAGGGAATTGGCGGAGCACCAATTCTGGAAGCAGTCCAATCATCTAGTAGGCGGTCCAAAGCTTTGGGAAGTGTTGAAAGAGAGCGATCCTAACTTTACCTGTGCGAAGGTTTTCTGGTGGTATAACATGTATTCAACAGCTGATTTTTCCGTGACTCCCCGACCCATTTATCCTTCCGATGGGCGAAAGGTGTTCGATGTATACACTAACCCAATGGGCATGAGGGAGGAAATTAAGGAGGACCTAGGGCCTTTCCCTTTCCCATCATTTTGGGGGCCTAATTCGGGAATAAAATCGACTCAATGGATTGCTGAATCAGCGAAGTGGATTGAGCGTAAGAATTCACCGTCCCTTTCCCTTGTGTATCTTCCTCATTTGGATTATTGCCTTCAAAAATTCGGCCCCGACCATTCAGAAGTGGCAAAAGAACTAAGGGCGATTGATGGTGTATTTAAAGATCTCTTAGATTTTTATGAGTCGCGGGACGTGAAGGCCATTGTTCTTTCCGAATATGGGATTACGTCAGTGAATAATCCAGTGCATCTGAATAGGATCTTTCGGATCAAAGGTTGGTTAACAATTAAGGACGAGCTCGGTAAGGAGATGATTGATCTGGGTGCTAGTAAGGCTTTTGCGATAGCGGATCATCAGGTCGCTCATATTTATTTGAATGATTTGAGTTTGTATGACGATGTTTTAGAAGTTGTGCGATCAACTGAAGGTGTTGGGAGGGTTATCTCAGGTGCCGAATTGGATCAGTTAGAGCTTAAGCATGATAGGGCTGGTGATATGATTGCTGTTTCTGATGAGCGTAGCTGGTTCACTTATTATTTTTGGGAGGATGATCAATTTGCACCTGATTATGCTAGGTGCGTGGATATCCATAGAAAACCTGGGTATGACCCTGTTGAGCTTTTCTTTGATCCTGAGATCAAATTTAAGTTTGTGAAGGTGCCAATGAAATTACTTAGGAAGAAACTTGGGTTTCGATATTTAATGGATCTGATACCTCTGAAAGCTGAAATGGTTGGGGGATCTCATGGTAGAATTCCCGAAAATAAGGAAGATTGGCCCATTCTGATTGGTGATTTTGATGAAAAATTGTCAGAGAAAGAGTTCATCGAAGCCAGCGATGTGTTTCATCTATTAGTTCAGCATTGCCAAGCAAAAGCCTTATCTGATACGCAATAGGGTTAAATAATGTCCCAAATATTCGGTATAATGGCGTTTTCTGAGATAAATTCGGTTGCGCCAAGCCTACTAGACGGCTAAAATCCGCGCTCCAACAAAAGCCCCATGGGAGTGGTAGCTCAGTTGGTTAGAGCGCCGGCCTGTCACGCCGGAGGTCGCGGGTTCGAGTCCCGTCCACTCCGCCACTATAAAAAACTATGCTTTTATGCAATTTTTCGGGAAATTGATGTTGCGTATTGCTAATATAGATACTACCGATATCGCCCTTTTTTTACTCTGGGGAAACACATAACATTCACCATTTTAGCGAGCCATGGGCACTGACATCATAACAAAGATTGAGCGCGAGCAATTAAAACAAGACATCGAAGTCTTTAATGTTGGCGATTCCGTCAAAGTACATTGCAGGGTAGTTGAAGGTGGTAAAGAGAGGATTCAGATATTTGAGGGAATTTGCATTGCTCGAAGAGGAAGTCTTGTTAATGAGTCTTTTACTGTTAGGAAAATTGCTAGTGGCGAAGGTGTGGAGAGAACGTTCCCGCTTCATTCGCCAAAAGTAGCTAAAGTCGAAATTGCAAAAAAAGGTAAAGTGCGTAGGGCTAGGCTCAATTATTTGCGCGATAGGTTAGGAAAGAGTGCTACGAATTTAAAGGAGCACAAAGGTAAGGTTAAGGGCTCATCTATCGGAGCAGGTTTTGCTGCAGCTAAAGCCATATTGGATGCTGAAGAGGAGCAAAGCAAAGCGGTTGAAGAGTCTTCTACTGAGGAGGCACCCGCTACTGAGGAGGCACCCGCTACTGAGGAGGCACC
>JABGYE010000369.1:0-4442 GCA_018675395.1 Akkermansiaceae bacterium
CATTGGCCGCCGCAGAGTTGAACTTATTACTAGTGAGCCCTTCAAAATATTCGAGCTGACCTTCATGCGTGACAGCCATGACTAATCGGCCAAGCTCTTTCCAAACCAAAATGTGTTCACCTGGCATCTGCAAGAATCTGGCACTAACATCAAATTCTTTCGAACCGGTCTTTGGCAAAGGGTGCTTGTATTCGGGATTAAGTACACTCGCAAGGATTAGACTACGTTTGACCGGAGCTTCCTCACTTTCGGCGCTTGGCTCAGGCTCAAGAACGCACACAGTCTGATAATCGAGGAGCTGTCCTGAGGCTGAGATCGGCTTAAGGCCCATCTTCTCGAGCTGCATCTCGACGAGGTTCTTGATTAATGCCGAATCATCAATTCCTACCCAGATCGGAACGGCAAAAACAGAATTGATTGGAAACGCGTAATGGGTCGCGTCCTTGAACGGCTCACAGGAACCCGATTCATCGAGTTCTCTTTTCTCCAATAATTCATATTCGGCCTGACCAAAGCTATCCTCGGTCTGTTTCCACAGCTCCCAACCGTCTTCACCTGGAAAACAAATCGTCTTATCTATGCTTTTCTTGGCCATCTATATTAATAATGTATCCTCACTATACTGCTATTTTCCAAAAATTTCTTCACGGGATATTATTGAGGGGTTCGTTCCCCGGTTACGAAGAACAACTTCAAGCTTTCGCTGAAATTCACCCTTAATGCCAGTACTAATGATGCGCAACGTATTCCCACTAGCTGTAAATCTACCGGTAAGCTGCTCTGGCGATGGGGCTCCAAGCCTAATCAGCTCGTCAATGAGCAGGTTCACATCGATAGGAGTATCATCGTTAGTATCCTTTACTCCGTCAGGCCCATTCCTACCATAAGAACCAGACTCACTATCACCATTTAAGAAACCCTCTATCTCATCCACATCTTCTGAAAATTCGCTGCCTCCTATCTCGGTCATTTCCTCTAAGCCTGCCGCCACAGCAATCAGGTTCGCATCAGCATCGTTAATGTCTAATGGGCCTTGGCTCCTGACTGTAAAATAGTTTCGCCAGTTCGGCTTGTACGCAGCAACTACGTCCATGCCTTTCACGAACTGCATCTCTTCGACATCATAGAAGGCTCGGTTAAAAGGATAATTAAGGCTCCCTACATTTGCCTCGTACCAATCTGCCTCAGCGCCGTCAGGAGCAGCCGAAGTAACTTCATCCGCATCGACCCAATCGAGTAAACAATTCACAATTTCCTGCGCTTCTGAGAGTTCAATTCCCCATGACTGAAAAACGTCTGCCATTGCGTTAAGGTTCTCAGGAGTCGGTCTCAATAAATAATGGTTAGGATTGATGCGCCCTGCCTCCTTCTTAATCTCCACGCGGAACCCCTCGTCGGGAGCAAATTCCAAATAATCTTCAAACTCAGCAAAGGCAATGTCATTAATCGGAAACTGTTTAAGAATATTGTCATACTCTTCAATACCTCTCTGAGCAGCGATAGCCACTCCCATCTCAGCGAGTTGAAGGGCACGAAAAGATGATTTCTCTGAATCGACAACGCGAAGGTCAGAGCGAAGAACTACCATTGATGAAAATATAGTGATTCCCATCGCTGCCATGAGCCAGAAAACAGCAATCAGAACAGAACCAGATTCATGGGATCTTAGGACTTTATTTTGATAGGCATCAATCTTTGATTGATGGTCAACGGATCGGCTCTGTAAATGACTGTTCAGTTTAATATTCGGGGATGATGTTATTGTTACTTATTACTGCAAAGATTACGTACTTTATTACTGCAAAGATTACGTACTCATTATTAAAGCTCATTAATTGCCTCGACTAGGTCCACCCGGCAGGCCTGATGAGCCTGTCGGCCGCTTACCTCCGGTCGAAGTGGGAGGCCTAGAAGGACCACGCCCTCCGGACCCTTTGCGCCCGTCATTGCTTCGGCCGCTATCTCCCCGGCCCCTGCCGCCACGACTATCTGAAGAATCTCCACGCCGATCGCCCGAATTACTGCCACGAGATCCTGAAGCTCTCCCGTTTGTACGGCTATTACCGGACTGAGTTGCACGAGCAACGGCTGCCGGATCCTCAACGGTCGGGACCCAATAATAACTACGTATCGGTTCCGAATCATCAAGAAATGCAATTTCCATATAAACCATTGATGGCCGATCATTGGGGTGATCTTCCCTGCTCCATTCCTCTTTCCATTCTTTGTCCCGTTGATCGAAGAAATTCCAAGTCACACTCTTAAGACCGCTCATCAAAACAATATTCATCCCCATATCCTCAGACAATGATCCATTCTCAACATAAATTTCCGCCTCCTCTTGGTTCAGATACCGGATTTCTATTTTAGTAGCGCCTTCCATTGCATTGTCAGGACCAGACACAATGCATATCATTTTCGATCCAGCAGCAACGCCTGCCCATGAAAAAGCTAATGGATAATCTTCAAATGCGATTTCAGAACGAGCCACTCCTCCTAATCCTTGAGGAAGTTCCATATTAATCTTCGCATTGCCCGGAATGTCCTCAATGTTCCTTTTCATGACGCTCATAAAACTATGCATATGCATGTCGTCATGTTGTCGGGTAAGAACCTTATCACTCAACATTATTGAGGCAGATGCAATTTTATAAACTCCGGTCAGAACAATACCTATCAGACCGATCCCGATGATCAGCTCGAGAAGGGTAAAGGCTCCCTCTGATACTTTGCGTCTAGCGATTCTGGTAGAGTGATTCATAACGTATTGTTTCCGCGACCCTTATCCTTTCCTGATCCAAGTCACCCCAGATAGCCTCGATTCTTATTCGGTACATGTTCTGTAGAGGACTTTCCTGCTCGTCACCTTCCGGCTCCCTCACTACCAGTGTGTACATTTCTTCTAGCGGCTCCACATAAGCATAGTAATCAACGCCCATTTCATCAGCGTAAGCCGAAACCTCATCAAAGACTTGACCCGCAATTTCTCCCTCAATGGGAAGAGCTGATCTGAAATCCTGATCCCTAAAGTCCGCTTTACTGTAACGAGTCAGCCAACTTTCAAGTTTTCGCTGTATTCTCAATTCTTCTCCAGATCGCACGGCCACCTCTCCGATCTGTTTAAGTGCCCGTGTAATGCCAACCGATACCAGACCAAAGATTGCGAGAGCAAGGATCACCTCCAGCAAAACAAAACCGCCAGACAGACGTCTAGTCTTAAATTTTAATTTCATTCCAACTCATCAATGTTCTCAGCACCAAGAACGATAGTCTTATTTAAGGGCTCTTGAATTTGAGCAGTCAAGGGATTGAATTCCATTGTCAACATTCCTTCTGATCCCTCTTCTTCACAGATCAACTTGATGCCGAGGGGTTCGCAGATTCCGCTCGATTCAAAGACCCACCGGTAAACTTCCTCGTCATCGGACAGGACCTCTTCGGGTGAGCGGAAATATTTATCTTCCCAAGAACGGACAAGAAACCTCATAAATTCAGGCAATTCGAAACTATCAATAACTCCCGGTTCCGGCCCATCATCAAAGATGGATCCAATTGAACCTGATCGGATTCTGGATTCCTGCAAGGCCACTGAGTTTTCACTTATGGCAAGAACAAACGGACGACGATTAGTGATAGCCATTTGCAGGCCCCTCCTAGCCAATGACTGTAATTCATTGGCCGGTTCAACGATCTTTTTCTTTGCGCTTTGCGCCGACAAGGAATAAGCACCAACGCCAATAATTAAGAACAAAAGACAAAAACCAACCAATATCTCTATAAGGGTAAAGCCCCTCATTGAAGATCTGGCCAGCGCTTTCATTGATTCTAATTATTATGATCTCGGCGACTCCTTACTGAGATTCCCAGTTACCGATATCATCTTCCGTATTTTCCTGCCCATCAGGACCTTTAGAAAAGATGTCTGGCTCAGAGCTTGTGCCCTGATTCTGTCCCGGGAAACGGTATCCGTATTCCTGATTCCAAGGATCATTTATCCCTCCGCCTTTAAAGTATGGGCCTTCCCATGCACGCACATCTGCTGGCTTTGTGATCAGAGCAGACAAACCTTGCTCAGTTGTGGGATAGCTTCCTGCTGAAATCTTATAGTTAAGTAACGCCGTCTGAATTGTTCCAAGATCAGCTTTAACGCGTGCCTTTTCACCAGTTTTCATGACTCCACCAAGTTTATAGATAGCGGTCCCTGCCAGCAAAGCTATGATTGCAAGGACAAGCATTATTTCAATCAAGGTAAAACCACCCATTGAGTAACGACGATTTAATGTAATGTTAGTTTTCATTTTTTTAGTTCTTATGAGGTTTTATTAAGTATTGAGTCCTGAAATGGTTTCAAAAATGACCGATATCATCATGTAAGCCATGATACCAACTAAGAGAGCCATAGTAACAACGATGACTGGTTGAATCAGAGCACTGATCTTAGC
>JABGYE010000149.1:0-3810 GCA_018675395.1 Akkermansiaceae bacterium
CTCAAAACCATACTAAAAACAAAAGACGAAAAATCTCTTAGATCGAGCTATCTAACTATATTTAAAGCCAAGATGGAATTTGCTCTATTCATTGAGCGAGTTAAAATCTCATCTTAATGATGAAAGAAGGTTCAACAGTCAGGAAAAAAAAGAGGCGCCTCCATCGGTCCCGCGAAGGTAAAGGAATAGAATCAGATCATAAATCATTCTATTTCTTCATCGGTTTAGTTGTTATTGCATTATTCGCATGCGTCAGTTCAGAAGCACCTCGGCAGGGGGTTTATGGAATAGTTTTTCTCTTAATAGGAATACTCATTGCCTTGTTCCCTCCACAGTTTTCTATTTCAAAGTGGATCCCCTTGGGCGCAGGATTGTTTTTTATTGCATCCTCACTTTCATTCTTGCCACGGGGAATGGCAGGCACACAAGCCTGGAGAATCCACCTAGAATCTCTCGGTCTAGATACTGGAAACTTAATCACCGCTCATCCAACCAATAGTCTTGAGGTATTGTTTATCATTGGAACAGTTCTAATCACTGCCCTCTGTGCACTTGGGCACCGATTAACTAGACAAAGGCTCTTAAAAGTAGCTTCATTCTTTCTGCTCTTAGTGACTGTCTATGCCGGAATTTCAATGCTCTTCAAAGAATATCAATGGGAATGGGAATGGGATCCAAATGATGGATTTGGGTTTTTTGGTAACCGAAACCACATGGCAACCCTGATAGTGATGGGATCACTCATCGGAACAGGCACATTGTCGTTATCCATCATCCAGAAAAAATGGTTTTTAGGCATCTTATCAGCGATAACTCTGGGGATTCTATGCTGGGCAATTTTAGGATATTCTATTAGCCGGGCAGGCGTTTTGCTATTCACTGTATTTCAAATTTCATGGTTCTTGCTATTAGGCAAGAAGTTCTTAAATCCGAAAATTATCACCTCATTCTTGGTTTTAGTAATCCTAAGTACGATCCTATTCATCATCTCCGATACCAAGCTAGAAAAACGCCTCAACCAAATGGTTAAAATCGAAGAGTCAGTGCCTGCCCACATCAGCACTACTGAAAAAGAAAGCTATGAAACCGTAATGGGCTTAAGAAAATTTATCCATGCGGATACCTACTCGATGATAATGAGTGAACCATGGACGGGCTCAGGTCCTGGTAGCTTTGAATTTGTATTCCCTCAGTATAAGAAGGAGTCGGTAAAATATAGCACTTACATCAATAATGCTGCAGTTCTGCATCCTGAAAGCAATTGGCTGGATCTAAGCGCTGAAGCTGGTCCGATCAGTGCAATCGTACTCGCGCTATCCATTATCGCTCTTCTCGTCTTTTCTTATAGAAAAAACTGCAAATCCCGGTCCTGGCAACTCTGTTTGGCATGCATTTTGGGAATCCTTTGCATCATTGTTCATGGGTTAGTCGATGTTCCTGGTCAGAAAATTGGCATCGTCCTTTCTGGAACGCTACTCTTAGGAATTACTTTCAAACCTGACCGAAAAAATTCCAGATTTGTTCCCAAGCAGGCCATCTTCATTTATCAGAGCTTCGCTATCGGCATTTTTTCATTGGGTCTCTTTTTAATCTATGCTCAATGGTTCAATGAAAAATCGATCCTCTTTTCAGATCATCGCTCTGTAATTCAAAAAATCGATAGACTATATTTGAAGAGCCAAGACTCTGCGGCGTCTGCTCAAGTCCAAGATCAGAAAAAACATCTTCTTTCAGCCATAGCTTTATCAGAAGATGCCATTAGGAAAATGCCACTCGACCCCACATTTCATTTTGTCAGAGGGAAGCTATATAGCCAATTAGCTGAATATGATTCTGAAGTTAGGAAATCCTTCGCCATTGCCTCGGCTTTAGATCCCAAGTGGACTGGGTCACCTCTAAGGCAAGCCAAGGCATGGCTATTCAGTGATACCAAAGAAACGAAAAGGCTATGGGCAGAGGCTCTCTTTAGAGCGGGCAAAATTAATGATGCTTCTCTGAGAAGTACTTGGTCAAAAATCCTCAGCCAAGCAAAGCAAAATCCTTCTCAAATCAGATCCGTTTACAAGCTTGTCCTTGATAAGAATCAATCTCACCTCATTAAGAAATGGATGGACCTCGCTAGCAACAAAATCCTAGCCAGTCAAATGCCCCTCATTATAGAAAGTGCAGCGCTGGATGAGGACACAAAACGAGAACTTGAATTGCATTGGAAAAAAAGATCTCCAAAATCCAAACCTGCTAACAAACAGTAGCGAGAAGATTAATTATCTTCTCCTTCTGAGAATCAGAAGGCCTGCCCCTATTAAGGAGAGAAGAGAAGTGCTAGGCTCAGGAATAGTGGTCGAGAACACTGCATTATCCATGATAATGTACCCGTCCGAAGCCGTTGAAAGCGCCGCTGAAGAATCAGCCAAAGCATATGTGAGGCCGATACTTGTTATTTCAGTTGAAGTTAGCTGACCATATTTGGTGATGGTCCCTCCATTACCATCAATCAGACTTGCCGCATAGGTCTGAAAATCACCGTTGGTCCCAGTAAATGAAACCTTAAACTGGTACTGAGAGTTGTAATACGCATTAAAGAGGCCACCCACTCCAAGATCACCGGCAAGTCCCGAAACAGTATTTCCCGGGTCAAAAGTGAAGCTGATCGTCTCATTGCCGGCATCACCATAGAGTGAAATACCAAAAACATCATTACCGGCTGATAGGTTCGCTTGGTTAACCAAAACATCAGCAGTGAAAGTTCCAGTAGCATGATTACCAAATGAAGCGACACCTGTCGGATTTCCGGTCAAAGCAAAATTCACATCCTTCTTTATATTCATGGATGCTTCTTCTGGTAATACCCACTTAGGTCCAAAACCAAGGGCCTGCGATGTACCGATACCAGGTGAAGGCACCACAAATCCGAGATACGAATTGGTACCGCCTGATGAAACTTCCCAGCCGTCCACGCCATTCGCGTCCCCAACCAGTTGTCCGGATGGTATCGCGTAGGCCGCTGAATCAAAATCAATCGTGGCAGCCTCACTGAGGCTCACTGAAGCAATTAATACTATGATAGTACGGATATTCACTTTTTTTTGTTTTCTAATTCTGTGATACAATGGCTTTAACTGTTTCAACGACAGTATCAAACTCAGCTCTCGCTGCGGTCGTTACTGTCTCTTCGGCAACGGTCCCGGCATCAGTTGTATTAAATGCAACTTGTCCGTCAGTTATTGTCACATAACTAATACTTTCAAGAACAGAACCACTGGTATCCTTCGCCTTGTCCGTATCATCTACTTCTGCGGCAACGGTCTCAGCAATGACAGTGTCACTCGCGGTCGCTTCAGCCTCAGCAGTTGCAATCGCAGTCTGAAGTGCAGTGGCCGCAGCCGAAGTCAAAAACAATGTCTCATTTGTCTCGTCCGTCTCAGTCGTGCTCTCAGCAGTTACCGGGTTCGGAGTCAAATCAACAATTACCGTATTGATGACTGTTTCAACGACCATAGTACCATTAGTGAGGAGCCTATTAGTGTAGGTGATCTCCTGAGTCGTTGTCTGGAAGGTTCTAAATGTTTGCGCTTCTGCTTGGACGCAGAACAGCAAAACAAAGAGACTGATTATTCCTAGAAATATTCTATTCATTAAATTAATAAATGTTTTTGAGGTATGATGAATGGATAATTTACAGTTTTCCCATATTTTGTCCAGTCTTAAAATACATAAAAAATAGATCTTTTTTATGTTCAGGGACAATATTTGAACGTATATCCTTCATTCCTAACAAGATTCAAAGAATTTTGATGTAATCACCCCCCC
>JABGYE010000372.1:0-7234 GCA_018675395.1 Akkermansiaceae bacterium
CCGCACAGTCGATCGGATTCGCACGGATCATCTCCTCAGCCTCCATCGCTAAAAAGTTCCGATAAAGCATAGATGTCGGCTTCGTTAAACTTTCACCACAAGACATGACTGGAATTTCCATAGGCAGTCCCCCGGCCTGGAGAACACCTCGTTTAATAGATTCCACGGTGGACTTAAAATGCATGTGACATGAATTCAGATCGGTCCATGTGTTCAGTATCCCAACCACGGGCTTACCAAAAAAATCCTTCTCACCGAGACCAGACTGACGCGCCCTTGACCGGTGACCAAAGGCTCTGAGAGAGTCAGGGCCATACCAACGGTAAGATCTTAAAGTAGCGGGGTCTCGTTCAGACATTAAAGAACATGATTGCCTTTCATTGACCAGAAGGTCAACGCTGGTCACGCATTTTTATTTAAATGGCAGGATAAATGAGGCGATAAGAGTGACGATTAGACCGAAAAGACCCATCAATGACATCATGGGTGTCACGGTCCTCAGGGTCTGAGACTCCTGCATTCCTGACATCTTGGTCCCGACCCAAAAACCGGAATCATTCATCCATGGGATTGGCTTGGATCCACAACCTACGGCAAGAGCTAGGTACACGGGGTGAAACCCAAGGTTCTGAGTAGCAAATGCTGCAGCAACCGGTGCCGCTGTTATCATCGCGACGGTGGCTGATCCCTGAGCCGTTCGAACGAGAGCCGTGATCAAAAAACAGACCGGCAAGGCCAAAGCCTGACTCCCTTCAATGGAACCGATCGATGTCGCAATATCAGTCTGCTTTAAGACGCCGCCAAAAGCGGCACCCGCAGCCGTAATAATAACAATGACTGCACCGGATGAAAAAGCATCAGAAGAAGAACTCCTTAACTTTTCCTTGTCCCCGGAACAGCTCTTGTACAAGACAAGGAAAGCGAACATCGCAGAAATTCCAAGGGCCAGATTCTTCTCACCCAGGACTTTAAAAATCTCCCACCCGTCAGGATTAATAATTCCATGCAATGTCCCTCCGGTCACCAGAATGACAGGCAATAAGACAGGCAGCAACGACATCATGGCTGATGGTAGCTTATCAGTATCAAAATGCACGGTGTCTGGAACTTTGGGGGGACTCAGTTTATATTTACGTGAGGCTCTCCGGGCATAGAGGTAACCAAACGTCACCGTAAAGAGTCCGATACCGAGACCGCCAATCATCATAGATCCGATATCAACTCCTATCTCCTCAGCGACTAAAAGTGGCCCTGGCGTTGGAGGGACCAGTGAATGAGCCATCGTGCCTCCGGCCACAATGCAGAGAACATAAAATAAATAATTACCGCCGGTCCTATGAGCCATTGCCACCGCGATTGGTATGAGTAGATAAAAGACCGTGTCAAAGAAGACCGGTACTGCCAATACAAATCCTGAACATAGGAAAGCTAGCCCGGCACGCTTCTCTCCAAAGAGTGAAAGAGCTAAAAGAACGACCCTCGAAGCGGCTCCCGACTCGAGCATGCATTTTCCTATCAGAGCTGCAAAGGCAATGATCAGGCCAACCTTAGCGCAACCTCCTCCGAACTCACTCACGACCCTCTTCATTGGTGATAACTTTTTAAAGTCCTTCTTGAACTGAGAGGCCTTTGGTTCAGTCATCTTGCCGCGCTCAATCTGAGAGCGGGTATGATTCTCGGCATAATTATCAAGTGATGCCTGAGGAGTCGAAAAAGAAATCACGACCGCGGCAAAGGTCAGTGCAAGGAAAGGGTGAAGTTTGAGCCATATAACCAGTGACAGGACAATGGCCATTCCGAGTGAGAGTAGTAGAAAAGGGGTCATGAAAATTTATTCCTTGATAGAGTAGAGCCCAACTAATGAGCCCTGTGCATCTTAACCCTAAAGGGATTTTTAAGGCAATGAAGATTGCTTAGATTTATTTATGCCGATTGAATTATTATTGAGAACAAAATAAATCAGTGCCCTCATTAAAATTCTAGCCCATTAACTCACTTATGACCTCGCCTCCGGTCTGACTGAGCTGCTTGAAGCGACCACCATGAAAATAAGTAAGTTTATTGTCATCCAGGCCCAGTAGCCTAAGGATAGTTACATGCAAATCACGGATCGGGTGAACGACTTCGGCAGCACTTTCTCCAATCTCATCCGTGGCACCGACCACGTGACCAGCATTGACTCCGCCCCCGGCCATCCAGACAGCCATAGCATTTTTATTATGATCGCGTCCGAGGCGCTCTCCTCCTCCACGTTTACCGTTATCAGGCGTTCGACCAAATTCACCGCACCAGACTATCAAGGTTTCATCCAGCAGACCCCGGTCCTTGAGATCCTTAATTAGTGAAGCGATGGGCTTATCAACTGAACGAATTCGCTCACGGTGAGAACGGTTAATATAATCATGCGAATCCCAACCAGCCGTGTACACCTGCACGAAACGCACACCATTTTCAAGTAAGCGCCTTGCTAAGAGTAGCCTCCGCCCAAACTCCTCAGTCCGTTGGTCATTCAATCCGTAAGATTCGCGAGTGGACTGCTTCTCCTTCCCTAAGTCAAGGATCCCAGGAACCTCCATCTGCATGCGATACGCCAACTCATAGCTTTCCATGCGAGAGGCCAATTCCTCATGACCAGGATGCCGCTTAGCGTGCATCGAATTGAGCCCGGCCAACAGGTCAAGGTTACTGCGTTGAGCCTCACGAGTGACACCTTTGGGCGGATGCAAGTCAAGAATCGGTGAACCTTTCGAACGAAGAGTCGTCCCCTGAAAATGCGGTGGTAAAAATCCATTCGACCAGTTAGCCGCTCCTCCTTGCGGGTAGGCCACCTCGGGCAGGACCACGTAGCCAGGAAGGTTCTGGTTCTCTGTGCCTAGCCCGTAAGTTACCCAGGAACCGATAGCGGGATCTCCACCGAACCTGTTACCAGTATTCATATGATAATTGGCAGTAGGATGATTGATCGACTCGGCCTTGCAGCCGCGATAGACACAAAGCTCATCAGCAACCCCAGCCAGGTGCTGCCAGTGCTCGCACATTTCAATACCACTCTTTCCGGCCCTCACAAAATTGAACGGGCTCTGCACGTAATAACGCTCACCAGAACCCATCGCGGAAAGGAACTTACTCTGCCTTTTAAACTTCTTAAGATGTAGCTCCTTGAGCTTCGGCTTTGGATCAAATGTGTCAATGTGACTGGGACCACCGGCCATGTAGAGAAAGATACAACGCTTGGCCTTGGCCTTGGGAAAGTGCGCAACCTTTGACGCTAATAGCCCGCTCTCCTCCTCTGCGCGCAACATTGAATGGAATGCCAATGCTCCTAACCCACCATTGACTCCATATAAAAATTCCCTCCGATTCATTTTTTAGTAGATATATATAAATTCGTTCGAGTTGAAAAGCACTAGGCAAAGATCTCCAAGGGCTCGGGTATCTGATCCCACATCCCATGGCTTCAGGTCAGGCACATAATCTGGCCCAGCGTAAATGTCTAAATCCTCTACCCACCAGAATGCCTGACCAGTCATTTCCTCCACCATCTGGCGAACCACGTACTTAGGCAATTCGACTCTTGCCTGTTGATTGGCCTCATGCTCTTTCTTGGAATTCGCCAAATATTCTAAGCTCATTTTCATTTCCGAATCATGAGGCATCCGGTGATAAGTTAATCGGAAAGCTCGACGCACCTGTTCGTTAATATTTCCGGGGCTTTCCTTTTGTAACCGAGCAGCAAAGGCCAGTGACCTGGACCGAATAATTGGACTATTGAGCATCGTGAATGCCTGAGGGGCAATGGTGGCAGTTTCTCGTTTTTCACATGAAAGATCGGGCCCGGGCTTATTAAAGACTTCCAGCATCGGATCCGCTAATGTCCGGATCCGCTCAGCGTAAAGGGTCCGACGGTTCCTCTGCGAAGGTAAAGGATCGGCCTGATAGGCTGGACCCACTGAACCCATGATGTGGCGTGGTTGCATAGCGACCTCCTCATTAATCTCGGGGTGAGAGGGAATTCCCCCGAGGATCAGATTAAGGTCACCAGAAACTGCCAACATAGAATCACGGAGTTCCTCTGCCGTTAATCTGCGCGGCCTGAAGGAAGCGTAACTTATATTCTCAGGATCCAATCTTGCCAAAGCCTGAGGGTCAGAGTGAGAGGCACTGCGTTGGTACGTAGCCGATGTCAGTATGTACCGATGGATTTTCTTTACTGACCAGCCACCCTCAATGAATGTCGCAGCTAACCAGTCGAGCAGTTCAGGGTGCGTGGGCAGCTTACCTGTTCCACCAAAATTATTAGGATTACCAGCTAAGCCCTTACCAAAGTGCCATTGCCAGATCCGGTTGACAATGACTCGAGCAGTGAGTGGATTATCCTTACTGGTAATCCATTGTGCTAAATCCTTGCGTCGACCATTTTTATTATTAGTTAATGAAGCAAGTTCCTCTGAACCCTCAAATAAGCTTAAGACTCCAGGACTAACTTCTGCTTGGGGTGATTCAATGGAACCTCCTTTCAGGATATGAATCTTGTCAGGGGCACCATTAATGACTGAGAAAACAGAAGGATTAGCTCGCTTGAGCTGATAATTAAGCTGTTGCCTTCGCTTATTATTGACCTTCGAATGACCCGCCCTCTCCGATTCCTTATCAAACTGACTCACTGGCCGGTCAGCCTCAGGCAATGATGTGATACTGCGGATCCCCTTTTCTTTTATTAAACGCTGGTAACGTTCATGGTCCTTTTTTATACCAATTCTATTTTCAAAATCCTGCCATGGAAGTTTACGTTCAGAGAAAGTGACTGGAGCGAAGATTGCCTGCATCCGGTAATAGTCCCGAGTCGGTATGGGGTCAAATTTGTGATCATGACACTTGGCACAACGCAGTTCATTGGCAAGGAAAGTCACACCCACAGAATTGACCACATCATCTAAATATTGCTGCCTAGTAACTGCTTTCACACTCATAGCCGTGTGCTCCCAAGGACCCATCCTGAGAAAGCCAGTCGCTATGATATGGTCCGGGTCCTTAGGTTTAATTTCATCGCCGGCAATCTGCTCGCGCACGAATTGATCATAAGGCTTATCATTATTAAATGAACGCACTACATAGTCACGGTAACGCCATGCATGAGGACGTGGATAGTCGTTAGAGAATCCTGCAGAGTCCGCGTAACGCACCACGTCTAGCCAGTGCCTCGCCATCTGTTCACCGTAATGTGGGGAGAGAAGTAATCGGTCAATTAAATCCCCCCATGCCCTGTCCTTATCTTTTTCCCAAGCGATTTTAAAGGCCTGCACTTCTCGCGGCTTGGGTGGTAATCCAGTAAGATCAAATGTGACGCGCCGGATCAGTGCCACCGCTTCAGCGGGAAGTGCTATACTTAGCCCCTCAGGCGAACGGGCTCCGATAAGAGCATCGACTGGGTGATCATTAGTCCTTAGGTTCGGCTTCCTTATCGGTTGGTAAGCCCACAATTTCGATTCTTCATATTTGCGGTTAGTCCAGGCCTCGGACAGGCCTCCACTAGTCTTCACTCTGACACTGCCCTCGGCAGACCATGGATCTTTTTCTTTCAATAACTTAGATAGGCGCTCTGGACCTGTCCACGGTGCTCCCCCCTCGATCCAATTTCGGATGTGATCAGTCTGATCATTACTGAGTTTATCATTTTCTTTTGGCGGCATCGGCTCCCACTGATCCTCATGATCACGCTTCACGGCCATGTATAAAGGGCTCTGCAAGGGCTTACCCGGGACAACGGAAGGCTCTTCACTTTCTCCGCCCCTGAGAAGGCCCGAGTAAGTTCTCATATCAAAATCACCCTTGATCTTCTTAGGATCTTCCCCATGGCACGCTAGGCACTTGGCCTTAAACATAGGCAAAATCTTATGCGCAAAGAGCATGTCTGAGGAGACCTCGGCTGCATCCGATCCCACTAAACTAATCAGGATCAGAAAAAGATTTGTACTAAGTCGCTTCAATTAAAAATATTTTAGAGGTTTATTCTGAATATTAAACTCTACCCAAATTTGAAAATCATATAAATACCTCTTTTTCATGTACCGCATCATTAACAATTAGCCCATTCTCAGTCGCTTTATCCATTAGCACCTGAGTCTGACTATTTTGCCGGTAAAGGACCTGACCTGGACTCACTAATTTATTCCAGTGCTTCTCAAAAATGAGTGCTATTTCTTTTTTCGTGGCGAGTGCCTTTGGAACAGCATGAACCCTCACGACCTCGAAACGCCTCTTCGTTTTCATGGTCTTTAAGATAATAAAATTGGAAAGAAAATTGGGCAACTTTTGCTCGATCCAAGTTCCCTGAAATCGACTCTCTTGATACTCGAAGTCGACTCCCCTCTCGATCAGGTAACGAGCATCTTCGATCGAACCAAATACCTGAGCCAGAGACTCGGAAAGGATAGCAGATGCCCTCTCATCGGCCTTCTCTAGGAAGACCCTAATGTAGCCACCGTTCCTTTCACTGACATGGAGTTTCTGATAAAGCTCATACCAACTCGACGCGTCAATGAGTTCAGCTTCAAATAAGGATCGGATGATGGCCTTGGCGATGACCTCGGTCAGGGTCGTCTCGGTCCATGCCGGATCGCCCATCCTCCCGGGAGGAAAACCTACCCTGTCCGTTCCCTTTCTAGAAGCTTTGATCTCAACGGCCTTAATGGGTTCAGGATGGTAGGGCTTTCCAATCTTCCAGAGCTCATAGAATTGAGAACGTAGACCGACCCTATCAAGCATGTCTCGATTCAGGTTCACCATGCTCTCCTCAACGTCATCGATACGCATTCCCATGAATGAGGCGTGCACATGACCAACACCTTTCTCGATAGCCCCATCATCAGTAACCCCGTAAAGCCTCTTGTGCTTATCCTTGAATCTCTTGTAATCGTCCATGCCTTTTGTGAATTCAGGCGCAATACAGACGACGTCCCAATTATTGGCAATTTTGTGAGGCACATCAGAATCGAGCCTAAAAGAACGTCCACGGAGCTGATTAACTGACATTGAGGTCGTAACGGAAGTTAAGTCAATGAGTACATTAATCTTGTTCGCATCCCATCCCTCACCGAGGAGGCCCCTAGTTCCGACAAGGCACCGAGTGATCCCCCTCTGGAAAAGCTCAGTGAACATCTGCACGTAAACCCTCGGAGCCCAGTCCTTTCCTTTGCCTTTCAAAACATGAAATCCAGCATCCTCTGCCCACTCC
>JABGYE010000374.1:0-40000 GCA_018675395.1 Akkermansiaceae bacterium
GAAACTGTATGAAGTAGTTTCTCCTTCCGATGCAATACTGTCATCGATGTCCGCTTCCCAGTCAGACAGATCCAATGAGTAGTAAAGGGCATAGGTCTTATTCGGTTTGGAATTCCATTCCAGAGTGAATGCCCCATCATCAGTGTTGTAGGTAATGTTAGTAAATTCAAGTGCTGTACCGCCTCCAGGACCGGAAAGATGCAGGTCCATGATTTCGTCAGCATTTCCCGCAGCTCCATAAATCTGAGCCTCGTGGATCAGTGCGTCCAGTGCTCCAGGACCTGCGGGCATACGGTTACCGTGCCGTTTCCCGAAGATAATTTCTGCGTCTCCGCTGGGCCACGTTCTCAAGTTAGCTGAATTGTAGGTTCCGATCTCCTCCCCGTTTCGGTAACCGGTCACTTTTACCTGCCCTCCACCAATGTCTTCGTAGGTAATTGCCATCATGACTTCCTCGCCGGTGACCGTTTCCTCACCCCCAGGATTGAAGTCCTGGGTTCTGCGGAAATTACTGCTGCCGTTCATCCAGCGATTGGGTTGGCGTTCTGCGAAGATGATCCCGTCGAACTGGTCCGCTGTCACTTTATCAAGAGTAATGACTGAACCGGCTTTTGTGAGTTCTGATAAACTCTCGAGAGTGAACCATGATACGAGAGTCTTATTAGTAATTTTGGGTCCCTGATATTCTCCTGATGACCATGCCCATCCAGAGGCAGTGGTCCCGGACCCATTCACATCAAGCGAACCATCAGCAATTTGTGCATCCCCTTCGAGTTTCAGGTCCGGGAAATTACCCATCAGATCTGTGAGTTCTTCCCCATCCTCAAAGGTCCAGTGCCCGATCACTGCATCACTGAATGGCGGTGGTGGCGGATCGTCCGGATCATTAGGGTCACTGAAAGGATTAGTTACCTCATCTCCATCTAAAATCCCGTCACCATCTGAGTCGGCTTTCTTTGGCAAAGTGCCGGTATCATCAGCGCTGACAAACGTTCCGGTTCCCGTTTCGACGCCGTCCAGGAGTCCGTCCTCGTCCGTGTCCGCCTTGTCAGGTTTGGTCTTGGATTCAAATTCTTCTAAGTTACTGAGTCCGTCCTCATCAGGATCGGCTTCAGGATCATCTACCCCGTACTTGTCCTCCCAATAGTCAGGGAGTCCATCATTATCATCATCATCCATAGTGGCACCGATGGGGCTAACTCCTTCCGCAATGGCTAGGATAGAACCTTCCGGGAGAGCTTCCCGCCAGATTGCCACATCGTCTAGTTCTCCATCGAATTGTGATTCTCCATTATTTCTGGCTCCCAGAACAAGTGTTCCTCCGCCATTCGGTGGGCGTTGAGGTGTTGGGCCCCCGTCAATTTCACCATTCAAGTAGATCGTTGCTGTATCACTTTCCCCGTCATAAACCCAAGCTGCATGGACCCATTCTTCTGCTTCGAGGACTGTACTAGCGTTCCAATCCGCGCCCCAGTGCGCGCTGTGCAGGAGCCCACCATTACGGATACCGTTATGTATGCCCTGATTGGTTTGTCCCCAGATAAAGCCCTGCCCTCCCGCGGATCCGATCGGCTTTAGCCAGCAAGAAAATGTATAACTTCCGTCCCCGAAGTCTCTAATCATAGAGTTCATATCGAAGCCTGGAAAATCAATGTGCCCCCCATTGAAACTGGCTCCGGTCTCCGGGGTTGATCCTCCTGAGGCCCCATCAACATCGATACTAACCTGGCCGTCAATTTCTCCGTCCAGAGCATTTTCGCTCAGATCAGCAGTATCTTCTTCGAAGCTCAAATAAAGAAATGGAGGAGGCAATGCGCCCTTACTGTTTTCATCGTTCGGATCTGTTCCGCCGACAATTTCACCGCCATCAGCATAACCGTCCTCGTCCGTATCCGCATTATTTGGATCAGTTCCTGTATTATTTTTATCTACCAATTCACCGGTTCCGGTTTCAACACCGTCAAGGAGTCCGTCCTTATCTGTGTCGGCATTTTTCGGATCAGTTCCTGTATTTGTTGCACTGACGTAGGTTCCTGTATTGGTTTCGACTCCGTCTTTCAAACCATCTTCGTCAGTGTCTGCTTTTTTTGGGTCAGTTCTATTTTCAAGTTCATCCACGTTAGTGAGTCCGTCCTCGTCCGGATCCCCTTCAGGGCCGTTATTTTTATCGATCGAACCATTGTCTTCAGTGTCTAGTCCGTACTTGTCCTCCCAGTAATCAGGTAGGCCGTCCTCATCCTCGTCAGTGCTTCCTATTCCGCTGGGACTGACGCCCTTCGAGAGGGCCTCTATCTGGTCATCGTTGAGAACTTCCTGCCATATGGCCAAGTCATCGATCAGGCCAACATAATTTTCTCCTCCACCATTACGTCCACCGATGATCAATGCTCCTCCTCCGTTAGGGCCTTGCTGATTATTCATTTCTGAGTCGAATACTCCATTAACATAAATTGCTCCCCGGTTATTATCCGCATCGTATGTAAAAGTTGTATGTGCCCATTCGTCTGGGTTTAATCTTTGTTGGCCCTGGAAGTCTGATCCCCAGTGCGCGTGGTAAAGATTGCCACCTCTGAATCCATGGTGGATGCCCTGACTACCCTGACCGAAGTAAAAACGATCACCACTGAAAGATGCCGGATCCGGTTTGATCCAGCAGGCCATTGTGTAGCTCGCTTCGATTTCCTGGTCCCTATTTCCAAAGTCATTAGGTACATCAACGCTGTTAATTGAAATGTAACCCGTGCCACCGACCGAGAACTGAGCGGCTGCGGCAGGAGTCGAACCGTTTGGAGCTCCATCAGCGCCAAAAGTTACATTTCCGGTGACTGCCCCTTCCCGGTCATTACCGCTCCCGTCTGTTACAGTCTGAGTTCCTTGAGGGTCATCAAAGTTGTAATAAAGGAAAGGGTCGGGAATTTGAGCCGTCGTAATGAGGCTAATCCCTATAAAAAAAGTAGAAAATAAAATGGGAACTTTGAGTAGGTAGCGGAGGTTCATGAGCTGTTATATGTTTATACTATTTATATTTTATCATGCATTTCAGTTCATACTAAAATCACAGAAAAAACTAACATTCACATTAAATACAGAATCAAATCCCTCTGATTGTCAACACTATATGCATATTGATATGAGGATTTGGTATTATAATTCGTTCGGGAGAATATTAAGTTCTTCCATATTGGTTCCGACGGATATTTAAACCACAGGGAACGATTAAAGGATCCTATATAATTATATTAATGAATCTAAGGCGAGCATCATTAACAATTAGTTCTCTGACTAAAAAAGCTCAATTGGGATAGGAACAATTTTTAAGTCTGCTCCTCCGAGAGGGTTTCCTTCAGTTTCTTCAATGCTTTCGACGATGTCGTTTTTAAATTCTATAGAGAGCTTACCAGTTTCCATTTTCACGTAATACTTCTGGCGGAACAAATTGCCTTGGGAATCGCGTCTGAACCTGTACTGAGCAACGCGCTCATAGGTGGAATATTCGTAAGTGTCTATTCGTCCACCACGATCAAGTTTAGAATTTTTCCGCGAAGGTTTACCCATAGAGGCAACGACTTCGTCAGTGTTCATTCCAAGAGCTATTTGCTTATTTTCGATTAATTCATCAACTATTTTTTTTCTTTCGTAGAGTGTACGTAGTTTATCAGAAAAATTTTTGTCAAGTCCTTGCAGAGCAGATGGAAAAATCCATCCTTTTACTTGTCCGTGGAGAGCCATTCCTCTGATCAGATATTGTTTGTCAGTTATGGCAATTAGGGTGACTTTTTTACCTTTTCTGAGTTGGCCTATGGCCCTCTTGCGCTGAGAGCTGACGTAAATTGGTTCTTGTTTAATTGCGAGAAGCTCAACTTTCTCTTTGCTGAAATCCTCCAGATAAATTGCTCCCGGTTCACGCTTCAAATTACTTTTATTCCGAGAAGGAATTGACTCAGAAATTGTTGGCCATAAGCATGAGCTTAGCAATAATATGATCAGGTACGTGCTTGCTCGTGATCGATAATGCCTCATGGTTTATGAATTGTAGCGTTTTATCCGATAAAACGCAATGCAGCTTAAAGAGGACAAGATAAAGTGTAAGGAATCACTAAAATAAAACATTATTTTACTTATAAATGCCGAAAAATTTTTTATCATCTAAGCTATTTGAAAATGCGAACCGTTTAATTCCTGGTGGGGTTAATTCTCCGGTCAGAGCTTTCAGGAACGTTGATGGGGATCCGTTCTTTGTGCGCGCGGCCAAGGGTTCCAGATTGTGGGACGTCGATGACAATGAATTAATTGACTATGTGGGCACCTGGGGTCCTGCTATATTGGGTCATGCTCCAGTGCCAGTGATAGAGGCGGTTCATGAGGCAGCAAAGAGAGGCGTTAGCTTTGGCACTCCTAATCCTTTTGAAATTGAAATGGCAAAGATCATTGTTGATTGGGTCCCATCTGTCGAAAAGGTTCGTATGGTTAACAGTGGGACTGAGGCAACAATGTCCTCAATCCGCTTGGCAAGGGGTTTTACCGGGCGTGATAAGATAATAAAGTTTGAGGGCTGTTACCATGGGCACGTTGATTCCTTACTTGTGGCCGCAGGTAGTGGTGCTTTGACTCATGGTGAGCCTGATAGTGCCGGTATACCCAAGGCATTTGCTTCCGAGACCATTACCTTACCGTTCAATGATCCTGAAAAAGTTCAGCAGATTTTTTCGGCTCAGGGCAGCCAAATTGCTGCAGTAATTCTCGAACCGATACCGGCTAATGCAGGTTTGTTTTTTCCTGAGGATGGGTTTCTTGAATTCTTACGTGAGGTCACAAAGGAGCATGGATCATTGTTGATATTTGATGAAGTGATGACTGGATTTCGTATTGCAAAGGGAGGGGCTCAAGAGCTTTATGGAGTGATTCCTGACCTCACTGCAATGGGAAAAGTGATTGGAGGCGGGCTCCCAGTAGGTGCCTTTGGTGGGAGAGCTGAAATTATGGATCAGCTTGCACCGGACGGTCCAGTTTATCAGGCCGGAACACTTTCGGGGAACCCTCTTGCAATGGCAGCTGGATTGGCTCAACTCAAAGAGTTGGATAAGCTTCAGGGGTGGCAAAGGCTAGAGCAAAGTGGAGCTCTTTTTGAAAAGGGCGTACGTGAGGCCTTATCAAAATCAGGCAAGGAATACATTTTTCATCGAATAGGCTCTATGTTTTGCTTGTTTTTTACTAAATCTCCGGTCAATGATCTTAGCTCGGCCACTGCTGCTGCTGAGTCAGGTTCTTTTAAGGGTTTCTTTCATTATTGTCTAAATAATGGAGTTTTTCTTGCCCCTTCACCTTATGAAACCGGTTTCATTTCTATGGCACATAGTGAAGAAGATATTTTAAGGACCGTCAAAGTGATTGAGAATGCCTTTAGTTAGATCCTTTGTTTGTTCTTCCACGCCACTGCAGTTGTGCTTAAGTTACTAATTGAAATGAAAAAGAAAACTTTTCCTGTCGTGATCTTCTTGGCTCTTTTTTCCTTGTTACATTTATTTGCGGAAGAGGAGAAGCCAGCGAAAACATCGGCTAAAAAATCGATTCCCCTCTTTGATGGGAAGACACTTAAAGGTTGGAAGGCGTGTAATTATGCTGGCATGGGTGAGGTTAAAGTGAATCCGGAAACGGGTACGATCAGAGTTGTTCGTGGCGAGATTCTGAGTGGAATCAGAATTGAAAATTTTGATAAGAGAAAATTACCAAAGGTAAATTATGAATTATCATTAGAGGCAAGAAGAGTTGAAGGTGAAGATTTTTTTTGTTGCCTGACATTCCCATACAAGAAAACTCATGCTTCTTTTGTTCTTGGAGGATGGGGTGGATCGGTTTGCGGTATTTCAAGTATCGATTTTATGGATGCGATGGAGAACTCAACAATGACCGTCAGAGACTTTGATGAGGGTAAGTGGTATAAGTTACGTTTATTAGTGTCTGAAAACCGCTTCCAAGCATTTGTTGGAGAAAAGAAAATTGTTAATGTTGGTATTAAGGGAAGGAAAATTGGAATGAGGTTTGGAGAGATCGAGGAATCTGTGCCGTTAGGTTTGTCCACTTTTCGCACTACCGCTGAATATAAAAATATAAAGATACGTCATTTAGAGAATGCGGAAATTGCTGCGGCAAAGAAGCTTGATGAAGAAGATGAATTTTAAAAGGGCCTCATACTTTCTAGTAACCCTGTTCCCACTATTTTTTTTGGGTTGTGAGACCCTAGAACCCAAGGATCCGAGAGCATCGATCCCCGGTCTGCAGCAATATTATAACGAGGCTTTACGGTTTACACTTCGGTACCCCAGTGTCCTAAACCTTAAAGTTGAGGACAGGGCGGTTGCTGGAGAACCTGATATTGTGTTGCGACTTGAGTATCCGGGAAACGATTTTCCCATTCTCGAATTAGCGACATATGCTCCGAGCTGGATAGAAGAAGTGAGGAAGCCATTAGTCCATGGAACAGAACGAACTCTTAGTATTGATAATGAACGTGCCATCACCTTTGAAATAACGAATGATCCTGATGATGATGAAAGTACGATGAGGCGGATCATCGTGCGGAACTTTGGAAGAATTTATGTTTTTACTGGAAAAGGAAAAACCTTTGATGAAGTGGTAAGCTCTTTTGATTTTATTGATACTGTCCTTGAAGGCGAAGAAAAGGATGCACCTAATTAATTTTCTTCCAGTGCATTAAATCTGAAGAATTTTGAGACTCCCTCCTCATAGTCGACGGTAAAACTTGTCCGGTCCCCAAGCGCGCCTTCGATGCTATCATCAATCTCTTCCCATAGGACAAGGTCATTACTGCTTTCGATCGAATAGATGAGTCCTGGTTTGCTGTAAAATTCAATAGTCATTTCGTCGCCTTCTATTGTGGCACCAATCATTTCAAAACGATAAGGTTCTTCCTCTGCCGCAACATAATTGTCAAATGTCACGTCGATAGGCACAGTGACGCCATCTGATGCACTGAACACTCCGGCAATACCAGACTCATGGCTTTCATCAAATGCTTCGGCAACCGCCACCGGATTCAGAAGATCGTCCTGTGAGTAGAGCTCCAAAGTCAGTTCTGGACCCTTGCCTCTAAAAACAATTCTCAAATTCTCACCGAGCGCTTTTTCAGGAACGGCCTCACCGATATTGGTCGCAGCTTCGTCATTAATGTTGGAAATATAAAGTTTACCTCCCGGATCTGCGTCCCTTGGATTGTATACTGCTCCATATCCGTCCAGTGTTTGTAGGCCCACCTCGCGGACCCGCGCAAGGATCCCCATGTTCTGATCGATCGTTGGATCAAAAATAATATCTACAGCTATATAGAAGTCGGAGTAAATTGCCTCTTCTCTTAAGCTTCCGGCTCTTGGTTGACCAAGCGGTTCGATACCGTGGCCTTCCATGGCAATGCTATAGGAGTTATTGTTAGGAAAACCCCACGTTGCCGGGATGCCCTGTCCTGCCAAAGTATTAACCCTAGCCCACCCGTTATCATTCCCGTCATCAAAATCGTCTGTTTGAGCTTGGGTTGTAAAAGCATTCACACTCAACAAGAGAGAGCACAAGAAAGGTAAGTGTAAGGGTTTCATGATGAACATTTTACTATATGTGAATTGTTTTTGGCGAGTACCAAATTAGAGCACTAATTGATAGTTAGTTATGGGCCAAACATTTGAGTCCAATGTTTTCCATGTATTCCCATTCCTACACGTTTCGCATTAGGGCTTAGCATGTTGATGTGATGGCCCGGACTATACCACCATGCTCGGTTCGCGGCAGGGCCCTCTTTATTGCCTTTGAATATATTTTCAGAATTGGCTGTGGTGCCTGCCAGTTTAGCTCTTTGCCAAGGGGTTTTTTTTCCGGGAATGGGGGAATCGTGCGCGAAAAAATTCTTTTTCCCCATATCATGTGAATGCTCTCTTGAAGCGAGGCATAGGAGCGGATCTAAGAGGCATGGTCTTAATCCAATGAGGATTCTGTATTGGTTCATGTCCCGGACCGCGGCGGCTTCTTCAGGTGGCACAGTCTTATTGATTTTAGAGTTTAGATTGAGTATTTGCAGATGCCCTAGTGACGGACCCAATGCCAATGAGGCGGTTAATTTTTCGTATTCTGATATTTCTTTGAGTCCAAAAGTTTCAGCTTCATCTTCTCGCAGAACTAAACGGTCAATGCATATTGCTCGTTGTTCGGAAAGGGCAATAATGCTTTCTCTTTGCTTGCTCAGCTTTGAGTTGGAATTAAAGATTTCTCTCATCTCAATTACTTTGAGCTTGTGTAACCGTTTTAATGCCGGATCACCGATCTGAATTATTTTTTCTTTGGTTAATTCCTTCCCCATGCTTCTTAAGCTTTGCACTTTTAGTTGAAGGGTGGCGATTTCATTCCTAACATGGACAGTATTTTTTCTGGCGCCTGTTTTTTGAGCGCTGGCAGTAAACCCTCCTTGATAGAGTGGCCATTTTTTACGAATGTCACGATCAATAATATCAAACATCTTCTGTGCTACCGGACGACCAAGATCCATCATTTGGTGGATAATTTCGGCACGTCTTTTATGGTTGCCTTGATATTTTTCGTAGTCCTTGAAAAGTAAAGAGGCGCGGGCCTTGTCACGTTTGCTCAAAGAATTAATATCTTTTGCTTGGGCATCTATACCTAACGCATTAGTTGATACCACCAATGGAGTGAGGGCAAAAAATATGAGCCGTGTAATTCTTTGAAGCATTTACAAAATTTATTTCCTTCCTATCAATGTTATCGCATAGGTGATTTTCACCTTTCATTAAAATAAAGGTGCGTCACGGAAAATATTTTTTTGATTTGGGCTAGTAAATTGTGTTGCTCAAAAATAAGAAACGTCTACTTCTTCTTTGGCATTATGGGGCTTTCAAAGCCTGCAAGATCTGTTGGCTTTACCTTCTTTCGTCCGCCTCCGAAGCTGAATGTTGTTGGTTGGTATGGGCCTACAAAATCGACATTCATGTCAGCTTTTATACTTTCTTCAAGACCCATGCACCAAAACACTCCATTAATAATACAACGTCTGACACCTTCACTAATAATATCTTCAGAAGCGCCCTGGGTAGAAGTGAAAACACGTCCCTCTTTACCAGAATCAGATTTGTAACTGCGGACCCAAATTGAGGGACTAGGGGGCTTATTGGGGAGTGGCTTACCGTCCGGTTTCATTGAATCGAGAACTTGGTTCTTGCCCAGTATGACAGATCCCTCGATAGGCACTGCACTGTACGCTCCAGACATCGCGTGCATATCCTTTACTCCGCGCATGACAGGATGATTTTTTTGCTCTGGAACCACGAACATTCGTGTGCTGAATTTATGGTTGCTTCCATAATGACCAGCACCTTCACGTGGTCTCCAGGTCTCACCTAGTATCTGACGGCCAAATCCCCAGTCGTAGCTCTTGTCTCGTGAATTGTAATTGTACTTGCTGTTTTTTCCTTTGAGGCCATTGAAGCCATGCGTTGTCGTGCGTAATCCGAGGACCGGTCCTCCGCGATTCAGATAATTAATGAAATGTTTCATTGATGCGTCATCGGGAGCTAAAAATCTAAGGAATAAAAACATCATATCTGCTTTGTCCAAGGCCTCCATTCCTGGGATTTTTGAGGATCCTGGTGTGATGTGCCCATTATCATCTAAACCAAAAAGAACAGTGCATTTGAAACCGTATCGATGAGCCAGAATACGGGCAATGGCAGGGCATGTTTCTTCTCCACGATATTCATGATCACTTGCAATGAAAACAATATGTTTTCCCTTACCAATACCGGAAGTGCCTTCGTAGACTAGATTTTGAGCTTGTAGCGAAGGCGAAAAGAAACTCAGGTAAAGAACTGTAATGAGGAGATAAAATATTGATTTCATATTATTAGACTAACATCAATTAGGTCCAATGGACAAGAGTGCTGATTTAATTGATCTGGAAGTCATTAATTTCTAATTAATTGTTATTTGGGTTTTTACTGAGCGTGCCAGGAAGCATTCGAGGTGAGCTTTTTGATGTATATCTTTTATGTTTGCAGGGTCACATTTTTCGCTTTCATCAAACTTTATTGAGGGATTTAGCTCTACCCTAGAAAGCCACGGCTTACCGTCTTCTGCTTTTTCTAAGTATCCTATAGCTGTGTCACAGTAAGAGTTCACTGTAATTTTCTGTAATGAACACAGAGCGAGGAAGGTAAGCGCATGACAACTTGCTAATGATGCTACAAAGGCCTGCTCAGGATCTGCCAGTAAAGGGTCTCCAAGAAAATCGGGGGCAGCAGATGCTTTCACGAGTTCACCGGTACCAAAGTCCCAAGTATGTGCTCTTGGATATTCCTTATAAGTAAAAGGAGCGCCTTGACGCTTCCAATTTAGTATGACTTGATGCTTAGACATGATATTTATTTTCGGGAAGATCCACTGAAACACAAATGGGATTTAGCTCATTGATTTCATTTCATCATTAGTGCATTTTGTTGAAGCCAATTCTAATTCGTTTTTTAAATCAAATATATCCATTACCTAAAACATGTTCCGTGATAAAAGAATCTGGATATTATGCTAAATCAGAGTCCTTTGATCGATTTTGAACTCAATGGATATTATTTCTGGGCAAATAGTTAAGGGGCACGGCGTCGCTTCTGGACGAGCCGGAGATCCTCGTTTTCCTGAAGGCACTCTTGCCCTTCAGTGGCCAATATTTGAAAAGAATGGCTTGAATCTGAACGGTTATTATCGAGCCACGATTAATATTTCGGTATTTCCTTTAAAACCAAATCCTGTCAATCCAACCCACGCATTTAAAAATGTTAAATGGCACGCTGATTGTCCGGCCGAGGATTTTTCTTTCTTTGAAGTGAGCCTTTCTGTTGGCTTGAGTAAGTGTGTCACTGGGCTTATTTATTGGCCACATCCAGAAACTAAGCCTGAACATTTTCAAGACCCTAGCGTCATTGAAGTGACAGCTCCAAAGATTGATGAAGTGTCATCTAATGATTCGGTTCGTCTTTGGGTGGACCCAAGAACTATTTTTTTTGATTAATGAACGACAAGGATTCTGATCCCGCAATACATGTAAATAATCTGTCAAAGTCCTACGGGTCTTTCTTAGCCCTTAAGGGAATAGATTTGACTGTAAATAGAGGTGAAGTTTTTGGATTTCTTGGTCCAAACGGCGCCGGTAAAACGACCGCAATTCGTTGTATGCTTGACCTTATTCGTCCTGATGGAGGAACAGTTTCCGTCCTTGGAAAGAACCCTCAATCGGATCCAGTCTCCGTCCGTAAGTATTGCGGATATTTGCCAGGTGAGCTTAGGCTTGATGAGAATACTTCAGTGCATTCCGTTCTGGAGTTTTTGAGAGAACTTCGCGGAGGAGGAGAGAATTGCCGTATTAGAGCTCAGGAACTTGCTGAGCGGTTGGATCTTAATATTAAGTCAAAAATAAAGAACCTATCAAAAGGTAACAAACAAAAGGTGGGTATTATTGCTGCATTTATGAATTGTCCTGATCTCCTTTTACTAGATGAACCGACGAGTGGTCTGGACCCTCTAATTCAACAGACTGTACTTGAAATGGTAAGGGAATCACGTCGTTCGGGGGCCACTGTTTTCTTTTCTTCACACGTTCTTGCCGAGGTTCAGGCCATTGCCGACCGCGTTGCAATTATAAGGGAGGGGCAGATCGTTGAAGTTGGAGAAACGAGTTCACTTTTGTCTGGAAGATCTTGGAGGATGAAAGTGATTTTTGCAGAAAATACAGTAGTGCGTACTGAAGAAATAGAAGCATTGACTGGTATCCTATTGGACGAGGTAAGTCCGGATGGGCGTGAGTTAAAATTAATGGTTGATGGGGAAATGGATGACCTTATTAAGGTATTGGCTGGATATCATGTAGAGTCTATCGAGACTGGTAGGCCTGACCTTGAGGAGGTTTTTCTTTCCTATTATGGAGAAGTCCTTGAAAGAGATCAGCCGGGAAAAAAAGGAAATGAATAAGTTTTATATTATTACCAGATATTCTTTTCGTCGATCGGTTTGGGCGATCATAGGCTGGGGAATTCCTCTAATGCTTTTAGGCATTATAACGATTCCGTTCTATGATTTGGTTGCAGAAAATGAAAGGCAATTACGACCAGTTCTTGAGAACTTAAAGCCATTAGTTAAGAGTTTCATAGGGGGTGATGAGGCTGAACAGATTTTTACTCCTGAAGGATTCATATCATTACGATATTTTGCATTCCTACCGGTCATCCTTGGTATTTACGGATCAGTGTCGGGTAGTGGTCTATTAGCAGCTGATGAGGAGAGGGGGATTCTTGATTTTGTACTCGCTCATCCTGTCAGTCGAAGACAATTTTTCTGGGGAAGGGTCATTGCTTTCACTGCTAGTCTTTCGTGTATTATTGGTCTGGGTTGGCTGGGTCTGTGGATAGGTGTTGTTAAGGCAGGATCTATGAACTTCCCACCTTTTCAATTGTTACTCCCATATGTATCCGTATTTGTTGTGACATGGTTCTTTGCCTGTTTCAGCTTGGCACTTAGTATGTGCGTGCCGTCCCGTTCCTCTGCCGCAATGATCTCAGGCATCCTAGTATTAGCAGGCTACATCATTACTACTTTATCTAAGGCTATTAAGGGTCTTGAAAGTTGGGCTGTTTTTTCCCCACTCACTTATTACCAAAGTAATGCAATGATGGGCTTTGAAATTGTCCCTTTCATTAAGCTGTTTCTAGTTGCTTTGGTTTTATTATTTCTAGCCAGAACCGGTTTTGGATTACGTGACATCCGTGTTGCGGGTGACGGTGGTTGGAAGTTACCGTTCATAAGGGGTTAATGAAAAGTAATAAAGCTCTAGTATTTACAGCTTTTTTCAGGAATATATATTTAATGAAACTAAATATTTAATCTATTCTTGCAATTTATTCTCTAGTTGCAGATGACCCGCAATATAAGCTATATTATATCATAATGAAGCGGATTAGGATTAGCATTGCCCTGGCGTTTTCGAGTGCCTTTTTTGTTCTAGATGCAAGTTCACAGCTTGCTCAACGGACAGGCACAGTCTCCAAAAGCCAATCAGTTGAATTTCAAATTGAGGCATCAAAAAAAATCGACAGACTCGTGGGTGCTGATTTCAGAAGAAAGCAGATACGGCCACTTGGAAAGGCTACCGATTCCGAGTTTCTCCGAAGAGCGTATCTTAATGTAATTGGTCGCATTCCTTCTTACGAAGAATCTGTGGAATTTCTTAATGATCAGGATCCAGAGAAGCGCAATAAACTCATTGAGCTTTTGTTAAGTTCTTATGGCTATAACATGCATATGTTCAATTGGTGGGCAGACTTGTTAAGGGCCACTGACACATTTGAGAACACTTCCGGTGCACCTTACATAAAATGGATTAAGGATTCCATCGCCGAAAACAAGTCATACAAAACGATGGTACACCAACTAGTTGCAGCTACTGGAGGTGGATGGCAGAACGGTGCCGTTGGTTACTATGTGAGGGACACTGGCATGCTTAAGGACAATATGGCCAACACGACTAGGATATTTCTAGGGACTCGGATCGAATGTGCGCAGTGTCACAATCATCCGTTCGATTCATGGAAGCAGATGGACTTTTATCAGATGGCTGCCTTCACCAACGGTATCAAGACAGCTAAGAGTCATTTATCCGACTATCTCGAAGACAAAGAAGATATGGACGGCGTTAGCAGGGAGCTTAGGGACGTGTCGAGGTTAGTTAGATATGCGGTCTATGATTTTTCAATTAGTGATTCTGGAACAGGCACCATTAAGTTGCCGAAAGACTATAAGTATCGTGACGGAGATCCTGGTGAGAGGGTCGGAGCCAAGTCCTTGAGTCATTTCGGTAAGACGGTCAAAGTTAGTACTAGATCCAAGAGCACTGATCCAGGGAAGGCCCGGCAGAAATTTGCTGATTGGTTAGTGAATTCTGATAATCCAAGATTCACAAAGGTCATAGCAAATAGAATGTGGAAGAGGGTCATGGGAACGGGTCTATTTGAACCGCTTGATAACTTCAGCTCAGCCTCTGAGCCGTCTAACCCTTCTCTAATGTCATATCTAGAAGAACTCTTAATTGATCTTGATTATGATCTTAAGGCATTTCAGAAGGTTCTTTATAAGAGTTACGCTTTTCAGCTCAGCCCTAACACCATTCAACACCCTGACAGGGCCGCATACCATTTTAATGGCCGCCAATTAAAACGTTTAAGCGCTGAGCAGATTTGGGATTCTCTATTAACTCTCAAAGTTGATAATCTTGATGAGAGGAAAGGGAACGGTTATGGAGGAGACGCTATCATTTATAGGGGGAGACCCGTACTGGTTGGTAAGAAATCCATGAAGGACCTTTATAATGATGTGATGGCCTTGGATACGGGTACAGAAGTTTGGGATTATACAAAGAAACTGCACGACCAGATAAAGGGAGACAAAGGTGGCAGTAAAGGAGGTGGAGAAAAAATGCAGATGATGATGATGGCTTATAATTCTAGTAAGAAGCACGGGAATGAAATGCGTGCTTCTGAACTTAAATCACCAATGCCTAATGGTCATTTTCTTCGACAGTTTGGACAGTCGAACCGTGAGGTCATTGAAAACTCAAGTACTGATTCAGATGTTACTCAGGTACTTTCAATTTTGAACGGACACGTTGAGAGACACATTACTGCTAATGGTAGCGCCAAAGTTTTTCGCGTAATGAAGAAGGGTAAAACCGATGAGGAAAAAATTGACCGTGCCTTTATTAGTATACTGTCAAGATTACCTACGAATTTAGAGAAAGAAATATTCATTGAGGAATTTAAATCAAATGGAGCTGCGGCCCCAGAGAACATGGTGTCGGCCTTAATTTCTACTGCGGAGTTCATGTTTCTTCAGTAATTAATTTGAGAAAAGATTTCAGTACATAAACAAGTAAACTGCTACAAACAAATGTCAGATAAAACCATATATAATAAGAGCGACGAACTAACTCGTAGGCAATTCATGATAGGTGCTGCCAAGAATTGCTTGGGAGTAAGCGTTTTGCCAATGCTTGGAGCCACCGTTGCAACTAACGATACTTTCGCAGCAGCTCCACCGATGCGCCGTGGTGCGGCCAAGAGTGTTATCTTTCTTAATATGTCTGGGGGCATGAGTCATTTAGATACTTTTGACCCTAAGCCTCAAAATCAAGAAGTTCAGGGCCCAACTCCTGTAATAAATACTAATGCTGATGGCATACAAATTTCGGGGTTTCTTCCTAAGACTGCGGCTATGATGAATTACATTACCCTGTTCCGCGGAATGCAGACTAATCAGGGCGCGCATGAACAGGGCCAGTACCTTCTTCATAGGAGCTATCCTATGCGTGGCACTATTGTGCATCCAGCTTTGGGAGCTTGGGTCATGAGATTATCAGGCCGAAGGAACACGACAATTCCAGGATTCGTATCGGTTGGAGGTTCCGCTGAGAATGCGACTGGAGGATTCATGGGTGCAAAGTATGGGGGTGTTCCACTCGGCAATGCGAATGATGGGCTCAAAGATTCTACGAGGGCACATTCAGTCAGTGAGCCGGATTTCAATCGTCGTCTTGAGCTTGCTGATAAGATGAATTCAACCTTTCACGGAAAATTTAAACAGAAACAAATCAAGACCTACAATGGTCTTTATGATGAGGCCATCAAACTGATGACCAGTGAAGACCTTAAGGCCTTCGACCTTAATAATGAAGATATTAAGATTCGTGACCTATATGGTCAGAACGGATTTGGTCAAGGTTGCCTATTGGCACGTCGTCTAGTTGAGCACCAAGTCAGGTTCATAGAAGTGAGCATGGGTGGATGGGACACACATAATGACAACTTTGTATCTGTAGAGTCTAGGTGTCAGATCTTAGACACTGCTCTCGCAGGTCTCATATCTGACCTCGAAAGAAGAGGCCTCTTGGATTCCACGCTAGTTGCGCTTGGAACTGAGTTTGGAAGGACTCCTGACATTAATGATAATACAGGTAGGGATCACTTCCCCAGAGCCTTCACTTGCTTAATGGCAGGAGGAGGAGTCAAGGGCGGCTTTGTTTATGGTGAAACTGACCGGAAGGCACACACTGTCAAAGAAGGTGTTGTGACGCCTGGAATGTTCAATGCTACGATTGGTCATGCTTTAGGTCTACCTACGGAAAGAGTAGTAAACTCTCCTTCGGGTCGCCCATTTACCATTGGTGATGAGGCTAAGCCTGTAAAAGAGGTGTTTGCTTAGTTTTAGATTAAATAAAGGGCAAAGACCCTGATAATCACTGTTTATTGCATTAAAATGATGCTGAATAATTCCTTACGCAATTTGTCTATTAGCCTCACTGGTTTCATGTGTTTGCAGTTGATAGGGCTTGGCCAAGATGTGGATTACAAGAAACACATTGCTCCGATCATGGCTTCAAAGTGCAATTCTTGTCACACTGCTAAGAAGAAGGAATCAGATAAAAAGCCGAAAGCTGGTCTTGCCCTAGACACTCCTACAGGAATACGTTCGGGTGGAGTATTGGATCCTGGAGACGCATCAAGTAGCGAGCTTTACATACGTGTATCATTACCTAAGAATGCTGAGGATTTAATGCCGCCTTCAGATGACGGCAGTCCTTTATCGACCAAGGAAGTGGCCTTAATAAAGAAATGGATTGATGATGGAGCTAAATTCAGTTCAGGGTCTGGCGAGTCATTGGGTAAAATTCCTGCTGACCTTGATGCACGGAAAGTAAAGAGTATGCCAGCTAGGGAACCGAACGCTGATGCGATAGCTCATCTTGAAGGTTTAGGAGCAACAATTAATCCAGTTTCTGTGACTCTTCCTGAATACTTATCAGTTGAATGGATTTCGACTTATCACAAGATAACAGATAAGGAGATAGAGCAGATATTGCATCTAGCAGCTAATGTAGTTGAAGCAGATCTGAGCCGGACCAAGGTGACCAATGAGGGTCTCAAACATGTAGGGAAACTGGGACGACTAACTCATTTGAATCTTAACCGGACTGAGATTGGGGATAAGGGAATAGAAGCTTTAGCTGATTTGCAATCTTTGGAATGGCTGAATTTATATGGCACAAAAATCACGGATGCGAGCATGCCGATCATAGCAAAGTATCGAGACTTAAAGGCAGTGTATCTTTGGAATACTGCAGTCACTTCTAATGGAGTTTCGACTTTGCGCAATGCTTTGCCTGAAGCGAAGATTGTTCGTGATACTGATGACAGGGCAGGCCGGTTTGATAATCTTGATGACCCTGGCAAGTTTGACTTTTAGTCGATCTACATTTCTCTCGAGTAGCATTTCAGCAAATTGAAATGCATTTTTAAAGGGCGGGCATTAATAAGAATAAATCGTTATTTATTTTCTTGTTGAATACTTGAAGTCGAGATCTGCAGCCGATCAGATCCAAAAGTTTTATAAATTTTGGCTATTTGACCTTTCAGATCTAGATAAAGCAAAATTGCTATAATTATCAAAAAAATGTTTTACAAATGAGAAAAGAATGGCATTATTATTCTATTTTTATCTCGATGGCTCGGCAAAAAAATGCGATTTCCTCTGTGCAACTGACCGTTTCTGTAACGGAAAGGGTTCGCGAGCACCTAGATCGGATGACCGAGACGGGGATGTTCGGTAAGAATGCTGCCGAGACTGCGAACCTTTTACTAATCGATTCGATCAGGGAATACATAGAAAAGGGATCTACGTTTTTGGATTCAAAATCCGAAGATCAATAGATCCAAGAAATACATTACATAAAATGCCTAACCCAAGATCGAACAGTCCGGAAAATATTGATAAAAATGAATTTGATATGCCTTCAGAATTAAATGGAGACAAGCCGGAAGCTCATGATGATCCAAGCGATTGGATATATGCTAAGGAATCTGCTGAAGAAGATAGTCTTAGAGAACTTGCCGAAGATATAATTCGATATGATAGTGTTTTGGCAAGTATCCTAGCCGATACGGTATCAGGAGATTCGACTACAGGAGAACTTATTCGTCGCATTAGTGCTTGGCAGGCAGCTAATGGGGGAGGTTACAAACGTTCTCGTTCTCGAGGGTCCGTTCCTGCTAAGCCTTGGCTTTCTTAAAGAGAAGATTAAGGTTCTTTTCTCAGATCAGACTCGTTATTTATTTTACGGGCATTAGTATATCTGGTGATGCGGATCCGGTTACTCATTGCACTCGCCTTCATAAGTCAAGCCTCTGCTGAGTTGGTTTCTGTTAATGACCTTGGTTTGAAAATTGCTCCAGGATTTGAGATTACTCATTATGCTGATTCAGTAATTGCTCCGGATGTCTATTCAATGACTCTGGACCCTTCGGGATCTGTTGTGATTTCTTCTAGAGGTTATATCAAGCGGTTGACGGATAAAGATGGAGACGGAGCAGCAGATACAGAAACCATACTCATTAAATCCAGTTCCGGCGCAATGGGTATGCTTTTTCTGGATGAAAGGACTCTGCTAACGACAGAAGGAGGATATTTTAACCGTTACATTGATAAAAATGGGGACGGAAAATTTGATTCTAAGCCTTTTAGGATAGGTAAGTTTGGGGGCGGAGAACATGGGATCCATGCAATTCGAAAGGATCTTCAGGGAAGAATATATTTAATTGGAGGGAACGATTCTAAATTTGCCGGACATCAGGACATGAAAGAATATCCACAATTAGAGGGTGGTGCCTTGATCCGTTATTCTTCAAACCTTTCGGAATCTACTCCCCTGTGTCATGGATTACGCAATCCTTATGATTTTGATTTTAATAGTGAGGGTCAAATATTTACTTATGACAGCGATTGTGAAAGGGAATTCTTCCTTCCATGGTACTCTCCTACCAGACTCTATAGGTTAGAAGATGGGGCACATCATGGTTGGCGTTTGTCAGGCTGGAAGCGAGGCTGGAAAAGGCCTGACTATTATTATGATAGCGTAAAGCCAGTAGTTAATGTTGGTAGGGGATCTCCGACAGGAGTCGCAGTTTACAGGCACACGGCGTTTCCAGCACATTATCATGATGCTGTTTTTTATTGTGATTGGACCTTTGGCAAGGTCTATGTCACGCAGACCGCTGGCCTTATCAAAGAAGTGGGATTTCCAGTCACTGATACTTTTATCGAATCTTCTGGAACTAATGGTTTTGCTCCGAGTGATATTGAAGTGGGACCAGACGGCTCAATTTTTCTTTCGGTAGGTGGTCGAGGCACGACCGGATCCGTTTATCATATTAGATATAAAAATCCGAGGCCTGAGGCAAGGCCAATCGAAATGAATGAAATAATTTTGAAAGGATTAAAGAAAGGTTCTGAAAAAAAGAATACTGGATTCAAATCTGAAGAAGCGATGATCGTGGCTAGGCATCTTGATAGTACATTATTAAAGGCGCCTATAGGAGACAGGATGAGGTCCCTGCGTTTATTGATGAAAGCCTTAGGCGATTGGAACTTGAAGAGTCCATCAAAAGAATCTTTCACTGGATATGAACTGTCTACGGATGAAATTTTCAATAAAGAACATAACGATCTGCTTGTGATAGCACGTAATTCGTCTAGAGCCCTGTTACATTCCCTGGACTCAGACGAGCGAAGAGAGTCCGCCCGACTCATTGCTATGTTGCGAGATCCCCATCCCATTTCCTCCACAAGGATATTGAATTTTATAACTAAAGATTCTAGGCCCGATGAGGACTTTCATTATCTTGCATGTCTGGCCCGATTATCATCGCGATTGGATTCGGATTCAGCTAAGCAAATATCCGAATCGATACTGCGTCTCGATTCAAAGGTTCAGGGCAAACAGATGAGATCCAAACAGACTTACATTAATAGGCTTAATGAAGTGATCGCAGGCCTTGCGGAAAGAGGACCGATCTTTGAACATTTGTGCAAGAGCGCACTCTTGGCCAGACCCAATCATGCCGGAATTGCCGGTTCCTTTCCTGAGCCTTTCCGTAGCAGGGCCGCTGAAGTTTTCTTTTTAGCCGCGTTAAATGAACCTAAGAATGGTTGGAGAGCTGATTTTATTAGTCTGATTTCTGATCTTGATCTGACACGTTCGGCTCCACTTTTAAGAATCCTAGCAGAGACCCCTGCTCTTAGAACCGCTGTTGTAATTCAATTGTCCAAGGAGCCAGCAGAAATGGACCGTCATTTATTTTTGGCTGCACTAAATTATGGCGATCAAAGTGCAGTCTCATCATCTATCAAAGCCTTAGGAATTCTTGGTCCGAGAGCTGAACCTGAAGAATTAATAGCGTTCTTTGGTGTGTCTGATATGCGTCTTAGCTTACCTTTAATTAGCCGTCTTGCGGGAAAGAAATTGGAAGATAGGAGTGAGGCTACTAAGTGGCTTGAAAAAAACCATCCTTTGATTGCCAGTTCATTCGGGGCGGACAATCCAAACTCCAAGGTCAATTGGGATGCTCTCTTATCTGGCGTTGATTGGACTATAGGGAATTTAAAGAATGGACAGAAAATTTTTGCGGAGAGAGCTTGCTCTTCTTGCCATCTTTCTACAAATGCATTGGGTCCGGACCTTTCCGGCATTTCGAAGAGATTGTCTCCGCTTGATCTTTTCCGATCGATTATAATGCCAAATGCTAATGTTCCGCCTGCTTATAGGGCGACAGTGTTTACTATGAAAGATGGGACCAAGCACGTCGGAAGAATTGCGTTTAATTCTGCCGATGGGGTCATAGTAAGGACAGGTGCGGGCAGGACAGTCAGGTTGGATGAGCCTAACATTATTGAACAGAAGGACTGGTCCAACTCACTCATGCCGGAAGGATTGCTTCTGGGCCTTGGGCCTGATCAGCTCGCGGATCTATATGCGTATTTAAAAACGCTTTGATTTGATATTAATATTATGGTTTGTCAATTTCGCTACCGCAGTGATAGCAAAAAAAAGCACTCTCGTGGTGTCCATCCCGGCTACATTCTGAACAAGATCGACCACTAGCTGCTGTACGCTTTGAATCTCTCATAGCACCTATTACGATACCGGTAGGAACCGCAATGATTGCATAACCAATGAGAACCATGATGCAGGTGATTATTTTCCCTGCTGCGGTTAGAGGCACAACGTCTCCAAATCCTACAGTGGTTATAGTTATAATTGCCCAATAAATACTTGTAGGAATACTACTGAATTTCACATTCTGAGAACCCTCAACTATATACATGATTGAGCCTGTTACCGTGACAAGTGTCAGGATAAAAAAGAGAAAAACAAATATCTTTCCGCTACTATCACGCATGGCTCTGATGAGTCGGTTCGAATCACCAATAAGATCAATTAATTTAAGTATTCTGAATACTCTCAGCATCCTTAGAATTCTTACGACGGCCAAGTAATGAGCGCTGTCCTCATTCAGTAGAAGTGTAATCCATAGAGGTATCCAAGCGAGCAGGTCGATGATTCCGTAAAAGCTTAGAATGTATTTGAATGGCGATTTTACTGAGTAAATCCGCGCAGCGTATTCAAACATAAATAAGATAGTGAAAATCCATTCCGCTGCTCTGAGTGCAGAGCCGTACTGGATACGAATGTTTTCCATGCTTTCAAGCATTGTTGCGAAAACGGCCAGAAAGATTAAAACAAGCAATGCAATATCAAATCCTTTAGAGGCTGGAGTATTGTGATCAAAGATGATCCTCCGAATTTTTTCCCGGAAATGAACCGGTTTTATGGAAGTGTTATCACTCATTGTGTTTTAACTATTAATGCATAATTGCCAGATCTGCAAAGTAGTGACTTCATTGATTAGTTTTTGGTCTGAATTTTTCTTAAAGAGATCGATTCAAATTCCACTTTAGTGTCATAACTTGCTATTCCAAGAGGCTGACACTTTTCAATGGGGCCCGGGCGAATAGAAATGTGTTTGTCCTTGATGAGGCAATTAACGACTAATCTTTTATCTATCCAGCATCGAATTCTTCCGTGTGTGACTTCGACCCTAATGATATACCATCGATCATGGTCATAATCCAGAGTGCTTCTCGTAGTGTTTCTGTTTGCGTCGAGATAATCAATATTTGATAATCCAGTGACCTGCCCTCCCCACCCTCCGGCCACAAATGTGCAGCATGTTTTTTTTTCGGGTACCGGAAAAGTGATCGCACAAAAAAAATCCCGCCCATCAATCTTACGTGCTTTTAGTATTAGTTCGTATTCATCATCAGGCACTTCAAAGCCGGGATCATTGATAGCGATACCCGTCAGAGGGTCTCCGCGGTCGAAAATAATTTTTCCGTTTTCAATTCGAACATTGGCCTGGTTTTCTTCTCTAAATTGGATTTCTTCCCATATTCCCAAAGATTTTCCATCAAATAATTCAATGACAGATTCATCTGTAGAGATTTTTTTATCAGGCCCTTTATTTGAAGAGCATGAAAAAGAGTTTAGTATGGCAACTGCCGTTATGGCATGTTTCAGTTTAAACATATTATTAAAGACATGAATATGAACCTCAGAATTTTACTCCGTTCTTTAATTGTAGGCACAACTTTATGCCATATTAACTGTTTGCCAAGTACTGCCCAAGATGGGCTCTTTGCTCCAAGAAAACCAAAACTAATTCTCAAGGCACCAGTCCCAAAGAATGTTGGTGAGGCGAAACAGCTATTTGTTTCCAATTATTCTAACATTGCTGAGGCTGCCTCTAGGTCAGCGCTTTCTCAAGGTATGGCTCTGAAGAAAGCCGTTTCTGCTTTTGTTAAAGATCCCAAAGCGGAAACGCATCTGCTCGCAAAGGTGAGCTGGATGCGGGCAAGGTTACCTTTTCTACAGAGTGAATTTTCCCGCGCAAGTGCCGAACCCGGGAAAGCTGGTTCTGGCATTTCTAATCGGGTTAATGGTTGGCCAATTGATCCGGGACATATCGATTATACTTCCTTAAGAAGTGTAGGAGGAAATATAATTAGCAGTAAAGAGAAGTACCCGGTCATCACTTCTGAATTACTTAGGAGCATGAATTTGAAGGCAGGCGAATCATATTTCACTACCGGCTACCACGTCATTGAGTTTCTTCTATGGGGGGAGGATTTAGACAAATCATCAAGCGGAAAACGTTCGCTCAAAGACTATGATAAAAAAAATACAGAATTGGCTAAGCGCCGGGCAGACTATTTAGTGGCTTGCTGTGATCTTCTCATTCAAGACTTAGAGGATTTGGTTTCCGAGTGGGATTCTGAGAGTAAAAATAATTTGAGATTCCGGTTAGAGTCAATGCCTTCGGACCAAGCAATAACTAGGATCCTAGGAATGGTATCGGTTTTGGCTGATGATCTGGCCAAGTCCCAAATTGGATCTATAGTTTCTAAGGGTGCAACCTTTAAGGAGCAATCCACATTCAGTGACACGACGCATTTTGATTTCTTACATACCGTTGCTGGGATATCTAATCTTGCAGCTGGTGCCTATGTCGGATTGGATGGAAAGTTACAGGTTCTAGGCCTGGGATTGATAGGCCTTGCAGAGCAGATTCCTGATTCACGAGCTGATAAGATCCGTTCTTTAATTAATGATGCGATGAAGTCAGCACAAGCATTCAAGGGACCCTTTGATCAGTTCAATCAAGTAGGAGAAAACCTGATCCCATCGGAAGAATCAACTATTACTCTAAAGGCTCTCTCTGAGAGCCTGCACGCATTTGCCAAAGAGATTAATACTCTTTCAAAAGGCCTCAGTTCTTAATTACTTGAAACGCTTAATCTATAAAATAAAGCACTACCAAGAGAACTGAAAGGTTCGTTCGAACGATAAGTTACCTTTTCTGTTTCGTCACCATTGCTGGTTGTGGAAACTAAACTGAACTGGTTAGATGATTCGTTCCATTCTCTGAGATTTGAACTTGTTTGGATCAAATGAGTAATGCCATTAGCATTAGAACTTCGCTGAAATTCGAAGATTACATATTGTCCTGTCTGTCCATTAACGTCTATAGATTCGATTCTAACCGATGGAGCACTTCGAGAATTTGAATTTGCGTCATCTGTTCCAAGGGCATATTCAAGGAAAGCATTTTGACCGTCTTGGTCCTCATCCTTTTCTGGGTCACCGTTGAATCCTGTACCCTCTTCTTGGCCTGGGCTTCCACCAACATAGCTGCTAGCACGCCAACTCGTTGCCTTTGAATGATCGGGGTTCGTTGTTGGGTCTATCAGAGTTAATGTGAAACCTTCTCCATCCGCTGAGGTTGGCCATGGTTCTACATCGTTGTAAGTAAAGTCTTTGATAGTACTTCCTGATTCTCCAAGTATGACAATTTGCTCTCCATCATTACTCAAATTTCCTGAGAAATTTCCAGCGATAATTACGTTCGGGTTTCCGTACCGGAAATTGAAAGCTTCGATGTTGTCTACAATGACTAACCTTTTTCCTGGAGGAAGAACGAGTGCTTCAGCGCTGAGTCTATTGTCAAAAGTAAAATCAATGCCCTCGCTAATTGTGACTCCTTCGAGGTTAACTGAACGGGTCGGATGAATGTTCATTAGTTCAATGAATTCAAAGTCTCCACGGCTTTCATGGCCTGCCTCTTTTTCTTCGTCCGTTGCTGATGCGGGTCGGTAATTGAGTTCAGAGACAACAATGTTACTATTGGATGCGGTCAACGTATTGACTTTGAAAAGTGCTCGGGTCGCAGGGCTCCAGTCGACCCCATCAAATGTCCGCGCTTTGACTTCGACTCCACCTTCAAGTTCTATCGAATCCTCGTAAGCGTAAGCATTTGGTGAAGGGCTATTACCAGAACCTGCCGTTGCGATCAGTTCAAATCTCCATAGAGCATCACTACTATTTGCTCCGGCATTTAATCCGTGCATGGCCAACATATTTTCACCTACGTTTAATCTTTCGATATGAGGTGTCATATCAAATTCCATGAAGGTCATAGCTTCAGAATCGCTGTGAGTTGAAGTTGCTCTGGAGTCCCAAGCCAAATCTGCCGGACTACGTGCTGAGTCCCGGGTAGATTCTTCTCCATTCAGATATGCGATGAAACTATCATCGTACTTGACCCGTAGAGTGAGCTGAGTGAGTCCTTCTAACTGTTTGGCAGTCACATTGAATGGTACTCGGATATATGCAGTCGGATTGATGCGGTACATTTCTTCTTCAACATCGACTCCAATATTAGGATCGTAAGTGCCGGAAGGGCTTCTCTCGATTCCAACGCCCTGTTTTCCTATCGTCCAGTTTTCATTGTTGGGAGGTGAAGAGGTGTTGGTCCATTGTGCAATGGAAAGAGAACTGCCTCCGTTTGTTTCGGAAGGAATTAATACTTCACAGTCTGAGTTTTCAGTAATGAATGTAGTTACAATGCCTCTTGCATTTCCAGGCACTCTTGGATCGGTACCGTCAATAGTATAATAGATCGTTGATCTTGACCATTTGTTCGGGTCAGATATTTGCAACTTGAATCCTGAGTTAACCTCACCCCCTAGCTTATTAAAGTCCGGTGGAAGGGCATAATCTGAGTTGGATTCTGATGTTCCTCTTGATTGAGTTTCTACCCAGTCAAGTCTTTGTCTGAGCCAGTTCTTCATCCAGTCAACTTCTGCCTGATGAGTGCGTCTTGACTGATAGCCTCCAGCATTTGGCCAGAGGTAATTTCCAAGGACTCTCCACTTATTAAAGTTGCGTGTTACTGCGGATTCTCCCTGAGCGTTAGGCAAATCTAGTTCAGCGTCCCAACGATCAATTTGAGCCATCAGGTTTTCGTCACTGAATGTGCTTCTTCTTAGTTCCCAGAACCTGTCCCAGTACGCTAATCTAAATTCTCTGCTCTTAAATAGTCTCTGATACCAATAGTAGTCACTTCCTCCTACTTGAGGATAATACCAGCCTCTAGGATTTTCTCCGCCAAGATAATTAGCATTTCCCAGACCTAAATTGTAATCCCATACAGGGAGCGCACGGATTTTTCCGTATCTCGGTTTGACGAAATAGGCGCTGATTCTGTAACCGTCAATTTCTTTAAACGATTCAACAAATAAGTGATTGTCAATGAAGGTAGGGACATTAATAAATCCATTATAGCCGACTTGAGGATCTTCAAAGTCTTCTCCATGAAGGGCCCTTTCAAAATCGTTGATATAGCCTTTTAGATAATTCAACTGGGTCGTGCTGACTCTTCCAGGATCGTGCATGTCCAGAGGAACCCTTTCAACGGCAGTGGACCAGGGTTGACTACGCGGAGCCTTGTCTTTTTTGAATATGTAACCTCCCTGAATCAATTCTGGATCAGTGACGTCATTTTCTAGGTCATCAATTTCTACCCTTCCTTTGGCTATTTTTATTTTTTCCATGAGCACATAAACGCCACGGTAATCACTCATTGATACATCACTTCCTTTTCGGGTATTAACGAATAACTCAACGAACCTGGTCCTCACTCCGCCCTGATTTCCCCATAAGTCTCTGGCCAGATTGTAAGTGAGTACGTTGCGCATGAGCGTCTTATCAGAATAAGGTGCATGAATGATCCAGTCTGATTCGCTGGGCATACCGAGTATGGACTCGTCCTTGTCTTCTCCCTCATTATTATTAATTTCCCATGCATATTGTTTCTTAGCGAATCCTGATGAGCTTTGCCCACGGATATGCATACCTCCTCTTCCCTGAAAATCGGGAGTTCCGTTCATGTGTGCGAAGCCGTCTGCAGGGTCTCTGTCAATGACGACGTTGTATGAGAAGCGGAAATTCCTATTTCCATCATCGATGTTTGCTCCGTTCGTGTCTGCTATAATAATAGGTAATCCGGAAGTAAAATTAGCTACGCTAGAGTTCAGTTCAATGAAAGTTCTACTCTTCACGTCACTTGGAGGTCTTCCGGGTTCATAGATCCTTGCACGTATCGTGGTCGTGTCCCTGATTGTGAAGGGTGTACCATTATATACTGTGGAGGAAGATGTGGGAACGCTGTTGTTGGTTGTGTATCTGACGACTGCGTTCGGTGATTCTGGGGTGAGGATGCGGAGAGTAGTGCTACCACTGAAAAGTCCACCGGGCTTATCAAATTGCAGTTCTTCGCCTGGAGGGTTCGGAAACTGGGGGGCTCGATTTGAACTTCCTGGTGTAGGATTATCAAAGTATCCGAACGTCCGGTTTGTCCCAAGTTCTCCATAGCTCACGTCCTCGACCTGTTCTTCATAATTAAATTCGCTGAGTATGGTTTTCTCATCAGCTGCTATGAAAGCGAGCTGACCATTTTCACCTGCCAGAGAAAAATTTGAGTGCAGTTCACTATTAGGGTCTCTCCGATTCTTTCCAGAAGCGAATATGACTAGATATTCGTTGGAACCAAGTGTCACAGCAGGGAATTCCCACTTGGTTAAATCTTCTGTATTGTCTGTCAGAAAGTAGCCTTCAAGGTTAACCGATGAATCTTTGCCATTGTGTATTTCTATCCAGTCAGAAGTTTCTTTGTCCTCATCCTCCAGTGTGCTGTCATTCCTAGCGCAAAACTCACTTACATAGAGATTGCCATTCCTGATAGGTTCATTGGTTTCTGTGGTGATGACGAGGTTATCAATGAAAAGGTCCTGATTCGCACCACCGACCCGGGCTGAGATAATAAATGTGTGCTCATCATCGGGATTGAATTCAGCAGTATCTATCCCCGTGAAATTTGCATTTGTGTTCATTCCTGTGGTAGTGAATGAAGCCCCGGCCCCGGGATCCCAACTCATTTCAATGCTGCCTTGAACCCTTTGTCCGTCATTGAGAATTATTCCATTTTCAAAAGCGAGTTGTCCAACGTCTGCTCCATTGACTATTCCAGAAATGTTAACTCCTTGCTCTGAATCACCGTTACGCCATGTGTCCACTTCAAAAGAAAGGTTCTGAGTCACTCCTGGGCGGCCGGCCATTCCTTCTTCTGCTTGGCCCTGATCACCCATTGGGGCGTTACCGTAATTAACTGAAAACCCGTCAGCAGGATCATTACTGCCTGGACCATCAAAAAGTTCATAATCGAAAGTAACTGTGAATCCTTGTGAAGATCCTGGAATGGCCGGAATTGAAAAGCTTGAAAACCCTAATCCTTCACCGTCTTGGGTTAACTGTAAACGGCCATCAACAATACTTGCGGCTTGGCCAGTAATGACCGAACCGTCACCAAGTTCAGTGGTGCCGTTTGGAAATCCATTAAAGTCTTGTTCATAAGATTCGGCCGTGGCCTGCACCATTGGCATGAAGCATAAGAGTGGCAGAAGGAGAGGGAACAGTCTTTGAGTTTTCACAGTATTTAAGAGCTGGATAGGGTTTTTATGAGGGGCTTTTCTTTTCATATTTTACTCCAGTATTTGGGTTGCTACAACTTTGTGATTAAAATAAGAAGGGCCGTCCCTCACGGACAGCCCCCCCCCTTGAGATTTATATATTGGTATTTTTTTTCAGAGAGGGTATTAGCCTAATTAGCCGGCCCCATGTCTGTTATTCTCCAGAACATCTTTTTAGAATCTTCTGAAACTTCGTCAGTGAAAGTTGTCGTATCGCCTTCGCTTTCGACTCCATCATCGACCTCTTCCCAGAACCCGACGACTCCGTCACGGTTAGAGTCGTCCGCGTCGTTCTCCATGTCTTCGGACCTTTCGACCAGATAGATTCTGTTAGGTCTTGAAGCCCACGTCAGATTCACTTCGGTCCCATCTCTGGTCACTTCAGTGATCTGGAAAGGTGCACCGAGCGTTCCGAGTGACAGTACGAAGTTATCAATGAAGAGGTCCTCGTTAGCACCACCGACTCGGGCCGAGATACCAAAGTTAAAGGTATCATCTCCAACGAATGTGGTTAGTACCGCGTCTTCGAAGTCGGCATTGGTGTTGAGTCCCTCCGTCTTGAAGGATGCACCGGTTGCCGGGTTATAACTTATTTCCACTGTGCCCTCAACGCGTTGCCCATCATCGAGGATGACTCCATTGGTGAATTCAACGTCATTCTTAATCCCATCAGTCTGCTCAGCGATATTGACACCCTGTTCCGCGTCTCCGTTCCTCCATGTATCAATTTCGAAGGAAAGATTATCCGTTACAGTGGCGATAGTTTCCATTCCCTCTTCTGCTCTTCCGAGCTCACCGAGATTGAAGTTACCGTAATTGATAGATAGTCCGTCAGCAGGATCATTGGCGCCTGGTCCGTCAAAGATTTCAATATCAAAGGTGATAGTCCATCCGTTAGATGAGTCTCTGATGGCTGGGATAGTGAAGCTGGAGAATCCTAATCCCTGACCGTCCCTGGTCAGTTGTAGTCTCCCATCAACTATTGATGCCGCTGCACCAGCAATGACACTTCCATCACCTAGATCCGTTGTCCCGTCAGGGAAACCATCAAAGTCCTGAATGTATCCCCTTGGAGCCGCTTGGGCTTTGGATGGGTCTCTACCCTTGGCAATTTCTTGCCCGTCACTCACAGCATCATCGTCCGTGTCCTTGAGGTTTGGATCTGATCCTGGCTGATCTTCCGGATTGTCCGGATCATACGCAAGGTCAGGATTCTCGACACCGTCGAGGAGTCCATCATTGTCAGAGTCGGCCTTGAGAGGATTCGTTCCGGTATCATCCGCGCTGACCCATTTACCGGTTCCACTTTCAACACCATCGCTGTATCCGTCTTCATCGGTATCTGCAGCGTTCGGTTTCGTTCCTGTTTCAAATTCGCTTGCGTTATCAAGACCGTCAGAGTCTGGATCGCCTGCAGCTGTTTGGTCCAGGTTATCAAAGAATTGTTCTTCCCAGATATCAGGCAAACCATCATTGTCCACATCATTGTCCGGAGCTGATGAAGTCGTAAATAGCTCGTAGTCTGCAGTGCTCATTGCCTGACCAGAAAAGTCTCCGACTTCCTTATGCCTGAATAACTGGCACTGGGCGCCGCCTCCTCTTTCCCAGAAGAGGAATTCGACCTGATGCTCTCCCCAGGAAAGCTCGACTGCTCCGAGACTAGTCGCTGTGCCTCTGTTAGCATCGAAGACAATGACTGGATCGTCGTCGATCCAGATCCCGCCACCGTCATCAGAGCTGAAGCCGAAAGTATAAGTTCCGGGCTCAGTGATGAAGATCGTTCCCGTAGCCATGATTGCGAAATCATCGCGGGCAACGTCCTGAGCTTCGAAGAGCGGAAATGGTTCAGGATTAGGGAATGGACCAGTCGCATCGTCACGGAAGTTAATTGTTGCGTGAATGGTCGTGCTTTCCTCATCACGAAGATTTTCATCTTCGAAGAGGTCCCTCGTATTAGCTACACTATTGAGCGGGAAGTTCGCCGCAGCGTTACGTACAGTCCAAAGGACTGGTGCATCTTCTGCGCTCAGAGGATTCGTATTATTATTGATTTCAATACCATCAATGACCTCATCGCCGTCCGTGTCCGGATCGTTCGGGTCAGTCCCTGGGTTTTCAGCGCTCACATAAACGCCACTGTTATTTTCGATACCGTCCAAGAGTCCGTCGCCATCAGTGTCCGCCACTAATGGGTCCGTTCCAGTAGCGTCCGGTCCATCATAATCGCCGGTGCCATTCTCAACGCCGTCAGCTAAGCCGTCCTGATCCGTGTCCTCTTCGGTAGGATCGGTCTTATTTTCATACTCATCAAAGTCAGTGACTCCGTCACCATCAAAGTCTCCAGTTCCTGCACCAGGTCCTGGGCCGTCTCCGAGTCCGTTCAAGTCTGTGAGGTTACCCGTCTTATCGTTTTCATAGAAGTCCGGTAAGCTGTCCTCGTCCTCATCGCCATCAAATATACCGGCCTGGATGACCAGATTGTCGATGATAAAGTCCTGATTCGCGCCGCCGACACGGGCCGAGATGATGAAGTTGTGATCATCACTTGCAATAAAGTCAGGGATTTCCACTTCAGTGAAATCCGCGTTCGTGTTCATTCCCGTCGTTGTAAAACTGGCACCCACGTCCGGTTGCCATTGTATTTCTATTGTTCCTTCAACTTTTTCTCCATCATTTAGGATTGGCCCGTTATTAAATGCGAGCTGTTGAAGGTCAGTGCCTCCGGCCATTCCGGAAATGTTCACGCCTTGCTCAGCGTCAAAGTTCTGCCAAGTGTCCACTTCGAAGGAAATGTTTTCAATGGCCTGTCCTCCGGCCATTCCCTCTTCGGCCTGTCCGAGCTCTCCGAGCTGAGCATCTCCGTAATTTATTGAAAATCCGTCTGCAGGATTATTATTTCCTGGGCTGTCATTGAGTTCATAATCGAATGTGATTCTGAAACCATTTGATGAGCCCTGGATTGCAGGAACCGAGAAACTTGAAAAGCCGAGGCCCTGACCGTCCTTGGTCAGTTGGAGTTTGCCGTCGATAACTTCTGCTGCCTGTCCAGCGATGACTGAACCGTCCTCAAGGTCTGTCGTTCCATCAGCAAAACCATCGAAGTTCTGACGGTAAGAGCTTTCATCACGTTCGTCTTCAGTGGTCGGATCTGTGCCGTTAGCGATTTCGCTACCGTCACCTATTCCGTCTCCGTCTGTGTCCGGATCGTTTGGATCTGTGCCGGGCTGATCTTCCGGATTATCCTCATCATAAGGAAGTGTTGGGTTTTCTACCCCATCTAGGAGAGTGTCACCGCCCGAGTCTGCTACGAGCGGGTCCGTTCCAGTAGCGTCCGGTCCATCATAATCGCCGGTACCATTTTCAACCCCGTCAGCGAGGCCATCCCCATCGGTATCCTCATTCTGTGGGTTTGTTCTATTTTCATATTCATCAAAATTGGTAATGCCATCATTGTCTGGGTCTCCTTCTGCACCATTATCTCCAGTAGCATCCTCAGGATCGAGATCATTTGCAGTTTCCCAGAAGTCCGGAAGACCATCCTCGTCACTGTCTCCGCCTGCACCTGTTTCAATGATAAAATTATCGATAAATAGGTCCTGATTTGCTCCTCCGACCCTGGCTGAGATAATGAATGTATGGTCATCACTTGCAACAAAATTAGCGGTTTCGACGTCAACGAAATCGGCATTTGTGTTAAGGCCAGTCGTTGTGAAAGAGGCGCCCTTGCCAGGATACCAACTGATTTCCATCGTACCTTCAACGCGTTGCCCATCATCAAGGATGACGCCATTTGTGAATGCGAGTTCGCCCAAGTCTACGCCATCTCCAAATCCTGAGATATTAACTCCCTGCTCAGCGTCTCCGTTCCTCCATGTATCGACTTCAAAAGAAAGATTATCCTGAACCCCTTTGCCGACCATGCCTTCCTCAGCGCTTCCGAGTTCTCCCATGGCTGCGCCTCCGTAGTTTATCGAAAATCCGTCAGCCGGATCATTTGCTGCGACACTATCAAACATTTCATAGTCGAAAGTGATTTTGAAGCCCTGAGCTGAACCTTCTAACGGGGGGACGGAAAAGCTTGAAAAGCCGAGGCCCTGACCATCAATGGTTAGTTGTAAACGGCCACCCTGGATGGAAGCAGCTGCACCAGCGATTATGCTGCCATCACCTAATTCAATTTCGCCATCGTCGAAATCATCAAAGTTCTGATTGTAAACTTCTTCTGACTGAGCAGAAACAGATAGGATTAATGTTGCAGCAATCATTGAAATGAATTGCCCTAGGTATTTCTTTAACATAATTAGGTGAGGATTAGTGGTGGGATTTAAGGTTTCGAGTAGAAGTTCCAAACCATGAGGTGAAAATAATTTTTCTTTTACAGAATATCTATAAAAACAGGTAAAAAGTCAATATTTGAGCCGGAAAAGGACAATATTGTAATGAAAGTGAATCGCACTCAAGAACGACCAATAATCACTGTATTTTCAGCCTTTGGAGCCGTTATCAGTATATATTTTCTGATTATTATATAGGCTCAGACGATATTGTAGGGACTTTAGCAGATTGGCATCAGGTTTTTCTTTTAAGAAAGAAATAGCATTTTTTATAGTATTTACCGCCATTTTAAATTCTCCATTCCCTGCCTGTGCCGCGGCCAAAGTATCGAGAACCTGAGGTATTTTGTTGCCTGTCTCTTGGTTCAATTTGTTGGCCATTTCCAGAGCTTCCGTTGGATTTAGGATTTGTTTTTGTGGGGAAGTCGCAAGGATCCAAGCCAGATTGTTTCTGGCTGCTTGATTTTTGGGTTGGAATTTTAATCCTGAACGATAATGAAAGAGGGCGGCACTTTGATTGGTTTTTGATTTGAGTTGAGCTGCCATATTGAAATGACTGAGGGCCAGATTTGAAGAGATACTTTGAGATTGGGGATTGAGTTCATGAGCTATATTATAATGGTAAATGGACCCTTCCATGTTTCCTGCCATTAACCAATTACGACCATGTCGTGAATGAATGGATGCTTCGTGAGCCATTGAACGTTGCATGGACTTAGGGTGTTTGATGGTCGTTCCTTTGATCTGGGCTGAACGGATGATTCTTTCATCGAGAGTTCCTGCGGAATGGTCCTTGTCTGCAATTAATTGGTTCACCTTTAACGGACCCTTGTAGATTACAGATAGGTTTCCGTTAGGGTCAATTAGGAAACTTGAAGGTATAGGCAAAGGTTCGTTAAGACCGATGAGCTGGTCATGAAGTCTTTGCAAGAGATTGATCATGGGCTCTGTGGCATTGCGTGCAAGGAAAGGGAATTTTATTTTTTTAAGAATATCAGAAATTTTTTCAGGAGCTACATCAGTGCTCAATTGATCTACGTTAAGAGCGATCACATCGATTCCTGATTCGCGTATCAGTGATTCGTGATGACTCAAATCTGCGAGTTCTTTTATGCATGGGGCGCACCAAGTTGCCCATAGATTGATGAGTAGAGGTTTTCCTTGAGGTAATATTTTTCTTTTCCCATCTTTTGTCTTGAAAGTGAAGTTAGGGGCTTTGAATAGTGTGATTGCGGGAGTCCTAGCGGTGCTTTGTGGTTCGTTCCTTTGGGCTGCTGATGGAGATAGCTTGATTGCTTCATTCCTTGAACGCAGTTCTTTTGGTTTAGGGTTTTTCTGTTCGATTAGATAACGTTTGTTCGTTGAAATTTTCTGAAAAATATCAGTTGATCCATCGGGCCAGCGAATTTGGATGTCAATTGGATCTGTTGAAGTGCCCAGGCCAAAGTGTATACATTTGCTGGACTGGGATAGGAACCCTTGACCCGCTCTGACTGTTTGAATGAGTATTGGATTTCCTTTTTTCCCGATTGGATTTATTTCAATCCTTGCACCTATCGCGTCTCTGTTAGATGAAACTCCGTTACCTTTTAATAGGAATGAAATGAAATTGTTCTTATTATCATTATCATTACGCATGAGCCTGAGACGTGGGCCGTTCCGATTTGATATCCATAGGTCTAGGTCCCCATCATTGTCCCAGTCAGTTGTGGCGATGGCCCTTCCATCGTCAGGATAATCCAGACCGCTGATCCCGGAAATATCTACAAAGGTTCCATTGCCGATATTTAAGAAACAGCAGTTCCTTTCGTTTCCGCTGAATGACCGTCCAGCATCCATCATCTCGGACAATTGACTTTGGCTATTATTATTTTGCGTGGAATCAGCTCCTTCCGAATCAATGGTTTGCGACACGACCTGTCGCCAAAAGAAACTTCACAAGTCTCCAGTCTCTTCCTTTGAGGTCAAATAACCATTGGCAACGACCAGATCTGCTAATGAATCATTGTTTAAGTCAATGAAATTAGATCCCCATGCCCAACGGCCCATGTTAACGCCCGCGCTGATACTCTTATCTACGAATGAGGATTCAATATTTCGTAGCAAAGTATTACCTCTAGCAAAGCGGCGGAAACGGTCGCGGATCTTATCGTTAGTTTTGGATTTAAATTGTTGCTGTCCAGTGATTCTATTTCCTGCTGCTGAAAACATATTGGAAACGTAGAGGTCCATTCTTCCGTCCCTGTCATAGTCTGCCCATGTCACTGACATCCCGGAAGCACTGTCCTCTGTGTTTGTATTTGCGGCAATGTCTGTGAATTTTCCGGCATCATTTCGATATAGATTATTTCTGCCGTAGTCATTAGCTACATAGAGGTCCTGATCACCATCATTATCAAAATCTTCCCATGAAGCGGCAAAGCTCCATCGTTGGTTATTGATGTTTAGGCCAACTTCTTCAGTTGTATTTGTGAACGAAAGCTTTCCAGATTTCGTCGTTTCATTCTTGAATAATAGATTTGGGGCACCGTTTTCGGCATCATGATATACGAACTGATTATTAGCTGCTCCTATCGATTCGCCATTGTCTTCCTGCACGTAAGCACAAACATAAAGGTCAAGGAGCCCGTCCTTATCATAATCAGCGGCAGCTAATGATGCTGTTGACCAGCTCGTTTTAAGTGTCATTGCCGGGACAAAACGTTTTTGCTGGTCATTTTCCGCTATTAAAATCATTCCGTAAACAGCCACGGCTAGATCCTGATCACCGTCATTGTCAAAGTCAGCTATTATTGAAGAGCGCGAATCCTCTAGCCAGTCCACGCCCCACTCGGCTGAGACATCCATTAACGTTCCATTTTTTCTTTGGATGAATAACCGATTCGGAAGTCCTGGTTCCTGACAAAGGTAAATGTCTTCGAGCCCGTCTCCATTAACATCACCGATAGAAATACCTGGGGTTCCGAACCGGTTCAGCATGGCTCTGACTGGGAGCCGTGTGAGCCAGTGGTTCATTCCATATGAAAGCTGTGTCTTATAGGAGTCGTTAGAATCCAGAGCGGAACCCGTAACATCAGTGAATATTTTCTCTGATTTTGAACTGCTTGTTTGATTGAATGAGAGAATACGTATCTTATCGATTTTAGGTTTTTCCTGTTCTCCATTCCATTGCACTGACCATCTGGCGTGTTTTTCGGTGACGTTTTTTTCTGTTCTAAAATTTAGCGAGAAGAGAACTTCGGTAGTAAATTTTTTCTGCGCTGATCCATTTTCTTTTTTGATGCCAATGATTTTAAATTTCGCATGGTTATCATCATCGGATCCGGTCCGTTTCTGTCTGACACTGTTAAGTTCTTTCTTAAGGTGTTGAGCTCCTCCATTTGGCTGATTCACATTCCTATTTCCTTTATGAGCTGTGATGTTTTTGTCTTTAAATATTAACTCAAGACTCTCAGGGGTTAGAGGATCTGTTGCGATTTCAGACGTTACAAGATCGTTTAAGGATCCTTCATTAAAGAAAAGGTTTCCAAGTTTCTTTAGCTGCTTATTTGCTTGGTTTGCTAGAAATTCAGTTTCCCATCCATCTTCAGAGGGATCGTCTATTTTTTTCCATCCGGCGGTCTTAGTTTTGGATATGATGCCCAGTTTATCTCGATTTATATTTTCTTCCTTTGGGGAATTGTTCGTTGGATTAGAGATTTGCTCTCGTTGAGTTGAATCTGAAGGATCGTTTTTTGAGCAACCAAATATACATAGAAAAATCACTGTCACAGTGACGAGCGTTCCAAGTGCCTTTGTGATACGTAACTTTATGTAATTACTGATGATCACTTCTCTTAAGTAGTCCTTTATACATTAGAATTAAAACTTAACTACATTACCACGAAATAGTCTTAATATAAGGGATAATATTCTATTGGACCATTGCAGCTTCTATCTGAATTTTTAGTCGAATGTTTTTGGTGTTAGCATTTTAATGAATGAAAAAAGGCTTAATCTTTTCCTTTAATCTGCCAGATTAATTAATAATGAAATTTACCGCCTTCTATTCGGTTTTGCCGGTCTTGTTGCTGTTAAGCATTACAGATTTGGTACTCACGGCGGACACTGATGAGGAGATTTCCAAGGAAAATATTTTCTGGTCTTTTAAAGAGCCTGTAAAGCAAACCTTGTCTCAGCCTAGTACTTGGGGGGTCAATGAGATTGACTCTTTTATTTTTGAGCGTTTGAAAGTGGAGGATTTGTTGCCACAAAGGCCTGCTTCAAAGGAAGAATGGATCCGGCGAGTTAGTTTGGATCTGACGGGATTGCCGGCCACGACAGATGAAATAGATGCATTCATATCTGATCGTTCCGATCAAGCTTTTGAAAGAGTCGTTGAGAGGTTACTAGCTTCATTTCGTTACGGTGAACGCATGGCTTCTTGGTGGCTAGATGGTGCTCGCTACGGTGACAGTCATGGATATGATAATGATCTTGAAAATAGTCAATGGCCCTGGAGGAATTGGGTCATTGAATCATTTAATTCCAATAAGTCATTTGATGTCTTTACCATTGAGCAGTTGGCTGGGGACTTATTGCCGAACCCAACGAATGATCAAATCATTGCTACTGGTTTCAATAGGAACCATCGAATTCAAACAGAGGGCGGTGCCATCGATGAAGAGTGGCGGACAGAATATGTAATTGATCGTGTGGAAACTATGGGAACGGTTTGGCTCGGACTCACTCTTAGCTGTGCGCGGTGCCATGATCACAAATATGATCCGATCACTCAGAAGGAGTTTTACCAGTTCTTTGCCTTGTTTAATAATTTAGATGAGAAGGGATTTATTAACAATTTACGTGGAAGTGCAGAACCTAGAGTCCGGTACAAGGCTCAGGAATTTGAATTGAATTCGGAAAAAATCCGATCCGAAATAAAAGATAAAGGATCTCAGGAAAAAGAAATTGCTAAACTCGAACAACTATTTCCTACGGTCATGATCATGAAGGAAATGCCTGACCCTAGAAAAGCATTCGTTTTAGATGGAGGACAATATGATTCTCCGACCGAAGAGGTTTTCTCAGGCTTGCCGAAATCATTGCCTCCTCTTCAGGAAGGGGAAAATATGAACAGGCTTGGTCTTGCTCGTTGGTTGGTGAATGGACGGAACCCTCTTACTTCACGGGTAATAGTAAATCGGTTATGGGCTCAATTCTTTGGTCATGGAATCGTTTTGACGACTGAAGACTTAGGCACTCAGTCAGAACGTCCTAGTCATCGTGAATTACTGGACTGGCTGGCTGTTGATTTTGTTCAGCATGGATGGGATATCAAAAGAATAATTAAAAATATGGTTCTGAGTTCCACATATTCTCAGACTCATTCTGTTGATAAAAATAAACTAGAAAAGGATCCCATGAACAGGCTTCTGAGTCGTGGGCCGAGGCAAAGGCTTCAGGCAGAAATGATACGTGACCAGGCGCTGGCGATTTCCGGCTTATTAGTTGAGAAGCAAGGGGGCCCTAGCGTATGGACTTACCAGCCAAAAGGTTTGTGGGAAGAGATAGAGAAGAGAGGGAAATTTGTTCAAGACCATGGAGAGAAGTTGTACAGAAGGACCTTGTACACAAGAATCCGAAGGACAGTTCCGCATCCTAGCATGGTCCTATTTGATATGCCTAGCCGTGAAGTATGCAATGTGTTGCGCGCTCGATCCAATACTCCTCTCCAAGCTTTATCATTGCTTAATAATGTTACGTATGTGGAAGCGGCAAAAAAATTCGCTGAAAGAATGATACTTAATGGAAAAGACATAGAAGATCAGTTGCGTTGGGGATTCAGGACCGCTACTTCGAGGCATCCTACCAAATCAGAAATGACAATTCTGCTAAAGGGTTACGAGCGTCGATTAATGTATTATGAACAGAACCCTGATCAAGCCAAGGATCTGTTATTAGTGGGTGAGTCAAAGATTTCAGATGAGCTAAATGCGATTCGTGTTGCTGCAATGACCACGTCTGCAAATTTGATTCTGAACCTTGACGAGATAATTAACAAGTGATCAGGGATATCCAAATGCGTATTTTGAGAAATATAATCAGGCAACAAGATCAATTAAATCGACGAGCTTTTCTACGTGGTTCTGCTCATGGCATTGGATCCATAGCGCTGGCAGGTTTACTAAAGGAAGAGGCTCAGGGATCAGGTCCTAAGGTCGAATATAAAAATACTATTCCAAGGGCCAAACGCGTAATCTATCTTTTTCAATCGGGCGGACCATCGCAGATTGATTTGTTTGACCCTAAGCCTAATCTCGAAAAGAATCGTGGAAAGGAACTGCCAGATTCGGTGAGAGGGGGCCAGCGCATTACGACAATGACTTCAAAGCAGAAGTCATTGCCCATAGCGCCAAGTAATTACAGCTTTCATAAGTGTGGGAAGAGCGGTATTTCCTTCAGTGAATTATTACCAAATATTGGGGCTCTAGCTGATGACATTTGCTTGATTCGCTCTATGTTTACCGAGGCGATTAATCATGACCCTGCGATTACATTTTTCCAGACAGGTTCTCAGTTAGCGGGGAGGCCGAGTATAGGTTCTTGGATGTCATATGGTTTAGGATCAGTGAACAGGAACTTACCAAAGTATGTCGTTCTCACTTCTCGAGGAAGCTCTTCGGATGCTCAGCCATTATATAGTAGGCTCTGGTCATCAGGCTTTCTACCGACCGAACATTCCGGTGTGAAGTTAAGAAATTCTGGAGACCCGGTATATTATTTATCGAATCCTCCCGGAATTAATTCTTCAGTGAGACGTGACATATTACATGATTTAAAATCGTTGAATGAAGAGCGTTCAGAATTAATTGGTGATCCTGAGATAGATTCAAGAATTTCACAGTATGAGATGGCTTTCAGGATGCAGTCTAGTGTTCCAGAATTAGTGAACTTATCGGATGAGACTCAAAGTACTTTGGATCTTTATGGACCTGATGTGCAAAGGCCAGGCACTTATGCAGCGAACTGTTTATTAGCTAGGCGCCTTGCTGAGAGAGGTGTCAATTTCATTCAACTCTTTCATATGGGCTGGGATCATCATTTTAAGCTTTCACAGGATCTGCCGCGACAATGTAGGGACACTGACCGGGCAACTGCAGGATTGATTATTGATTTAAAGCAGAGAGGGTTACTTGATGATACTCTTGTCGTTTGGGGGGGGGAGTTTGGGCGAACTGTTTATGCTCAGGCACCCGAAAAGAATGGTGGCCGAGATCATCATCCTAGGTGCTTTACGACGATGCTCGCTGGTGGAGGAGTAA
>JABGYE010000132.1:0-4382 GCA_018675395.1 Akkermansiaceae bacterium
AAAGACTTACCTCGCAGTGGCCTCAGCGATTAATGCTTTTAAGGAAAAAAAGGTAGGGAGATTAGTTCTTACCCGGCCAGCCGTTGAGGCGGGTGAGGCGCTGGGTTTTTTACCTGGTGACCTTACTGAAAAAATACTCCCTTACCTTCGTCCTCTTTATGATGCCTTATATGATATGATTGAACCCGATGAGGTTAATCGAATGATTGAAAGGGGGCAGATCGAAATTGCTCCGCTTGCTTATATGAGGGGGCGTACTATTAATAATTCGGCAATTATATTGGATGAGGCTCAGAACACTACCTCTGAACAGATGCTCATGTTTCTTACTCGTCTGGGAGAAGGTTCTAGGTGCGTGGTCACGGGAGATCCTTCACAGAGCGATTTGAAGAGAGGTATTCGTTCTGGTCTCAATGAAGCTATTGAAGTGCTGTCTTCAGAAGTTGAAGGTGTGGATTTTATTGAGTTCAAACGTTGCGATGTGGTTCGCCATAAGGTCGTCGCTTCGATTATAGGAGCTTATGCTGAGGCGAGAGGAAGCTCATCTGAGGTCGATTAAAATTCATTAATGCACGTTTTTTATAGGGTTTTAGAGGCATTGATTTTATCTCTTCCTGATGATAGCTTTATGGTTAACACCTCATAAATTATACATTCTCAGAGTTTACCTGAGCAGGGCTCTGAAATGTGCAAAGAACACTAAATTCTTCCAAGCTAACAAATTTAAGTCATTTGTTTCAATTCCCTGAGCCGTACCATTCCGGTTCGGTTTACCTCTTCCCTGGGAAAATTTCTATTCATGATCAAGGCACTCAACAGACTTCAACTCAAGCGCCGCGGGCTAATGTCAGAAAAGACACGCCGCAAGCACAGTGAGCATGAGTGGATAGATAAGGTCAGTGACAGTTTAATTGTTGGAGGAGTTTCTTATTTATTGTTCGCATTAGTTCTGGGCATTCTAATTTTAGACGCTCCGGTCGAACGTGGAGAATTGTTGAGCTCTTGGGGTGCTGTGTTTCTTGCTGAGGTGACGCTCATTGCGGGTGTCTTACATTTTTATATAAATCATCCAAGGAGCTTTAATCGTAATGGGCGTATCGTCTTAATATTTTCACTGATGTTCATTCACTTGTCTCTTGTTCGAATGGTCTTTGGATTGCCTGTCGGTGATGGTGTTTTGGGACTGAGTGATGAAAAGTTAGGTTTCCTTCTAGCCCCGTTGGCTTTTGCCCCTTTCTCTATTTCAATTCTCTTAGGCAGATCTCAGGCACTCTTTGTTACCATATTATGTTCGATCTGGGGAGCTCTTCTGGTCGATATTGATCTTTCTCTTCTTATCCTTGTGGCAAATCTCATGGTCGGGTTTGTATGTGTTCTGTTAACTGACAGTGTCCGTAAGAGGAGCGGTCTGATTAGGGCCGGTTTTATTATAGGTGTGATGATGCTAATATTTGGATACATTTTCGGCTTCATTGGAGGAAGCCCTGATGGGGGGATGGATTGGAAGTCTTTTGGGTTCGGTTGTGCATTGGCAATTCTGGGAGGCGTTGTCACGGTTTCCGTCGTGGGTGCTATATTGCCTGTCATAGAGACCCTATTCCGAATTACGACAGACATTTCCTGGATCGAGCTTGCTGATCTTAATCATCCGCTCTTGAAAAAGATGACTATCGAAGCCCCTGGCACTTATCATCATAGTCTGATTGTTGCTAATTTGTCTGAAGCTGCAGCCGAGTCGATTGGAGCAAATTCAATGAAATGCAGAGTATGTTCCTATTTCCATGACATTGGGAAGTTGCATAAGCCTGAATATTTCATAGAAAATATAAGTGATGGGGATAACCCTCATGATGAACTGACTCCAACAATGTCAGCCCTCGTTATCACTGCTCATGTAAAAGAAGGAGTTGATATGGCTTTAAAGAAGCGACTAAACACGCAGATCGTTGATGTCATAGAACAGCATCATGGCACGTCCATGGTTTCTTTCTTTTATCATCGTGCCCTTGATCAACAGCAGGAGGTGAGGGACAAGGTAGAGAACGGTGAAGCTAATGAGGATGATATACCTGAAGTTTCGGAAAAGAATTTCAGGTACCCTGGTCCATTGCCGCAGTTCAAGGAAAGTGGAATAATTAGTTTGGCTGATGCTATTGAAAGTGCATCAAGGACCCTACAGAAACCGACGCCAGGGAAGATTACCCAGTTAGTTGATGAGATAATAAATAATCGAATCCTTGAAGGTCAGCTCAAGGATTGTGATCTGACCTTGAGAGAGATAACTGTAATGGGTGAGAGTTTTAAGTCCACTCTGAGGAGTATGTTTCATAACCGTATTACTTATCCTAAGGACGAATCTGAAATTGAGGGTAATGGTTCTCGAAAGGGTAAGGGCAGGGGCTCAAAAAACGGGAACGGAAATAAAAAGAAAAGCTCTCAGTTTTCAGGTTCCGATAAAAGTGATTCTACGGTCTGATGAAGGGCGCCGAAGAGAGTATCAGAATTGAAATCCATGATGCACAGGAACTCGTTCCTTTTGATCTTGAAGTGGTCCGCAATTGTGTGGGTTTATCTTTTCCTTTGTGTTTTGTTGAGGCAGTGAAGGGTTCACCTTTGACTGTAATTGATTCGCTAGAAGTGAGTATTGTTTCAGATGCTGAGATTGCTAAAGTCCATGAGAAGTTCATGGATGACCCGAGCCCAACTGATGTGATCACTTTCGATTATGGTGAAATTATATCTAGTGTCGAAACTGCGCTCAGAGCATCTAATAATATGGAATTTTCAGTTGAGCAGGAACTGACCCTTTACATCATTCATGGGATGCTTCATTTGGCCGGTTATCGTGATGGGACCAGAGAGGAATTTAATCAAATCACTGAATTACAGGAAAAGATTCTTGCTGAGGTTTGGGGATAATGATTGCGAGTTTTCAGGCTTGGGCTTTGTTTGACTATTAAGTAATCATTTCTAGAAATAAATTTTTTCTATTAACCCGTATAAATTTCAGTGGAGACAAGCAGGATTTATAGTGATGAGTCAGGAGAGGGACAAGAGATCCTGAGGGCCATTAGGCATTCCCGAGTTGGTATTTTTCCTGGATCGCCTCTGACATTTAATGAAGAAGAGACTAGCTGGAGTCATTTTTTTAATGGTCCCTTTGTGGACACTTTAATTCCTCATCTTATTCATATAAACCAATTAGTTTCTCAGGAATGTCTTAAAAGTATTATAACGGAGGATGAAAAATTTTTGGATAATCTGCCTGAAGAATTATCGGACCGTTTGAGAGAGGGTTCTGAGAGCATTTTTGCTGCTAGGGAAGGAGCCAGAGGTATGCGTTTCTTGAGAAAGTTGCAGGAAAAATCTCCGGATTGTAGTTTTACGGCAGCTTTTGTGGTCAATTTAGCAGGTTTTAATATACCCCTCGCAAATGGGATTATTTCCTATGCTTTTATGGAATGGATGGCTGGTAAAAATCGGCAAGGATTTCCGCTTGAGAATATTTCTGAATGCGAGAGACTCTTCTTCAATGAGTCGCAGCAATGCTCGGAGAAGATAAGAAAAGTTCTTGCCAAGTATCTTAGTAGCTCTCAAATAGTAGCATAAAATTTATTAGTGTGTTGATTAAAGGATCTAACGTTGAAGTTGAAACTTCCCCTGTAGCAGAGGTTGAAGCGTTAGATCAGGTCACTCAGCCATGGCAAGTGATGATCCTCAATGATCCAGTTAATCTTATGAGTTTTGTGACTCTGATTCTAAGAAGGATTTTTGGCTATTCAGAGGAGAAGGCCACGGAGTTGATGTTGGAAGTTCATTATGAAGGGAGTGCCATTGTTTGGACAGGGGAAAGGGAAAAGGCCGAGCTCTATGTTCAGCAGTTACAGACTCATCAGTTGTATGCGGTCATGGAACCTGTTGATTAGTTTCTCATGCGATGGAGTTGATCAATAATGATGACGGTACATGGACTTTATCCAAGGTCTCTGAGCTTGAACATTTAATGCTTTCCAGATTACCGGAGTCTGCTGATTCTACTGGCTGCGAGGAAGCGGGGAATAGGTTGTTTCCTTCACCGATTTCACCGGGAGCGGATCTTGACAATGAAAAAAAATCTTCTGCGGATTCAGATTGGAAGGAATACATAGAGCCTGAGCTTCGTGTAGAGTTCAGGGACTCACTGAAAATTGTTGCTGATGATCTTGGTAAGGCAAAGATGGCTAAGGATGAAGAGGGGAACTGTTATCAATTTAATATCCCAACTGCGCACGCGGATCACTGGTGCAGTGCACTGAATCAGGCCCGGATCGTTATCCATTATAGATACAATTTGCCTGCTGAGGATGGCGTACTGGACATGGATCCTAATCCTGAAACGTGGA
>JABGYE010000375.1:0-2630 GCA_018675395.1 Akkermansiaceae bacterium
ACCCTCATTGTCATAGTTGGGCCAGATAACAAGGCGCCTAAATGGATTTTTGGTGCGCACATGGATCATCCGGGATTTGTTGAATTACCAAATTCTAACTGTGAAGATTTTCCTAATAGTAAATATAGAGATGAATTTATTTTTCTTGGAGGTGTCCCCGATTCGTATCTCGAGACTAATTTTCCTATAAAGAAATTTGGTCATTTTGCCATGTGGGATTTGCCTCCTTTTCAAATTTCTAATGATGAAATTAGATCAAGAGCATGTGATGATTTAGTGGGTTGCTCAGCAATAGTTTCATTAATTAAGCATTTAGATGTTGCTCAAAATGAAGAATCATTTGGCGCAGTTTTTACCCGGTCAGAAGAGGTTGGGTTCGTAGGAGCCACAAAACTTGCGGAGGAGTGGCCGTTCACAAGTGATTCATGTTTTGTTTCTATCGAGACTAGTGTTCCGGTGGGTGGCTCTTCAATGGGAAAAGGGCCCATATGCAGAGTTGGGGACAGGATTACTATTTTTGATAATGATGCAACTGAATCAATTCTTCTGACAGGAAAAAAACATGAAATTCCAATTCAGCGAGCACTTTTGGATGGTGGTGCATGTGAGGCATCAGCTTTAGCAGCATTTGGAATTAAGGCTGCCGGCATTTCAGTTCCTTTAGGGAATTATCATAACTGTAACAAAGATGGGGAAATAGATTTGGAATATGTTAAGCTTAAAGATGTTGAAAGCTTAATTGATTTACTGGTGGCTTTAATAAATGAGTTTCCTGATGGACCTCCAAATCATTCGGATTTAACGCGTAATAAATGTAGGGGTCGAGTTGATAAGATGGTGCCTTTTATAGAAAATACAGTGGAGAATTTTAGAGAGTCAAAAAAATAGCGCCTGAATATTAACCAGTCACTTTATAAAAATGAAACACAAACAAAGTGTAGCTTAATCAAGCGGTTAATTAGACTTATGAAGTGTTTACTTATTGTTAATTATTAGAAAGCGATTACCATTTTCAATTTTTGTTTAAATATATTCAAAGCATGTACCGGTTTCAGATTTTTAGTTTGAGTAATACAGAGTTGAAGGCGCATAAAAACTTCCGAGCATTTCCTGCGATGGTGATTTCACTGGCAGTGAGTTTTTTAAACACTAACTGCAATAGCTTTGAACAAGTGTCATATAATTGCTTGGCTTATAAGCCAAAAAATAAAAACGCGGTAAGCGTTAAAGTGAGTTTAAGTAATTCTGCAATATATGTGATGGAGGGAGAGAGACCCCTTTTAGTAACAGCAACGTGTATTGGTAGGCAAGATACTCCAACTCCGGTTGGGACATATACGGCATTTAATAAATTACCCAGAAAGCGATCTAATACTTATGGTTTTCATGTTAGTGGTAATGATATCCGAGCTGGAAAGAGAATCGATACGCCGTCTAAATCAAAATATGTAGGTTATCCTATGCCCTGTTGGGTGGAGTTTAAGACTGGGTACGGATTTCATACTGGGTATGTTCATCCTGTTCCTAGGACGCATGGGTGCTTGCGCATTCATAAGAATGTGGCCCCCAAATTTTTTGCATTGGTAGATGAAGGAACGCAAATAAAAATAGCTGAGTCGTTTCCTGAAGATCAAACTATAGGAAAGAAAATCCGACGCCCCAAAGATTATAAGGACCCTGACCCCAAAAATTCCTATATGGTTTCGAAAAAATATTTTGATGACCTTGAATTAAAGGGTTCTTTATTTGAAGAAGGTTAGTAAATATGCAGACCAAAGATAAGAATCAGGATAAGAAGAAGAAAAAAAATCGGCGTGTTAATGTAAGAACACCAGAAGTTATGCCTCATGTGCAGACCGAGGTGGAGCAGCATTATCGTAGCCGTATCGTTGAAAGATTCAGACAATCTGGAGGTAGATACTCAATCGATACTACTACAGTCATATTAGCTAAAGAATTTGGATTTTGTTACGGAGTGGAGCGCGCCATAGATCTTGCGTATGCGACTAGGCAAGTCTTCCCCAAAAAAAATATTTATTTGATTGGCGAAATAATTCATAATCCTGAGGTTAATAAGCAACTTCAAAAAATGGGGATTATGAATCTGGCGGGAGACGATCCAGATGCCACGATTAACGATTTAACCAAGGATGATATAGTTATCGTGCCTGCATTTGGTGCAGAGATTACATTAATGGATCAGATTGATAGAAAGGGTTGTCAAATAGTAGATACAACGTGTGGCGATGTGATGAGGGTATGGAAGAGAGTGCGTAATTACGCTAAGGGAGGTTTTACAGCTATTATCCATGGTAAAGCAGATCACGAGGAAACGAGGGCAACTGCCAGCAGGGCAACTGATGACATAGGAGGACATTACTTAGTGATTCTTACTATCGAGGATTGTGAATATGTTTGTAATTATATAAGGAAAGGTGGCGACAAAGAGGAATTTTTACAGAGGTTTAGTAATGCTTATTCACCTGGATTTGATCCAGATAAACATCTGAAGAAAATAGGGGTAGCGAATCAAACAACAATGTTGAAAGGCGAAACTGAAGAAATACAAAAGAAACTATATACGGCGATTAATGATAGGGATGAAGAACTAGCAAAAGACAACTTCCAAT
>JABGYE010000376.1:0-14013 GCA_018675395.1 Akkermansiaceae bacterium
GGAGCTCACGCCATGGCTACCGAATTTCAAATTTATGTAACAGGAACCAATGAAGCCAAAGCAATGGCCGTAGCCTCAGCCGCACTAAGAGACCTGGAACCACTAGAATCCGAACTAAGCCGTTTTAAAAGGAATAGCGACGTATCCAGATTAAATCATTTACATAAAGGCGAAAGTACACCTATAGGGGTTGCAGCTCTAGACTGCATACAGCTAGCACAGGATATTCATAGCGCTACAGAGGGCGCATTCGATATCACTATTGGCCCTTTAATTGCTGTTCTAACGAACCCTGATCACAGCCCCCGGGATCCATCTAGAGAAGAGCTTTCCAAAGCAATTGACGCCATTGGAATTAATAAAATAAAACTCAATCATGAATCATTAACTGCCACTGTTTTGTCCGACAACCTCTGGCTTGATCTTGGCGGAATAGGTAAAGGATATGCTCTAGATCAAATGGCATTAATTTTAAGAGAAAGCGGAATCAATAATGCCATGTTAGATGCAGGCGGAAGCACTCTATTAGCCTTTGGAGATGGCCCCGATGGCAACGGGTGGATAGGAGGTTTAGGTGAACCAGATTCGCCCGAAATCATATTAAAGAATAACTCTTTAAGCGGATCGGGATTCAGTGAAAGAGGCGAACACATTATTGATCCAAGAAAACATTGCCGCGTACCTATGAAAAAATGCAACGCGTGGGCTCTGGCACCTTACGCCGCTCTTGCAGATGCTCTTTCAACTGCATTCCTTGCCATGACACCAGAAGAAATTGAAAATTTATGTGGAAAACACCAAGAAATTGAAGCCATCTTGCCTTCAATTTAATTCCTCACTTTCCTGAATGCCTTATCCATGATAAAGCAAAAATGCATACAGCCAATTTGAGGACTCACTAATACACAATACCTTGATGCCATCTTATTGAATCTTTAAATCCATGCTCAGGAACTCAAAGAACAATTATCTTAAAAGCGTAGTTCTATTGCTAACCCTATCGACCATTTGCCTCACTTTTTTTTGGTTTTGGTTAAGATTCGAAATGGCACGGCACGGAGCCTCACAACTTCACTTCGCTGGGATCGCCCAATCAAAAGGAGACACATTAATCAGACAAATATTAACGGGAACATTAATTCTAAGTCCTACGCTCTTACTTATATTTTATTCCCGCTCAAAACTATTAACCAAATATATAATTCGTCAGATCATACTCCCCTTCAGTTATAGCCTAGGAGGATTCATCGCTATCTGGCTTATCATCGATTTAAGCGATAACGGCCCAGACCTATCGAAAGCAGGTGCTCCAATGCTTGGTATAGCAAAATACTACCTAGTTCAAATACCTCAAATCCTTGTAACCATACTTCCAATTACCCTCCTCTTATCCATACTTTATGCTTTAGGAAAATTATCTAGAAACAATGAAATTATCTCAATGGTCAGCTCTGGCCTTAGCCTAAACAAAGTGCTGACCCCTATTTTTTTTATAGGCCTTTACTGTTCATTAATTTCACTAACATTAAATTATGAATGGGCCCCAGAAACAGATGCCCACAAAGAGACCGTCTTGATGTCATTTGATACGAGCAACGCCCAACCCCAAAACAACCAATACAAACTCAACTCTCGACTTTACAGAAACAGAAAAGATCATCGAACTTGGTTCATTGGTGCAATGCCTCCTAACCTAGCTTCAGCAAAACTTAGGAATGTCGAAATATACCAGTCAGATGAAAATGGAACATTAATTCAGTCCTATTATTCAAGCCAAGCAAAGTGGAATCATTTAAATAATTCTTGGACATTAATCAATGGAACTATCATTCAATTTAATAAAAATAGCGAAAACATAGCTCAACGTAAATTTCATAACCTTGTCATTACAGACTGGAATGAGACGCCAAGGAAACTTTACAGTGGGAATCTTAACCCTGAAGAACTAGGCATACCAGGCCTGTCTTTTCATCTAAAAAGTAACTCAGAAAAATCCACTAAAAGCCTCGCCGCTTTTAAAACACACTGGCACTATCGGTGGGCTCTACCGCTAAGTTGTTTAGTCATAACGCTAATTGCATCACCCCTTGGAATTGTTAGTTCTAGACGAAATTTAACAAGTAGCGCTACAGCCGCAATGATCATTTTCTTTTTAATGTTACTATTATCAAATCTTTTTCTAGCCCTTGCTCAGGGAATGAAAATTCCAGCTCCACTCGGAGCCTGGTCAACAAACCTGATAATTGCTTGTATCGGAATAATATTAATAATATCACGTCGAAATAATAGTGAAATTTCAATACTCTCAATTATAAAATATTTAAGAAAAGGGTATGGGAAACTATTACCTAACCAACAAAAACGAACAAGCAGCCAACTCTCTTCATAACACTAATAAAAAATCACCCTATGGCAATTACCGATTCATGGAACATTCGCCCTCGCGCCAATGAGTGCAGCAAAACAAAACAGTCATTTCAAGATGGCGAATCCTTCTACGCTGCAATATTCAAAGACAACGAAAGCGAAATATACTCACGTTTAGATTTTAGCACAAAAGCTTGGGATGAGCTTATCGATGATAATGACAAAAAAGGCCTATTTTCATTTTGGCGTTCAAAGTTTGAAGAAGAAGTCCAACCCCCATCAAAAGAAGTTGTAGCAAAAGAAAGCGCAGAATCGATGCTTCGAAGACTTATTGATGAAAATGAGGAAAGAAGCGAAAATGCTAGGTATATACTAGCTGCAATGCTCGAACGTAAAAAAATATTAAAACCCGTGGATATAAAAGAAGATGCCAATTCGAAAATGCTTTTTTACGAGCACTATAAAAGCGGCGAAGCTTTCATTGTGCGTGATCCGCTTCTTAATCTCAGCGAACTGGATGTGATACAGGAAGAAGTGTCAGGCTGGCTCGGGAGCAAAGAAAATACACCAAAGGAAGAAGAGGGAAGCATCGCTAACCGCACCAATCAATCAATATCCTAAAAGTGCTAAAATTTTCCTAGCTTTTCCGATACTATAGCGTTTTTCAAAAACCTTAAATCCGCCTTTTCTTATTTTTTTAAGAATTAGTGAGTAAATTCTACCCATGCAACGAGCGGCCCTTAACGAAGCGTAATCTCCTTCACAAATATTTGCTTCTGCTTCTTTAAAATAATAATCCGCTCGGTTCGCTTGCAGTTCCATAAGATCAATAAAAACACTACTATTCGCTGAACTAACTAAATTTTCTTTCGTTATATTGCACTTCTGGAGGTCTTCGTCAGGGATATATACTCTACCCATCTTATAATCCTCGCCAACATCTCGAATAATGTTAGTCAGTTGCAATGCGTAACCTAAATTAATAGCGTAATCCTTACTTCGAGGGTCATTCGCACCAAAAATCTTCAAACATATCAAACCTACAACAGAAGCCGCTCGATAGCAGTATCTTTTCAAATCATCAAAGTTCACATACTCAGTCCCGCTAACATCCATCTCCATCCCGCTAATAATTTCGGCAAAAAGCTCTGGTTCGATTGTGTATTTTTCCCTTAAAAAAGACACTTTACTTTGAAGAGAATTCGGATCCAAAAATCCATTAAGCAAACCGTCTTTCCATTCACCAAGCATTTCCATTCGCTGATCAAAGGTGAATCCCGGTTCATCGGCTATATCATCAACGACTCGACAAAAAGCATAGAAAGACACCATGTCTTTTCTTCTCTCTTTTGGAAGGCACATAAGTGTAAATGCCAAATTTGACTTTGCATTTACTGTAATGGTCTTGGCATCTACTCCTTTCACTTAACAAAACCTAAATCAATATCAATATCTGACCAAATAATAAGCTTGATAATCATCTAGTTGATAACTAAACGCGGAATTTCTTACCTAATTCTCCCCCAATGCTCTAACGGCCAATAAACCATTAACCCAGGCCCTAATAGATTCTCATCAGGAACAGTTCCCCACATCCGACTATCCGCACTATCATCACTGTTATCACCCAAAGCAAAGTACTGCTCTTTTTTTAATGAGACCTTATTAAGCCCCATACGGTCCGGCAAACCTGGCATGCGTCTTGTTAAGGTATAGCCGTCATAATCCTCTGACACCCTCACAATACCAAATTCAGTTGCAAGCTTATTGTCGACATAGAGAGGACCTCCATTTTTGCGAATTTCTAATTCGTCCCCAGGTACTCCGCACAACCTTTTTATATAATGTTGAGACTTCATGCCCCCCCCAATACCAATAATTCCCTTAGTGTTAAAAACAAAAACTTCACCCCTGCTGGGACTACGGAAGTGATAGGACATTTTATTAACCAGAACTTGATCGCCAGTATCGCAATGTCCTCGCAACACAAAATCATTTTCTATCGGCAAATGATTACCGTTAACCCAATGAAAATTCGCCTCTCCGGTACTAAAATTTGAAGAACGGCCAATATTTAATGCTGATCTTAACCCTAGACCTCCACGGTTCTTTTCCTGAAAAAGATTTTTAAGCGGCACTCCAACTTTAATTGGCTCCATGTTGCTGTCCTCAAAATAAATACGGGTAGATGTAAAAAATTTAAATCTAGTTACTTCTTGGAATTTTTCAATTTTGGACCCTTTAGGGATCGTGATATCTACATATGTTCTACCTTGGGAAAACTTGTCCCAAGCGATTTGAATTAAACTCGGCTTTGAATACTCAGGGTCCCTGTCAGGGTCATGAACGTGACAAATAATACCGTTCAATGTGGGCTGCATCGAACCTGTCGGAATTCTAAAAGGCTGCAAGCAATATGACCTAATCCCTATAGCTATAATTATAGCCACAAATATAACTTCAAGATTCTCGCGTATTATAGGATTTTTAGGCGGCTTTACTGCTTTCTCACAAATCTCAGTCAACTCTGTTGCTGTTACCTTTACTCGCTCTTTATCCTTCTCAGAAATTGCCTCATCAAAAGCTTCAAGCCTCTCTTCTAACTCTTTGTTATCTTGCTTTGAAAGAAGATCTTTTTTATAAGAAAGAAATTTTCTAACTCCTTTCCTTAAAAGTTTCGCTCTCTTCAAATATTTTGGACGTAACATAATACCTAATTAGAAGATGACTTTAATACTTTAATAAAAGCCTCCTGAGGAATATTGACTTTACCAATAGCCTTCATCTTTTTCTTTCCTTCTTTTTGTTTTTCAAGCAATTTCCTTTTTCTGGTAATATCACCTCCGTAGCATTTAGCTGTAACATTTTTTCTCATAGCACTAATTGTCTCACGAGCAATAACATTACCACCTACTGCAGCCTGGATAGGAACTTTAAATAATTGCTGTGGAATCACTTCTTTCAGTTTTTCACAAAGCTTCCTCCCATAATTTTGAGCCTTATTCGCATGAACGATCGAACTAAATGCATCCACAGGCTCTTCGTTAATTCGTATATCCATCTTAACCAATTTTGCAGGCTGATATTCAGCATGCTCATAATCCATTGAGCCATAACCACGGGTCATACTCTTCATTCTATCGTTAAAATCCACAAGAATCTCATTCAAAGGAAGGACTGATGTTAGCATCACTCTCGACGAATCCAAGGTCTCCGTATGCTCGATCGATCCGCGTTTCTCCATAATTAATTGAATTAAATCCCCAATAAATTCATTAGGCGTCATAATGAAAGCTTTAACAGTAGGCTCTCGAATCTCATCTATTTCGGCTGGGTCAGGTAAGAATGTCGGGTTATCTACAGACACCTCTTCACCATTAGTTTTTCTCACCTCATAAATAACACTCGGATATGTTGAAATGACATCCATATCAAACTCTCGCCTCAACCGTTCTTGGATGATTTCCATGTGCAAAAGACCTAAAAAGCCACATCTGAAACCAAACCCAAGCGCTGCAGAGCTTTCAGCAGAAAATTGAAAAGCAGCATCATTTATTTGCAACTTACCCATTGCTAATTTCAATTGTTCAAAATCATCAGTAGTCACTGGGTAAATTCCAGAAAAGACCATCGGTTGAATCTCTTTAAATCCAGGCAAGGGCTCTGACGCTGGCCTCTTCACCTCGGTAACCGTATCGCCAATTTTTACTTCAGATGAAGACTTCATATTGGCAATCAGATAGCCGACATCTCCTGGCCCTAAACTCTCTCTCTTCTCCATTTTTGGCGTAAAGACTCCCACTTCCTTCACCTCGTAATTCTTACCAGTGCTCATCATGCGAATTGCGGTCCCCCTTCCCAATTTTCCTGAAACTACCCGCACATACGAAACAACACCCCTAAATGAATCAAAAATCGAATCAAAAACTGAAGCCCTCAGCAATTGATCAGTGGACTCAGATGGCGGAGGAACTCTCTCCACTATCGCCTCTAAGATGTTCTCAATTCCAATTCCGATCTTAGCACTGGCTTGTATCGCCTCCTCTGCAGGTATCGCCAATATATCCTCAAGCTGTTTGTGCGCCATATCCAAATCAGCGCTTGGTAAATCGATTTTATTAATTACCGGGACAATAGTAAGATCCTGCTCGGTCGCTAAGTGCAAATTCGCAACAGTTTGAGCCTCCACCCCTTGAGCTGCGTCTATTATCAATATGGCACCTTCACAGGCCGCTAGACTCCTAGACACTTCGTAAGAAAAGTCAACATGACCAGGAGTGTCCAAAAGGTTTAATTTGTAAGTCTTTCCATTAATAGCTGTATACTCCATCGTCACAGGATGTGATTTAATTGTGATACCTCGCTCCCTCTCCAAATCCATAGAATCTAGTAGCTGGTCCTGCTTTTCCCTTTCTGAAATAGTCTGCGTAAACTCCAACAACCGATCGGACAGGGTAGTTTTCCCGTGATCAATATGGGCTATAATTGAAAAATTTCTTGTTTGCTCTGTATCCATACTAAAAGGCCCCCAATAAGAGAAAGCCTAATTCATAAAAACCCTTATAATAGGGCAGGACTTTAAATCGCGAACCATCCATTGTAAAGCCCCTCAACCACCTTGCATCGGCGGCATGAGGGCCACAACATGCCCATCTCTCAATTTATAGCGCCTATCAACATAGTCATGATCTACCGCAGCCCTGATAACGGAATCCCATTTCCTTAATTCTGCCCATTCTTCATATAGAAATTGCAAAAGCTCATCTATATTGCATTCACTGAAAGGTACTTCTATTTCTATTTGATGCTCTCCTACAGCATCCCGCAAAATCGAGAATAAAATTATTTTCAAAACCATAATTATAAAGTTGGATTTGCCATGACCTCTTCCTTTAGCTCACCTATGACACGAAGGTTTCGATACTTCCCATGGTAATCAAGTCCATATCCAACCAAAAACAAATCATCTACCTCAAACCCAACAAAATCAGGGGTTAAATTCGCTTTCGTTTCTTTTTTTTTCTTCAATAAGGTAAGGCTACTAACTTCTATAGGATTACATTCACGATTTATTCTCTGAATTACTGCCTCCAAAGTCTTTCCTGTATCAAAAACATCATCAACAATAAGCACGTGCCGACCAGAAAAATTAGGCATTCTTATGCAATTAATAAAAACCTCACCACTACTCTTTGTTTCCCCATAATAACTTTCCACGACCAAACACTTAATATCAAAATCAATTTCTAAGCGTGCGAACAAGTCCGCAGCAAGCATCAGGCTTCCGTTCATTATGGACACCACTGTTAATTTACATTTATCATATTGAGTTGAGATACATTTAGCCAATTCGTCCAACCTGGAATTAATTTCAAGCTCACTAAAAAGAACTCTCTCCAAATCGTTAATATTATCATTTGTAGACATCTCAAAATTCTAATCCAACATGGTTAATAGTCACAAAATATAACATGCCCCAGGACCAACATAACATATCAGATTTAAGAATTTCTTACACAAAAGCTAAGTTGAATATTGAGGAAACGAATCCTTGTCCTTTTAAACAGTTCGAAAAATGGCTAAACGAAGCCATTGAATCCAAAACTGTTGAAGCTACTGCCATGTCTCTCGCTACAGTCAATGAACAGGGTCAACCCTCAGTCAGAACGGTTCTGCTAAAAAATTTCAACACTGAAGGGTTTGTCTTTTACACAAATTATGAAAGTCGTAAAGCTACTGAAATTGATTACAACCCAAGTGTCGGAGTTTGCTTTTTCTGGAAAGAACTCGAACGGCAAGTAAATATAACAGGAATCACTTCAAAAATCTCAAAGGATCAATCAGAGAAATATTTCAAAAGCCGGCCAATAGGGCATCAAATAAGCGCCTGGGCTTCAACTCAAAGCAGTAAAATTCCCAACAGAGAATGGATGCTTGCTCGAGAAAAAGAACTAAACTCCAAGTTCTCGGATGGAATAGTCCCCTACCCAGAGTTTTGGGGAGGTTTCCAAATATCACCTATTGAAATAGAATTCTGGCAAGGACGTGAAAATCGTTTTCATGACAGAATAGTCTATCGTCTCGAAGAGTCGAACTGGTCACGATCAAGGCTAAGCCCATGAACCAATTAATTATTCCCCCAAAGAACCCACCGCTGACCATACACTGGGACCAAACTCAACACTAATTTTATCTAAAAGTCGGTCAGCTTCATCAGGGGTTTGGCACAAAGCGTATAAAGTAGATCCCGATCCAGACATCAACGCAATTTCTGATTCCTTCTGCTCAAGTAACCACATTTTCATATTCGCTAGGCCTAGATATTTCTGAAAAACTGGAATCTCCAGATCATTATAAAATGAACCCCACGCAGTCGATTGAGGCACATAACTAACCTCCGGCAAAGGCTCAGCTGTAGCCCATTTAGAATAAGCCCATGCACTTGAAACTCCAAAATCAGGCTTAACCAATACTACTGAATAGGCTGGCACAGAACCCTCTAATGCTTGTATCTTTTCACCACGACCTGAACAAATTGCTGGTCTACCATCTAAAAAAAACGGCACATCTGAACCAAGGCTTGAAGCAATTTCATGTAGCTGCTCCGAAGAAAGAGGACATCCGATAATTTTATTCACCGCTCTCAGCGTTGCCGCAGCATCACTACTACCTCCTCCTAACCCTGCTCCAACTGGTACACTTTTTGCTAGTCTTATTTTCCCATGAAATTCATTGCCAACCTCACATTGTAAAGCTCTTAAGGCTCGAAGAACTAAATTCTCACGATCAGATTCCAAGTTATAATCATTACATTCAAACATCAATTCCCCTGCCCCCAAATTCAAATCAAAATGAAGCTCATCCTTAACAGTTGCAATCGGCACCATTAGAGTTTCAATCTCATGAAACCCATCTTCACGCTTCTCATGAATCTTCAACCAAAGATTGAGCTTGGCGGGAGCAAATTCAAGGTGTCTCATAGGATAGAATTAATAGGACTTTAACCCAAAATAACTAACAACCAAACAGCAATGACTCATAACGTATTTTTTTGGCTAAAAGAAAACACAATGAATAACAAATTTGAATCAGAGGCAAAAAAACTCTCTGAAATCGATATTGTGAAAAGTGGATCCTTAAGAAAACTTGCAGGGACACCAGAAAGACCAGTGACGGATAAAACATTCACATACCATTTGTGCCTCGAATTTAGCTCCATCGAAAACCACAATGCCTACCAATCTCATGAAACTCATCATCATTTCATCAACGAATGTAAAGAGATGTGGGAAAAGGTGGTCGTCTATGACTCAGAAATAATCTGATTAGCATTCAACCCCTATCACTTTCAATTCCAATGAGAGCAAGCATCCTGCCAGTCATTCCCTTTTCTCTCCTATATGAATAGTACGCCTCTAAACTTTGCGAAGTGCAGTCAAGATTGTCATGAATAGAATGAGCTGGGACTCCGCATTCTAAGCAATCTTTCCGTATCCAGGACGCAAAATCAACTTCGTACGCTGGAGGTCTAATGCATGGACTCAGCTGCACCACTAAATCATCTGAATTCACTCCATTAGCATTCATCAGCATTAATACTTTTTTTACTACTCCCAATTGGCTTCCCTTTTTTCCAGAATGGACAAGAGCAACTGCACGGGAATTCTTATCCGCTATATAAACAGCACAACAATCAGCGACATAAATACCTAGCAATAAATCCTTTTGGAAGGTTATTAAGCCATCAACATGAGGAATTGGATCCTTTAGACCTGTTGGAGCATCAACGATATGAACATGATCGCCATGGATCTGCTCAGCTAAAGCGACATCATTGACTGAATAACCCAATGCATTTATTCCCTTTTCATAGTATGGCGCCAAAACCTCTAGGGCTTGTTCTTTGGAATAAAGATTAACAGGAAATTTAGAGCGCCTAAGTATAAAGGTGTGCTTTATATCAGAAATTTTCTCAAGGGAATTGAAGCGGCTTTGGTTAATCTTCACAATGTTTTCGAGAGTTTATTATTTATATCATAATAACTAATAACCTTGAATCATAAGAGCCATCAAAACAAAAAGCCTCGGCCCATATGAGGCCGAGGCTTTTACCATTTAACTTTGAATGTATTAATTATTCACTAATCAGATCAGAAGCATTCATCACAGCTGACGTGACTCCTGAATCCATTTCAGCCATCACTTCGACTAAATTTTCGATAATATCCTCTCTCATTTTATCAACTAAATCGATGCCTTTACGTGTGATTTGAACCATCACTTTCCTGCGGTCATCTGACGCATGCAATCTTTGCACATAGCCAAGCTTCTCAAGTCGATCAACTAGACCAGTAGCTGCGGCAGTCGAATGGCCCATCTTCTTTGAAATATGAGTCATTGTTAAGTAATCCTCTTTTGCTAAGTATCCCAGCAAAAAGAACTGAGCATAAGACACATTTCCCTTGTTGAGTTCCTTCGATAAATTCAAAAGAAAGGAACGTTGTGTGAACATTATGAAATCAGCCAATCGCCCAGCGTCCTTCCTTACAGTTTGGTTGTTGTCTGTTTCCACTTGCATAATCCTTATTGTTTAAGATTTAATTCTTTTATAATTAACATTAATATTATAATATATAAAATATCTATGTCTACTATAATTTCTATATTTTTTTATATTTCAGTAATATACTTAGTATTCGTTGATTTGTATAATACCCAAATAATGAATAATATCAAATTTGTTTTGCATAAATTTGATATTTTCTCATATATGAGAAGTTAAATGCGCTTTATTTTAAAATTAATTAACTTTTAAAAAGGCCTTAACCCTAAAATATTAAATTTTACCGAAACTTCTAATCTAATAGTTGATACAGATCGACTATTTCCCCTACCTCAATACTGCTCTTTGGATTTACTTTTAGTAATGAATCAGATTGAGAAAGCGCGAGCAAATTATTAGATCTCTGGTTTCCTATTGCTTCAAATTTCCCTTCCTTAACCTTACCACATACATAATGAGGCCGGTTAGTCTTATTATGGAGGTGCGAATTCATTGAAGCCTTTAATGTGCTTAAAATAAGAGACTCTTCAGACGCACCAGCCCTCATAAGGATTGCAGGTAGTACAAATAAATGAAAACAAACGAATGCAGAAACAGAATTACCTGGCAAACCAAATACTTGGCCATTTTCTCCATAACTTCCATAATAGAGTGGTTTCCCAGGTTTTATTCTTACACGCCAAAAAATCTCATTTACTCCACCTTTTGTTAAGGCCTCTTTCACATAATCTCTCTCACCAAGACTAATTCCACCAACGACTAAAATAATATCAGCCCATTTTTTCATTTCGCGAAACTCCTTGGAAATTTCACTCATATCATCTTTGGTTCGCGCAATATCAATTTTCTCTAATCCTATTTTTGAAGCTGCTGCTTTTAGCATCAACCCATTACTGTCATATGATTGATGAAGTTTTATCTGCTTTTGATCGAAACTTATTAATTCGTCACCCGTGGTAATAATTCCGATATTTGGAAAACTACCAACAGAAACTTCACTGATACCGCCTGCTATTAATGCGCCCAAAGCAGAAGCTTTGACTCTGCTCCCTTGATTTAGTATTTTCTGATCTTTTAACATCACCTCTCCAACTCGCCGAACATAATCGTAAGGAGAAACTTCCGCGTTAATCGAAATCAATCCATTAGGTAAAACTTCAACATCTTCTTGCATAACTACGGCATTTGATCCCATTGGAATCTGAGAACCAGTAAATACTCTGAAGGATTCTCCGGAATCGATCGCCTCATCACACATTCCCCCAGCAATACTCTTTCCCACTACCCTTAGCTTTTCTGAACCCTCTTCACAATCTGAAGCTTTTATTGCATAACCGTCTACACCTGACTGGCACACCTGAGGCAAATTTATTTTAGCTCGAGCATCCCTTAACACAAAACAGCCCACAGATTCAGACACAGGGACAATTCTTTCCACCGGTAAGGGAGTCGACGTAAGAATTCTTTCTAAAGCTTCAGATTCTTCAATCATTTAAAACCTCATTATTTGATTCAATCTTCAGAAGGTTGCTCTAAATTCAAAGGCGAAGCTTCAACATTATTCTCATTATTACTTGGCTCTTCTGAATATGCTGCATCTATTTGTTTTTCCTTCAACTTAAAGAAAACCCAATCTCCTAATCTAGGATCTCCGTCCAAGATATCAGCGCTTATAAATCCTGTTCTTCTCTCCGGACTGACGCTTAATTTTGCTTTTGAGCTCACACCGCCTTGACTCATTACATGAAGGACAGTCCCCTTCCTAGGCTTCAATTTAGAAGATTTAATTAAAACAAATTCTAATGACTCCTGGACAAGGCATATTTCACCAATGAAATATTTATCTTCACTATTATTATCTGGATTTTTTCCCTCTCCATTTACTCGATCTGATGGCTTTTCTTCCCTCTTTCCAAAATCATCATTAAAAACACAACCTTGCATAACCGTGAAAATCAACGCCCCATACAGAATCATTTGAAGTTTATACCAATTCATTAAGCTATTAGATCTAGTGAACTATAGAATTGATTATAGCAAAAGATTGACTCCACGGTGAAGCTTTGTTTTAGTCACCCAATTCAATCGCTTTGCAAAAGAAAACATCAATTTTAGGTGAGATGGCTGAGTGGTCGAAAGCGCTTCTTTGCTAAAGAAGTGAACCTCAAAAGGGTTCCGTGGGTTCGAATCCCACTCTCACCGCCAGATCCGAGCGCATTAGTCGCTCCTAATTTCCTTCATCATTATCAGGCAATTGCAAACCACTATCCTTTCTAGATTTGCCAAAAAAGATTTGTCTGTTTTGCGAACAAATATTGCCCACCTAAACCTTGCTTTGATTAATGACACCTAATTAAATATAAGCTAATTCGCTGATCGCTGTTATAATATATAACAGCAAAATATATTATATGACTTTAATCGACGCTATTATATTAGGGATCGTTCAAGGACTAACTGAATTTCTACCCATCTCTTCATCAGGGCACCTTGCATTATCTCATCAATTATTAGGATTTGATAAAGAATCGGCAGGAATTGAGTTCGATATATTGCTTCATTTTTCAACTCTCCTTGCTGTACTGATTTACTTTAGAAAAAAACTCATCTTAATGATCATGTCACTTTTCAAAAAAGGAGAAAATAAGGATAAAAAGATGATCTGGCTTCTCATTATAGGAACACTCCCAGTTGTTTTTATTGGGCTACTACTCAAAGACAGCGTAGAAAAAATAAGTTCTTGGCCCATTCTTGTATGCACCTTGTTGTGTATTACTGGCATCATTTTGTTCGTACCGATTTGGCTAAAGAGTAATAAAACAATCAATCTAGGAAAGGCATCGGCCTTAATTATTGGTTTCTCACAAGCTTTAGCAATACTGCCCGGCATAAGTCGTTCAGGAGTAACCATAACAACTGGAATGCTGCTTGGTGTGTCTCCAAAAATGGCTGCCGAATTCTCATTCCTGTTAGCTATCCCCGCGATACTTGGTGGCACTATTCTAAAGATGAATGAGATTTCATCTATCCCAGCAGATCAGTTTGGAATCTACTTGGTCGGTATGATCGCTGCATTTATTACC